>NZ_CP027727.1:315639-631278 GCF_003851685.1 Pseudomonas sp. R5-89-07 | reverse complement strand
ACCGTCTGTTGCAGGCGCACGCTGTCGCGCAGCACCAGCAGCCCTTCACTGGCCTGGCGCCCGGCCTTGCCGATGGTTTCTACCGCCTCACGCGCGCCCTGCTGCAACGCCACGATATGCGCCTGGATGTCACCGGTGGAGCTTTGGGTTTTGCTGGCCAGCGCACGTACCTCGTCCGCCACCACCGCAAACCCGCGTCCCGTTTCACCGGCACGCGCCGCTTCGATGGCCGCGTTCAGGGCAAGCAGGTTGGTTTGCTCGGCGATACCGTGGATCACCGTCAGTACCACTTCGATCTGCTCGCTCTGTTGAGCCAGGCGCTCGATAACCTGCGACCCCGCCTGCACTTGCCCGGCCAGCGCCTCGATCAAACTGCCGACTTCGGCCGAGGTGCGTGAGTTTTCATCCGTCGCCTGGCGAATATCCACCACCTGCTGCAGCGCCGCCTGCATGGCATGGCTTTCGGCCTGGGCCTCATCAGCCATTTGCGACAAGGCACGCAGACTCTCTGCCACCTCATCACGCTGCAACCCGGCCGCCGCATCGGCACCCGCATTGCGCAAGGTCATCGCGCCGATTTCCACACCGGTGCGCTGGGCGACGTCTCCCGCCTCGCGCACGATGGGCTGCAACTTATCCACAAAACGATTGACCGCCGAAGCCATGTCGCCGATTTCGTCCTTGCTGCTGATTTGCACGCGCTTGGTGAGGTCGCCCTCACCCGCCGCCAGATCATCCATGGCGGCGATCAACAGTTTCAGGCGGTTGACCACGCGGCGACCGAGCACGATGGCGATCAGCAGCAATACACCAAGACCCACCAGCGCCAGGCCCATGCCGATCCGCCAGCGCAAGGTGCCGGCAGCCTCCTGAACCGCGCTGGTGGTGTTGGCGGTCATCTGGGTGGCAGTGGCTTGCGCTGACTGCAGGCGCGCGCCCATGGCGGCAGCGCTATCGGCCGCTGCGCCTTTGAGGCTGTCGCCGACCAGTTGATCACCGCTGGCGATCAACGCGGCGAAACGCTTGTCCAGTGCCTGCAGGTCAGCTTCAACCGAAGCGGTGGAAACCCCCATGCGAACCTTGCCGATCTCCACGCCGTTGGGGCTGATCGATGCTTCGACGTAATACACCGAAGGATCAGCCTTGGCCGCGTCGAGCACCTTATCCAGAGCCCGCTCCCCCGCGCCTTTTGCCAACAAGGCCTGGTTGATCGGGTTTTCACGGTTCAAGTAACGGGTCAGGTGCTCGCCCGCCGCGTCGTCATAGACCACGAACAACACGTTGGGATTGCGCTGCGCACGCCGGGCAAATTCGGACAATGTCGGCACGTCGCTGTCCCACATGGCACGCGGCGCCACCGACGCCAGCAACTGCGCCATGTCATTGGCTGAGTCCTGCAAGTCCTTCTCCAGAGTCGCACGCAACTGCTTCTGCTCCCCCTGAAGACGGGTGGAAAGCCCAGCGGTAAGACGCTGACGAGTACTGGAGGACAAACTATCCAGGCTCGACGTGACTTCCTTGCCGGCCTGGGCCAATTCGCCGGACAACTTCTGGCTATCAACGCCCAGGCGGTTACCCAAATCGGCCTCCAGGGCGGTGACGGTGCTCCGCGTCAGCGCGACGGCCACCAGCACTTGCACCAAAAGAGCGATACCGAGGGTAACGAACACCGGCCGCAACAGACGGCTTTGTAACAACGAGAGAACGGCAGACACTGGAAATCCCTCCACCACGGGTGCCATTAATTTGATAGCACCTCGAAAGATGGAAATACAGCAAGGGTCGTGCCGTTTGCCCGACAGAAACGACAAAGGGCTCCCGAAGGAGCCCTTTGCTTTTTACATCAACAGCTTATTACGCGAACGGGTGACGCAGCACGATGGTCTCGTTACGGTCAGGGCCCGTCGAAATAATGTCGATCGGTGCGCCAATCAGCTGTTCAACGCGCTTGATGTAAGCACGGGCATTGGCTGGCAGCTCTTCCAGGGTCTTGGCCCCCACGGTCGATTCGGTCCAGCCCGGCACTTCTTCGTACACAGGCTGCAGGCCCACGTAGCTGTCTGCGTCGGTTGGCGCCACGTCGTTGCCCTCTGCATCCTTGTAACCGATGCAGATGTTGATGGCTTCCAGGCCGTCGAGTACGTCCAGCTTGGTCAGGCAGATGCCCGAGATGCTGTTCACATCGATAGCACGACGCAGGATAACGGCGTCGAACCAGCCGCAACGACGGGCACGGCCGGTGGTTGCGCCGAACTCGTGACCTTGCTTGGCCAGGTGGGCGCCGACTTCGTCGAACAGCTCTGTCGGGAACGGGCCAGAACCTACACGCGTGGTGTAAGCCTTGGTGATGCCCAGGATGTAGTCCAGGAACATCGGGCCAACGCCTGAACCGGTGGCAACGCCGCCAGCGGTGGTGTTGGAGCTGGTCACGTACGGGTAGGTGCCGTGGTCGATGTCGAGCAACGAACCCTGGGCGCCTTCGAACATGATGTCCTTGCCGGCGCGGCGCAGGTCGTGCAGCTCGGCGGTCACGTCCAGCATCAGCGGCTTGAGCAGCTCAGCGTATTCCTTGCACTCGGCCAGGGTCTTTTCGAACTCGATGGCAGGCTCTTTGTAATAACCCACCAGCATGAAGTTGTGGTATTCCACCAGTTCACGCAGCTTGTCTTCAAAGCGCGGCATGTTGAGCAGGTCGCCCACACGCAGGCCACGACGCGCCACCTTGTCTTCGTAGGCCGGGCCGATGCCGCGACCGGTGGTGCCGATCTTCAGCTCGCCACGGGCCTTTTCACGGGCCTGGTCCAGCGCTACGTGGAAGGACAGGATCAGCGGGCAGGAAGGGCTGATACGCAGGCGCTCACGCACCGGTACGCCTTTCTCTTCCAGCTTGGTGATCTCGCGCAACAGGGCGTCCGGTGCAACCACCACGCCGTTGCCGATCAGGCACTGCACGCCTTCGCGCAGAACGCCCGAAGGGATCAGGTGCAAGACGGTTTTTTCGCCATCGATGACCAGGGTGTGGCCCGCGTTGTGGCCACCCTGGTAGCGCACTACGGCGGCAGCATGTTCGGTCAGCAGATCAACGATCTTGCCTTTGCCCTCATCACCCCACTGGGTGCCCAGGACTACGACATTCTTACCCATAACACTTGTCCTCATTCGCGCAAACTTGGTGCCGGCGATGGCCGGCAGGAAAACTCAAGAAGCCAGTGGCGATACTTGCCAAAGCCCGTTCTGCTGAATCAATTGCCGGTCGCAGTCCGCTTCACGGGCGGCGGCCAATGGCTGCCCAGGCAAGGCCTGGACGACACGCTGACCCTCACTGCGCAACTGGCAAACCTGCTGCCAGAGTGCCGCGTCCGTACTGTCGGGCATCCATATGCCACCAGACGGCAGCTCGACCTCAGCACGCCCCAGGGTCACCAGGGTTTTCAAATCGGTGGAAAAGCCGGTCGCCGGACGGGCGCGACCGAAGTCGGCGCCGATATCGTCATAGCGACCGCCTTGGGCGATGGCCTGGCCAACACCCGGTACGAACACCGCGAACACCACACCGGTGTGGTAGTGGTAGCCGCGCAACTCGCCCAGGTCAAAGTACAGCGGCAGCTCCGGGAAGCGCGCCGACAGTTGCTCGGCAATCGCCAGCACATCGTCCAGCGCAGCCAGCACCGGTGCTGGCGCATTGGCCAGACGCTCACGTGCAGCCACCAGCACTTCACGGCCACCGCACAGGTTGACCAGCGCCCGCAGCATGTCGGCCAGTTCAGCTGGCACGCCGGCGGTCAGGGCGATGACTTCATCGATGGCCTTGCGTTGCAGGGCATCGAACAACTGTTGCTCAACTTCACCGGACAAGCCGGCCGCACGGGCCAGGCCACGGTAGATACCGACGTGGCCAAGGTCCATGTGTACGTCCGGCACGTCAGCCAGTTGCAACATCGCCAGCATCAGGCTGATCACTTCAACGTCGCTGCTCGGGCTCGCATCGCCATACAACTCGGCGCCCAACTGGATCGGGCTACGGGAAGAGGACAAGGCACGCGGCTGGGCATGCAGCACGCTGCCGGCGTAGCACAGGCGACTCGGGCCTTCGCGGCGCAGGGTGTGCGCATCGATACGCGCCACCTGCGGCGTGATGTCGGCCCGGAAACCCATTTGCCGGCCCGATTGCGGGTCGATGACCTTGAAGGTGCGCAGATCCAGGTCCTGGCCCGCGCCGGTCAGCAGGGATTCCAGGTACTCGATATGGGGGGTCACGACAAACTCGTAACCCCAGCTCTGGAACAGATCCAACACCTGGCGACGCGCTACTTCAATGCGCGCAGCCTCTGGTGGCAGTACTTCTTCGATGCCATCTGGCAGCAGCCAGCGGTCTACCGTTGCCATTACGCCATTCCCCTATGATCCGGGCGGCCAGCCCTCGGCCGAGCCTTGAGTGAAGCAGAAAATACCCGCTGCCTGCATAAACCACGCGCAAGAGCGACGTGACGAACGACCTGTAACCGGCCTCGTCGGGCACTTTCCTCGAAAAACCTGTCACGCCTGCCGAATCGAACATGCAGACGCAAAAAAGCCGGGAATTTCCCGGCTGCCGCATCATACACCCGTTTTCTGAAAGGATCACCCCGCCAGGCACTTTAGCCGCCCGACGGAGTGGTTCCTACACAGTCACAGGCCTGTTACTTGGACTTTTCCAGGTAGCGGAAGAAGTCGCTGCTTGGGTCCAGCACCAGCACGTCAGTCTTGTTCGCGAAGCTTTCACGGTAGGCACGCAGGCTACGGTAGAACGCGTAGAACTCCTGGTCCTGGCCGTAAGCCTTGGCGTAGATCGCCGCGGCTTGAGCATCACCATCACCACGGGCCTCTTCAGACTCGCGATAGGCTTCGGCCAGCAGTACACGGCGCTGACGATCGGCATCCGCACGGATACCTTCGGCCAGCTCGTTACCCTTGGCGCGGTGCTCACGGGCTTCACGCTCACGCTCGGTGCTCATGCGCTCGAACACGCTGCGGTTCACTTCCTTCGGAAGGTCGATAGCCTTGACCCGGACATCGACCACTTCGATACCCAGCTCTTTCTCGGCCATGGTGTTCAGCGAACGGGTGATGTCAGCCATCAGCGCGTCACGTTCACCCGATACCACCTCGTGCAGGGTGCGCTTACCAAACTGGTCACGCAGGCCCGATTCCAGACGGCGCGACAAACGCTCGTCGGCAATCTGCTTGAGGCCGGAAGTCGCGGTGTAGAAGCGCTCGGCATCCTTGACGCGCCACTTGGCGTAGGCGTCAACCATCACGGCTTTCTTTTCCAAGGTCAGGAAGCGCTGTGTCGGTGCATCCAGGGTCATCAGGCGGGCGTCGAACTTGCGCACCTGGTTGACGTAGGGGACTTTCACGTGCAGGCCCGGCTGGACATCCGCCTGGACCACGCGACCGAATTGCAGCAGCACCGCACGCTCGGTCTGAGCCACGATGTAGAAGCAGTTCCAGGCAGCGATGACCACGACGACGCCCACAATCAGGGCGGTCAGCGATTTATTGCTCATCAACGACTCTCCCTGGTACGTGCTTGCTGTTGCAGCAAGTCAGCGGCCGCACGGGCGCTCGCTTCATTGGCAGCGGCATTCGAACCGGTGGACGGCGCGCTGGCGCCGCTACGACCACCTTCGATCATCTTGTCCAGCGGCAGGTACAGCAGGTTGTTCTGCCCACCCTTGCTACCGGTCACGAGAACCTTGCTGGTGTTGCTGAAGACTTCCTGCATGGTGTCCAGGTACAGACGCTCACGGGTCACCTCAGGGGCCTTGCGGTACTCGGCAACCAGTTTGGTAAAGCGATCTGCCTCACCCTTGGCGCGGGAGACCACTTCGTCGCGGTAACCGTTGGCATCTTCAAGGATGCGCTGGGCCTGACCACGGGCTTCCGGCACCACGCCGTTGGCGTAGGTTTCAGCCTGGTTGCGCGAGCGCTGCTCGTCTTCACGGGCACGGATCACGTCATCAAAGGCTTCCTGCACTTCACGCGGGGCAGCAGCGCTCTGTACGTTGACCTGAGTGACGGTAATACCGGTGCGATAGGTATCAAGGAACCGTTGCAGGCGCTCCTTGATTTCGCTGGCCATCAGTTCACGCCCTTCGGTCAGTACCTGGTCCATGGCGGTAGAACCTACCACGTGGCGCAGGGCACTTTCGGTTGCGTGTTGCAGGCTGATTTCCGGCTGATCGACGTTCAGCACGAAGTCCTGCAGGTTGCTGATCTTGTACTGCACGGTCAGCGGCACCTCGACGATGTTCTCGTCTTCGGTGAGCATCTGGCCCTGCTTGGTGTAGGCACGCTCACGCGTGACGTTCTCCATGTACTTCTTGTCGATCGGCGGGAAGTAGATGTTCAGGCCCGGCCCGACAGTCTCGTAGTACTTGCCGAAGCGCAGCACCACGGCTTGCTCCTGCTCGTCCACCACGTAGACCGCGCTGTACAGCCAGACGGCCGCGAGCACGACAAGGCCCAGGCCCAGCAAGCCATAGCCGCCGCCCTTGCTTGTGCGACCACCCTCGTCACCACCGCGTTTTTTACCACCACCGAACAACCCATTCAGGCTTTCCTGCAGCTTTCGGAAGGCCTCGTCGAGATCCGGCGGCCCCTTGCGGTCGCCGTTATTGCGGCGCTTACCACCCCAAGGATCCTGATTATTCGAGTTGCCACCCGGCTCATTCCAAGCCATAGCGCTCTCCATCTGATAAAGCAAAGACGCACCCACGGCGCGCCGACCAATGCTACAGAATGCCTGCTACTGCGGCACAACCGCTTTCTCAGGCTTTTATTGCAAAGTGTGTTGCTCGATGAACTCTGCCGGTACAACACCCTCGCGACTGACCAGTCGATTGAGCTCCGAGCGTGGCAATCGAACGTCCAGCAAGCTGACACCTTCTTCGTCGTGTTCTTCTTTCTGTACCGCACCCAGCTCGAAAAACTGTGCACGCAGTCGAGCAAAACGCTGCGGCAAGCGCAAGGTGCCCACGAACAAATCGCTGCCGAGCAATTCGGCAATGGCCTGTTCAAGTAGCTCCAGACCACTGCCATCGCGCGCCGACAGCCAGACCCGCTGGGGCTTGCCGTTCTCGTCACGCTGGATTTGCGGCTCTACGCCTTCAAGCAAATCGAGTTTGTTATAGACCTCCAGGATCGGCAAGTCTTGTGCACCAATCTCGCCCAGCACCACCATCACCTGCTCGATCTGCAGCAGGCGATCCGGTTCGGCCGCATCGATCACGTGCAACAGCAGGTCGGAATTGCTCGACTCTTCGAGCGTAGACCGAAATGCCTCGACCAGCTTGTGCGGCAGATGCCGGATGAAACCCACGGTATCGGCCAGGACGATCGGCCCCAGGTCGCCGATATCCAGGCGGCGCAGGGTCGGGTCGAGCGTGGCGAACAGTTGGTCTGCCGCGTACACGTCCGATTTCGTCACGTTGTTGAAGAGTGTGGACTTGCCGGCGTTGGTGTAGCCCACCAGGGACACGGTAGGGATATCCGCACGGGAACGGCCACGTCGCGATTGCTCGCGCTGGCTGCGCACTTTTTCGAGGCGACCCTTGATCTGGCGCAGGCGGACCCGCAGCAGACGTCGGTCGGTTTCGAGCTGGGTTTCACCCGGGCCACGCATGCCGATACCGCCACCTTGACGCTCAAGGTGAGTCCAGCCACGTACCAGCCGGGTACTCATATGGTCAAGCTGGGCCAGTTCAACCTGGAGCTTGCCTTCATGGGTACGCGCGCGTTGGGCGAAAATATCCAGAATCAGACCGGTGCGGTCGATCACGCGACACTCGAAAACACGTTCGAGGTTACGTTCCTGACTGGGCGTGAGGGTGTGATTGAAGATCACCAGATCGGCTTCTTCAGCGTGGACCAGGTCGCGCAGTTCCTCGACCTTGCCGCTGCCAATCAGGTATTTGGCGGTTGGCCGATGACGCGGCACGTTAAAAAACGCGACGGTCTCGGCGCCGGCCGAATTTGCCAACTCCTGAAACTCCTGCGGATCTTCGCGCGCCTCAGGGTCCTGTCCATCCAAGTGAACGAGGATTACTCGCTCACCACCACCGTGGCGCTCAAAGAACAAAGGAGACTCCTATCAGGCGTTACCTGGCTCAGCGTCAGCTGCTTCATCACCTGCTGCACTAGGCAGACGGATTGGACGAACAGGGACGACTGTCGAGATAGCGTGTTTGTAAACCATCTGGCTGACGGTGTTTTTCAACAGGATTACGAACTGGTCGAACGACTCGATCGTACCTTGCAACTTGATACCGTTGACCAGATAGATGGAAACCCCCACTTTCTCTTTACGTAAGGTATTCAAGTAAGGGTCTTGTAGCGAATGCCCTTTTGACATGTGCCGCACTCCTTTAAGGATCAATAATAAAAAATCGGAAAATAATTAGCGCATGGCCGTCACACCCCCAAGGATAGACGGCAATTGCAAGGACTCAGCTCAATATGGAGACCGTTCCCAAGTATTTCAAGGCGCGTGACAGATTGTCGCTGTCCAGGCTGTCCAACCAGTGCAAATCGCTCCAGCTGCGCAGCCAGGTGAACTGGCGCTTCGCCAATTGGCGCGTGGCAATGATGCCGCGCTCCTGCATTTCGGCTGACGTCAGCTTGCCATCCAGATGATCCCAGACTTGGCGGTAGCCTACAGCACGTATCGAAGGCAATCCTGGGTGCAGATCACCTCTGGAACGCAGTGCTACGACCTCCTCCACAAACCCCTGTTCCAACATAATTGTGAATCTTTGTGCAATTCGTTCATGCAGCACCTGGCGGTTTGCCGGAGCGATGGCCAGATTCGCCACAGTATAGGGCAATTGTGACTGACCAGATGCGCCTGCATCAGCACTTTGCGCAGTTTGTTTCAGCCTGTGTTCAGTCATGGTCTGGCCGCTGACACGCCAGACTTCCAGTGCGCGGGTAAGGCGCTGGGGGTCATTGGGGTGGATGCGCGCCGCGGACACCGGGTCTATCGCCGCCAGTTGGTCGTGCAGGGCTTGCCAGCCAAGGCGTGCCGCTTGATCTTCAAGCTCGGCGCGCACCTGGGCGTCAGCAGGCGGCATATCCGCCAGGCCCTCCTGCAACGCCTTGTAGTAAAGCATCGTGCCGCCGACCAGCAGCGGTATGTTGCCCCGCGCAGTGATTTCGGCCATGGCGGCCAGGGCGTCGGTACGGAAATCTGCTGCCGAATAGCTCTCGGCGGGATCGATAATGTCGATCAAACGATGGGGATGCTGGGCCAATACCTCTTTCGAAGGCTTGGCGGTGCCGATGTCCATGTCCCGGTAAACCAGGGCAGAATCGACACTGATCAGCTCGCATGGCAAGACCCTGGTCAGCTCGATGGCCAGGTCGGTCTTGCCGGCGGCCGTCGGGCCCATCAGGAAGATTGCGGGGGGCAAGGCACTCATCAGCGACCGCGCAGGAACAGTTTGTCCAGATCATCCAGGCCCATCTGGGTCCAGGTCGGCCGGCCATGGTTGCACTGGCCGCTGCGCTCGGTGTTTTCCATGTCTCGCAGCAGGCCATTCATTTCTGGCAGGGCCAGTCGACGGTTGGCGCGAATGGCGCCGTGGCAGGCCATGGTGCCGAGCAATTCGTTGATATGTGCCTGGATACGGTCGCTGGTGCCGTATTCCATCAGGTCCGCCAGCACGTCGGCCACCAGACGGTTGGCTTCAGCCTGTTTGAGCAGCGCGGGAATCTGGCGGATCGCCAGGGTTTCCGGGCCCAGGCGCTGCAGTTCGAAGCCCAGCTTCTGGAACACGCCATGGTGTTCCTCGGCGCAATCGGCTTCACGCTGGCTGACTGCTAGGGATTCGGGCACCAGCAGTGGCTGGCCACTGAGCCCTTCACTGGCCATGGCGATCTTCAAACGCTCGTACATGATCCGCTCGTGGGCGGCGTGCATGTCCACCAGCACCAGGCCGTGGGCATTTTCCGCAAGAATGTAGATGCCCTTGAGTTGCGCCAATGCGTAGCCCAGCGGCGGAATGTCCCCGCCGCCTTCGGGCAGGACAACTGTGCCCGACTCGGCCCCTGGCAGCGGTGCGAAAAATTCACGGTAGGCCGCCTGCGCCTCCGCCACCGGCACGGTCGATTGCGGCCGCGGGGTGTATTGATACTGATAACCCGCACCGGCTCCCGCGTTGGGTGCCGTGTAACTTGGCTGTGGCTGCGGGGATTGCAACAGGTTACCGGCGAGGCTCATTTCGCCCTGGGGGCCGAACTCACCGGCCTCCGGACCGCTTGGGCGAACCACTGCGGTTACGATGGGCGCAGACAACTGATCATCCGGACGCACGTCGCCCAGGGCACGATGCAAGGTGCCGTAGAGAAAGTCATGCACCATGCGCCCATCACGGAAGCGTACTTCGTGCTTGGTAGGATGCACATTGACATCGACCACCGAAGGGTCGACCTCGAAAAACAGCACAAACGTCGGGTGCCGGCCATTGAACAACACGTCGCGATACGCCTGGCGCACCGCGTGGGCCACCAGCTTGTCGCGCACTGCACGGCCATTCACGAAGAAGTACTGCAAGTCGGCCTGGCTGCGGGAGAACGTCGGCAAACCGACCCAACCCCATAGACGCAGGCCATTGCGTTCGATTTCTATCGGCAGCGCCTGCTCCAGGAACCCGCCGCCGCACACTGCCGCCACCCGCCGAGCACGCGCAGCGTCGTCATTGGCTTCGTGCAGGCTGAGGATGGTCTTGCCGTTATGGCGCAGATGGAATGCCACATCGAAACGCGCCAGGGCCAGGCGCTTGATCACTTCTTGCAGGTGATCGAATTCGGTTTTCTCGGCCTTGAGGAATTTGCGTCGCGCCGGGGTGTTGAAGAACAGGTCGCGCACCTCCACCGAGGTGCCCACCGGATGGGCTGCCGGCTGAACCCGGGGCGCCATGTCGCGACCTTCGGTTTCCACTTGCCAGGCCTGTTCGGCGCCGCGCGTGCGGGACGTCAGGGTCAGGCGGGCCACGGAGCTGATGGAGGCCAGGGCCTCACCGCGAAAGCCCAGGCTCATCACCCGTTCCAGGTCTTCCAGGTCGCGGATCTTGCTGGTGGCGTGACGGGCCAGGGCCAGCGGCAAGTCATCCGAAGAGATGCCGCTGCCATCGTCACGTACCCGCAGCAGCTTGACGCCGCCTTGCTCCACGTCCACGTCGATACGCTTGGCGCCGGAGTCGATGCTGTTTTCCAGCAGCTCCTTGATCACCGACGCCGGGCGCTCAACCACCTCGCCCGCAGCGATCTGGTTAGCCAGGCGCGGGCTGAGCAGTTCGATGCGCGAGCCGCTATTCAAGACAGATTCGCTCATTACTGCGCCGCCAATTCGGTGCCAGGGATGGTCAACACCTGGCCGATTTTCAACTCGTCGGTTTTCAGGCTGTTGGCGCTGCGCAAGGCGGCGGGGGTGACCTGGAAACGCACGGCCAGCATGGCCACGGTGTCACCGGGCTGCACGCGATGGTCACGCGGACCCTGGGCAATCTTGCCGGAGTCACGCAACCAGGCGATGTAGGTACCCGGCGGCGGGTTCTGCTGGAAGAACTGGCGCACGCCGGCACTGATCGAGCGTGCCAGGGCCTGCTGATGGCTGGCACTGGCCAGCTTCGAGGCCTCGTTGGCGTTGGAAATGAACCCGGTCTCGACCAGGATCGACGGGATGTCCGGCGACTTCAACACCATGAACCCGGCTTGCTCCACGCGCTGTTTGTGCAGCGAAGTGACCCGGCCGATGTTGCTCAGGACCTTCTGGCCGACGTTCAGGCTGGACGTCAGCGAAGCGGTCATCGACAGGTCGAGCAGTACGCCGGCGAGCATTTTGTCCTTGTCGTCCAGGGATACGTTGCCGGCCCCGCCGATCAAGTCGGAACGGTTTTCGCTGTCGGCCAGCCAACGGGCGGTTTCGGACGTGGCGCCACGATCCGACAGGGCAAACACCGACGCGCCGAAGGCGGCGGAGGAAGGGGCGGCGTCGGCGTGGATCGATACGAACAGGTCCGCGCCCTTCTTGCGGGCGATTTCAGTACGCCCGCGCAACGGGATGAAGTAGTCACCGGTACGGGTCAGCTCGGCGCGATAACCTTTCATGCCGTTGACCTGACGTTGCAGTTCGCGGGCAATGGCCAGCACCACATCTTTCTCATGCTGGCCGCGCGAACCGGACGCGCCGGGGTCTTCACCACCGTGGCCTGCGTCGATCACCACGATAATGTCGCGCTTGCCTGCCGGAGCGGGCGGCGGTGGTGGCAGCTTGACCTGCGGTTGCGAGGGGTTGACCGGCACCGCAGGCACCGTCGCCACGCTGGGCGTCGGCGCAGGCGGCGGTGCGGCATCGGCGGGATTGTCGAACAGGTCGACCACCAGGCGGTTACCATATTGAGCGTTGGGCGCCAGAGAGAAGCTTTTGGGGGTGACCGCCTTTTTCAGGTCGATGACCACGCGCAAATCGGTTGGCGTGCGCTGGGCCGAGCGCATCATCGTAATCGGGGTGTTGGCGGTGGAGACTTTCAACGGCGCGGCCAGGGTCGCACCGTTGATATCGATCACCAGGCGATCAGGCGCCGTGAGGGTAAAGACGCTGTGCTGAACCGGGCCCGACAGGTCGAACACCAGTCGCGTGTTATCCGGCGCTCGCCACAGGCGGACACTCTTGACCTGTGAAGCAGCCACAGCATTGACAGTCATTGCCGCAAGCAACACCCCCACGACAGCAACCAACGCGCGAAAGCGCATACCTAACCCCACCAATTATTTGAATTCCAATGCCAGAGCCTCACGCCACGCTTCACCGCGCGGGCTCTGGGGCAACAACTTCAACCGACGTCCGTGCTCGTGCGGCGTAATGGTAATGGTCATGTCAGGCTTTGGCAAAAAGCCTGTGCCTTTATCTGGCCACTCGATCAGGCATAACGCATCTTCGTCGAAGTAATCACGGATGCCCATGAATTCCAGCTCTTCAGGGTCCACCAGCCGATAGAGGTCGAAGTGGAAGGCGCGAACGTCACCGATCTCGTAGGGTTCGACCAGGGTGAACGTCGGGCTTTTTACCGCACCGGCATGGCCCAGGCCACGAATGATGCCCCGGGACAGGGTGGTCTTGCCTGCCCCCAGATCACCTTCGAGAAAGATCAGGCCCGCCCCGCCGGTCACCCGCGCAATAGCGTGACCGAGCGCGACCATCGCGTCTTCATCGGCCAGGAAAAGAGTTACTTCAGGCACGGCGAGTGTTCCTCCAGCAATTGACGAATGGCAGGTATCAGGTCGCTCGCGGCAAGCCCGCGACCGAAGGTGCCCTGACGGTCCCCGGCCGTGGCGTGCAGCCACACGGCCAGGCAGCTTGCCTCATACGCCGGCATGCCCTGGGCGAGCAAGGCGCCCACCAGGCCAGCCAATACGTCACCGAGCCCGGCCGTCGCCATGGCGGGATGGCCCTGGTCACAACGGGAAACGCGCCCGTCCGGGCTTGCAATCAAACTGCCAGCACCTTTGAGGATAGCCACTGCGTTGAATTGGCGGCTCAATGCGCGCGCCACCTTAAGGCGGTCGGCCTGAACCTCGGCTGTCGAAATGCCCAGTAAGCGCGCAGCTTCGCCCGGATGCGGCGTGATCACGCAATGGGCCGGCAGGGTCACGCCACCAGCAGCCAGTTGATTGAGCGCATCGGCGTCCCAGACTTGTGGCAACCGGGCATTGGCCGCCACGGACAACAGGCTTTTACCCCAGGACGCTTCGCCAAGGCCTGGGCCAATAACGATCACCGAGATTTTTTCCAGCAACCCCATCAACTGGTTGGCCGAACTCACGCCGACGGTCATGACTTCCGGCAAACGGGTCAACGCGGCCGGCACGTGCTCGGCGCGGGTTGCCAGCGACACCATACCGGCACCGCTGCGCAATGCACTTTCGGTACTGAGCAGCGCCGCGCCGCCAAAGCCGCGGTCGCCGCCAATCACCAACAGATGGCCAAACTGGCCTTTATGGGCGTCTACAGAACGCGCAGCCAGTTGCGGCAAGTGGCCTGGCAAAAGAAGCTGAACGTCGGTTATTTCGTGTTTTGTCTGAGGCATGCGTCTTCAAGCTCCGATGTCTGGCAGAATTATACGCATCTAACCTGTGGTTTCCCGTGTCTCATGCCCGCTATTACCTCCGATCTGCCCGCCCTTGCCCAATCGATCAAAGACTGGGGCCGCGAGCTGGGCTTCCAACAAGTCGGCATCAGCGGCCTGGACCTGGCCGAGCATGAACAGCACCTGCAACGCTGGCTCGACGCGGGCTATCACGGCGAGATGGACTACATGGGCGCCCATGGCAGCAAACGTTCCCACCCCGAGGAGCTGGTGCCTGGCACCTTGCGCGTGGTGTCACTGCGCATGGATTACCTGCCCGGTGATACTCAAATGGCGCAACGGCTGGCCGAGCCGGAAAAAGCCTATGTCTCGCGCTACGCCCTGGGCCGTGACTATCACAAGCTGATCCGCAAGCGTGTGCAGCAACTGGCCGACCGCATCCAGGCCCAGATCGGGCCGTTCGGCTTTCGTGCCTTTGTCGACAGCGCACCGGTACTGGAAAAAGCCATCGCCGAACAGGCCGGCCTTGGCTGGATCGGCAAGAACACCCTGGTGCTCAATCGCAAGGCCGGCAGCTATTTCTTCCTGAGCGAACTGTTTGTGGACTTGCCGTTGCCGGTAGACCCACCCCATGCCACCGAACACTGCGGCCGCTGTACGGCGTGCCTGGACATCTGCCCCACCAACGCATTCGTCGGCCCTTACGTGCTGGATGCCCGGCGCTGTATTTCCTACCTGACCATCGAACTCAAAAGCGCCATCCCCGAGGACCTGCGCCCGCTGATCGGCAATCGGGTATTTGGCTGCGATGACTGTCAGATCGTTTGCCCATGGAATCGTTTCGCCCGGCCCAGCGACGAAAGCGATTTCAAGCCACGGCACAACCTGGATAACGCAGAACTGGCTGAACTGTTTATGTGGGATGAGGATAAATTCCTCAGCAGCACCGAAGGCTCACCCTTGCGCCGTGCCGGGTACGAGCGTTGGCTGCGCAACCTGGCAGTGGGCCTGGGTAACGCCCCTTCGAGCATTCCGGTACTGGAAGCCTTGAAGGCGCGGCGCGACTATCCATCGGAACTGGTGCGTGAGCATGTGGAATGGGCGCTGAACCAGCACGCTGCTCGCTAGTGGACGTCGTCGTTGTAGACAAACTTGGGCATTTCCCAATGAAACCGGATCGCCAGCAGGCGCAGTAGAAAGCCGCTGAACAAGGTCAGCAGAATCGACTGTTCGCTGGGCAGTTCCAGATACAGGCACAGCAAGTAGAACCAGGCGGCGAGGAACGACACACTGGCATACAACTCACGGCGGAAGATCAGCGGGATATCGTTACAGAAGATATCCCGCAGGATGCCGCCGAATACGCCGGTAATCACGCCGCTGACCGACGCGACCAGCATGCCATGCCCCATTTCCAGGGCGGTCATGCAGCCGATCAAGGTAAACGCCACCAGCCCCACGGCATCCAGCGCCAGGAACAGCGAGCGCAGGTGGCGCATCAGCGGTGCGATAAAGATGGTCACCAGCGCGGCGACGGAGGTCAGCACCAGGTATTCGGGGTGCTTGACCCAGGTCAGCGGGTAATGCCCCAGCAGCATATCGCGCACCGACCCGCCACCCAGCGCCGTCACACAGGCGATCAGCACCACGCCAAACCAGTCCATGCCGCGTCGACCGGCGGACAAGGCGCCCGTCATGGCTTCGGCGGTGATGGCGATGAGGTAGAGCATCAGCAGCATGATGGCGATCCTTGCAGAGAGGCCGGCAGTCTAATCATTTGCTGATGGCACCAAAAGGGGGCGCCTGGCGATAAACCGAGTCGCCAGCCATCGGGGGCAAGCCCCCTCCCACATTTGACCGCGTTGGCATGACGAACGCAGTACAAATGTGGGAGGGGGCTTGCCCGCGATAGCGCCAGCCCAGGCGCTACATCATCAAGCCTTGATGAAATGCTTGCGGTAATGCTGCAACTCGGCGATCGACTCGCGGATGTCATCCAGTGCCAGGTGGGTACTGCCTTTATGGAAGCTGTCCTTGACCTCCGGCGCCCAGCGCGCCGCCAGCTCTTTCAAGGTGGACACGTCCAGGTTGCGATAGTGGAAGTAGCTCTCCAGCCCCTTCATGTGCGTATAAAGGAAGCGACGGTCCTGGCAGATGCTGTTGCCGCAAATCGGCGACTTGCCCTTGGGCACCCATTTTTCCAGGAAGGCGATGGTTTCGGCTTCGGCTTCGGCCATGCTGATGCGGCTGTCGCGTACACGCTGGGTCAGGCCCGAGTTGCCGTGAGTGCGGGTATTCCACTCGTCCATGGTGGCCAGCACAGCATCGCTGTGGTGGATGGCGATGACCGGACCTTCAGCCAAGGTGTTGAGGTTGCTGTCGGTGACAATCGTCGCCATCTCGATGATGACGTCGGTGTCGGGGTTCAGACCGGTCATTTCCAGATCGATCCAAATCAGGTTCTGTGGGTTTTGCATGGCTTGATTCTCTTGGCACCTTGGCGTAGCCGGGCAGTTTAGCAGGCGCCGCCGTGCTAGACTCGCGACCGTTTCACCCAACTTTTGCATTATCGACACGGAACACCAATGGCCAAACGCCAGCTCAATCGTCGCCAAAACTGGCGCATCGAAAAGATTCAAGGCGAGCGCGCAGCACGCGCCGCCAAACGTGAATCCTCCGCCGTGGAAGCGCTTGAAGGCGGCGACCTGGGGCCTGAACAAACCGGCCTGGTGATCGCGCACTTCGGCGTGCAGGTCGAGGTCGAGGCGCTGGAAGGCGAGCTCGCCGGCCAGGTCTTCCGCTGCCACTTGCGCGCCAACCTGCCTGCGCTGGTGACCGGCGACAAGGTGGTATGGCGCGCCGGCAACCAGGGCATCGGCGTGATCGTCGCCCAGTTGCCCCGCAGCACCGAACTGCGCCGCCCCGACAGCCGGGGTCAGCTCAAGCCGGTGGCGGCCAACGTCGACATGATCGTGATTGTGTTCGCGCCGCTGCCCGAGCCCCACGCCAACCTGATCGACCGCTACCTGGTCGCCGCCGAGCACGCCGGTATCCGCCCACTGCTGCTGCTGAACAAATTCGACTTGATCGACGAGCACAACGCTCCTGCGCTCAATGCCCTGCTGGCGGTCTACCGCACCCTGGGTTACCCGGTGCTGGAAGTCTCGGCCCATCACGGCAACGGCATGGAACAGCTGCAACAGCAATTGGACGGGCGTATCAGCGTGTTTGTCGGCCAGTCTGGCGTGGGCAAGTCGTCGCTGGTCAACAGCCTGCTGCCGGAAGTCGACACCCGCGTCGGCCCGCTGTCGGAGCTGTCCGGTCAGGGCACGCACACCACCACCACTGCACGGCTGTTCCACTTCCCCGGTGGCGGTGAGTTGATCGACTCCCCGGGCATCCGTGAATTCGGCCTCGGCCACGTCAGCCGCAGCGACGTGGAAGCAGGCTTTATCGAGTTCAACGACCTGATCGGCACCTGCCGCTTCCGCGACTGCAAACACGACCGCGAACCGGGTTGTGCGTTGCTCAAGGCCTTGGAAGATGGCCGCGTGCAGCAGCAGCGGATGAACAGCTACCGGTCGATTATTGCGAGCTTGCCTGAGAGCAGTTACTAAGCCGCCAGCCTCTGTAGGAGCGAGCTTGCTCGCGAAGCTGCCAAGCGCAACGCGGGCATCCTGAATACATGCGTTATCGTTGACGTTTTTCGCGAGCAAGCTCGCTCCTACAATGACAACAGGGCCGCGATTATCGCGGCCTTCTTGTATCTGGCGTTCAGGACCCCGGCGCAGGCGCCGTCGGTTCTTTCACACCACCGTCATCAAACAGGTTCAGCTTCTGGCGCAGCTCATGGGCCGGCAGCGGCTCCTGCCCTGGCGGCAGCGCATTCGGGTCCGCCGGTACTTCACCGGGGGCGCCTTCACCCTGGGCCGGCGGTGGCGGTTGATCGCCCTCAATCGCACGCTGGGCCTTTTTGGTCAGCACGACGATATCGATGCGACGGTTGATCGGGTTGAACGGATCCTTGGGATCGAACAGCTGCGATGAAGCAAAGCCCACCACCCGCGCCACTTGCGGGTCCGGGTAGCTGCCAGCCACCAGCGCACGTCGGGCGGCGTTGGCGCGGTTGGCCGAGAGTTCCCAGTTGCCGAAGTCGCCCTGCCCCGCATAAGGCTTGGCATCGGTGTGGCCGCTGATGCTGATCTTGTTCGGCACCGCCTTGATGGTGTCAGCCATGGCCAGCAGGATATCTTCGAAGTACGGCTTCAAGCGTGCGCTGCCGGAATCGAACATCGGCCGATTGGCGGCGTCGGTGATCTGGATACGCAAGCCTTCCGGGGTGATCTCGAACGAAATCTGGTCCTTGAACTTGAGCAGTTGCGGGTTTTCTTCAACCTTGGTCTGCAGTTCTTGCAGCAACAGCTCCAGGCGCTCTTTCTCGACCTGCTCGGCCATGGTTTCGACCGTATCGCGCTCGATCGGGATTTTTTCCTGGGGCGATTCGGTCTGTACTTCCGGGTTGATGGTGCGCTCCGGCGCCAACTGCGGCGAGCCGCCCAGATCGATGACGAAGGGTGTGCCACTTTCCGAAAAACCGATCGGGTCCTTGAAGTAGCCCGCGATGGCGATCTTTTGTTCCGGCGTAGCGGTGGACATCAGCCACAGCACCAGGAAGAACGCCATCATCGCCGTCGCGAAGTCGGCGAAGGCGATTTTCCAGGCACCGCCATGGTGCCCCGCGGCGAAGCGCTTGACGCGCTTGATGATGATCGGCTGGTTGTTTTCCATGGCTTAGCGACCGCGAACCGCTTGTTCCAGCTCGGCGAAGCTTGGGCGATGTTTCGGGTACAGCACTTTGCGCCCAAACTCGACCGCCAGCGATGGCGGCATACCGGATGCCGATGCCACCAGGCACGCCTTGATCGCTTCGTAGAGGTTGACCTCTTCCTTGGCATCGTGGGCCAGCGACGTCGCCAGCGGGCCGAAGAAACCATAGGCCGCGAGGATACCGAAGAAGGTGCCCACCAGTGCCGCGCCGACGTGCATACCGATAGCCGCCTGGTCGCCCTCGCCGAGGGAAGCCATGGTGACCACGATACCCAGTACCGCCGCGACAATACCGAAACCGGGCATGCCGTCGGCGATCCCGGTCACGGCGTGTGAAGGGTGCTCCAGTTCTTCCTTGAGGCTGAACAGTTCCATGTCGAACAGGCCTTCGAGTTCATGGGGCGCCATGTTGCCGGAAGACATGATGCGCAGGTAATCGCAGATATAGGCGGTCATACGCTCGTCTTTGAGCACGGCCGGGTACTTGGCGAAGATCGGGCTGGCGGCGGCGTCTTCGATATCCCCTTCAATCGCCATCATGCCTTCGCGGCGGCTCTTGTTGAGGATCTCGTAGACCAGCCCCAGCACTTCCAGATAAAACGTGTGCGAGAAACGCGAGCTGAACATGCCCAGCGACTTCTTGATCACGTGCATGGTCATGTAGCCGGGGTTGGCCTGCAGGAAGGCACCAAATGCAGCGCCGCCAATGATCATCACTTCAAAAGGCTGAATCAGCGCGGCGATTTTACCGTGGGACAGGACGTACCCACCGAGCACACTTGCGAGGACGACAATGATGCCGATAATTTTAGCCATAGGGGATCTGTACTTGCGCCGTCGGGTTCATGGACATAGTGGGTGCAGCTGAAAAACTCTTGTTCTACTTATCGGCAAAACTGCGCCAGACTATAGCCCGTTAAGGCGAAAAGCCAATTGAGCCCGTTCCGGGTGTGTTGAACCCACGTGATGATCGCGCCCCAATCATGGCTAATGAAACGACAGTCCCAACTGCAAGACCCACCACCCTCGCCGCCTGGATCAAGCGCCTGGACGATGTGCTGCTGCCCGTCCCCCAGGCCAGCCACGAGCGCGTGTGCAAAGCCATCCGCGACAGTCGCAGCTCATTGAGGGACATTGCCGAGCTGATGCAGAACAGCCCGGCCCTGGTGCTCAGCGTGATGCGTGAGGCCAACAGCCACACTCACGGTAGCCTCGCGGAACCGGCGGAAAACCTCGAAGTGGCGCTCAACCGCCTCGGCCTCAAACGCGCCGAGGAGCTGCTGGCGCGCCTGCCTTCAGTGCCGGCCGCTGAAATTCCCGTGGCGCTGCGCCAATTGCTGCTGGTCAGCCAGCATGCCTCGCAGCAAGCCAACGGCTTGTTCGGCAGCCGCCTGGCGCGTTTGTGGCAGGACATCCATTGGGGCAGCCTGCTGTTTCTGTCACCGTTGTGGCCGATGGCCGTCGCGTATCCCAAGCTTCTGGAAGAATGGGAGCTGCGGGTGATCCATAAGGGCGAGTCGGCGCGCCAGGTCGAGCAGCAATTGTTTGGCGTGCGCCTGCTGGACCTGTGCCTTGGCCTGACCGCAGCCTGGCACCTGCCGATCTGGGTGTCCCAGGGCTATAACCTGCTGCTGGGCGAGCAGCGCCTGCTGGTCAAGGCATTGCGTATCGCCCGCGAGGACGACCCTCTGCGTCACCAGCAATTGCTCGACGCCGAACCCAACCTGCGCCGCTGGCTGAATCAGCCGGCCAATACCGTGCTATTGGCCAACGGCCTGGCGATGTCGGCGCAAGAGTCCTGGACCTGCCCGCACACCGAACGCTGGCAGTACCTCACGGCACTGTACCTGCAGGAACCATTGGGCGAAGTGCAGCAGCAGGTCCACCAGCAAGCGGTGACCAGCGCCCGCAGCACCCTGATGCCCGACCTCTGGCACCCGGCCTTGTCGCTGATCTGGCCGTGGCATGTGCAAAAGGTCCACCGCGGCTTGTTGCCCGCGCCGCCTCCCACGGCCGAAGCCCTGGCAGTGTGGCGCAGCCGCTGCACCGAGCTGCTGGTGGAACCGAGCCGCTTTGCCAACGCGATGCACCTGACCACCTGCGCCAAGGAAGCCCTGGTCGCCAGCGGCATGCAGCGCGTGTTGCTGTTCATGGCGGATCGCGCCTTGAGTACCTTGCGTGTGCATCAGGCCGATGGCCTGCCCAAGGACGCTGCCAACCTGAGCCTGGACGTCGTCAACAGCACGCTGCTGCAACGACTGCTGGAAAAATCCGCCCAGGTGCGTCTCGGTCCGGACAACCATGCGCAATTCTCTGCCCTGCTGCCGCCGATCCTGCGCCGCCTGTTTACCGGCGAGCACCTGCTGCTGCGCTCGCTGAGCTGCAATGGTCGCGTGGTGATGCTGATGGTGGCGGACCAGGGCGGCGGGCCATTCTCGGAAACCACCGTGCAAGCCTTCGGCAAAACCGCGCAATGCATCGAAAAAGCCCTGCACAGCTTTACCAACCGCAGCACCTGATGCTTGCGCTACAATCGCCCTCCTTTATCGCCAACATTTGTGCCCAGGAGACCTCACATGCCTGACTTCTCTGGCTTGCCGCTGGTGATCGAATGCAGCGACCTGCAAGGTCGCCTGGATGCCGACCACCTGATTCTGGTGGACCTCACCAGTGCCGCCCGCTACGCCGAAGGGCATATCCCCGGCGCGCATTTCGTGGACCCCAAGCGCACCCAATTGGGCCAGCCCCCCGCGCCGGGCCTGCTGCCGCACAAGGCCGACCTGGAAAAGCTGTTCGGTGAGCTGGGCCACACGCCCGACGCCACCTACGTTGTCTATGACGACGAAGGCGGCGGCTGGGCCGGGCGCTTTATCTGGCTGCTCGACGTCATCGGCCACCAGAAGTATCACTACCTCGACGGCGGCCTTCTGGCATGGCTGGAGGAAAAACACCCGGTTTCCACCGAAATACCCGCGCCAGCCGGCGGGCCGGTGAGCCTTACGCTGCACGACGGCCCCACCGCCACCCGCGAATACCTGCAAAGCCGGCTCGGTGCGGCCGACCTGGGGATCTGGGACGCGCGCGGCCCGCTGGAATATTCCGGCGAAAAAGTGCTCGCGGCCAAAGGGGGGCACATCCCCGGCGCAGTGAACTTCGAGTGGACCGCCGGCATGGACAAGGCGCGCAGCCTGCGCATCCGCCGCGACATGCCGCAAGTGCTCGAAGACCTCGGGCTGACCCGCGATAAAGAAATCATCACCCACTGCCAGACCCACCACCGCTCTGGCTTCACCTACCTGGTGGCCAAGGCGCTCGGTTATCCACGAGTCAAAGGTTATGCCGGTTCCTGGGGCGAATGGGGCAACCACCCCGACACCCCCGTCGAGATTTGAAGTTCAAGGACATTTAATGAAAAAGCAGTTGTTTATCCTCAGTCAGTACCTGCTGCCGCACCACCTGCTGTCGCGCTTGGCCGGCTGCATCGCCGAATGCCGCGTGCGCTGGTTCAAGAACGCTTTCACCCGTTGGTTCGCCAAGCGTTACCAAGTGGACATGTCCCAGGCGCTGGTGGAAGACGTGACCGCCTACGAGCACTTCAACGCCTTCTTCACCCGCGCGCTGAAAGACGGTGCGCGCCCGCTGGATCAAACCCCTGGCGCCGTACTGAGCCCGGCCGATGGTGCGGTCAGCCAGCTCGGCCCGATCGAACACGGCCGTGTGTTCCAGGCCAAGGGCCACAGTTTCAGCGTGCTGGAACTGCTGGGCGGCGACGCAGCGCTGGCGGCGCCGTTCATGGGTGGCGACTTCGCCACCATCTACCTGTCGCCCAAGGACTATCACCGCGTGCATATGCCACTGGCCGGTACCTTGCGCGAGATGGTCTATGTGCCGGGGCGGATTTTCTCGGTAAACCAGACCACCGCCGAAAACGTACCGGAGCTGTTTGCGCGTAACGAGCGGGTTGTCTGCCTGTTCGATACCGAACGCGGCCCGATGGCTGTGGTGTTGGTGGGCGCGATGATCGTGGCGTCGATTGAGACGGTGTGGGCCGGGCTGGTAACGCCACCCAAGCGCGAGCTGAAAACCTTCCGTTACGACGAGGCTGCTCGCGCACCTATTCACCTGGAAAAAGGCGCGGAGCTGGGTCGCTTCAAGCTGGGTTCGACCGCTATTGTGCTGTTCGGACCGGATCAGGTGCAGTGGGCGCAGGAGCTGGCGGCGGGTACGCCGGTGCAGATGGGCCAGGGTATCGGCTCACCTAAAGCCTGAAGCCTGACGCAAAACCAATGTGGGAGGGGGCTTGCCCCCGATAGCGGTGGATCAGTGAGCGATGTGCTAACTGATACTCCGCTATCGGGAGCAAACCCCCTCCCACATTTTTTACCGCACTGAGTCAGTTAAAGCTGACCGTCGCGGTCGCGCAAACCCAGCAGGTACAGCACCCCATCCAACCCCAAGGTCGAAATCGCCTGCTTGGCCGATTGCTTGACCAATGGCTTGGCGCGGAACGCCACACCCAACCCCGCAATCGCCAGCATCGGCAAGTCATTCGCGCCGTCGCCGACCGCAATGGTCTGTTCCAGACGCAAGCCTTCCTTGTGCGCCAACTCCTTGAGCAGGTCTGCCTTACGCTGTGCGTCGACAATCGGCTCAACGGCCACACCGGTCACTTTGCCATCCACCACTTCCAGCTCGTTGGCGAACACATAGTCAATGCCCAGCTTGGCCTGCAGCTGCTTGGCAAAGTAGGTGAAGCCGCCGGACAGGATGGCGGTCTTGTAGCCCAGGCGCTTGAGTTCGGCGAACAGGGTTTCGGCGCCTTCGGTCAGGCGCAGGGAGGCGCCGATTGAATCCAGCACGCTCACATCCAGGCCTTTGAGCAGCGCCAGGCGTTCCTTGAAGCTGGCACGAAAATCCAGCTCGCCGGCCATCGCGCGCTCGGTAATTTCCGAGACTTGCTCGCCCACACCGGCGGCCTTGGCCAGTTCGTCGATGACTTCGGCTTCGATCAGCGTGGAGTCCATGTCGAACACCGCCAGGCGACGATTGCGCCGGAACAGTGAATCTTCCTGGAAGGCGATGTCGACATTCAGCTCCTGGGCCACGCTGAGGAACTCGGCGCGCAGCGCTTGCGCATCGGCCGGCTCGCCCCGCACGGAAAATTCAATGCAGCCCTTGCCTTTGTCTGCTGGCGTGTCCAGCGGCATGCGACCCGACAGGCGGTCTATATGGTCGATGTTCAACCCGTAATGCGCGGTGATCGAGCTGACGCGCTGCAGCTGTTCGGCCGTGACCTTGCGGGTGAGCAGCGTGACGATATGGCGTTTCTTGCCCTGGCCTTCGACCCAATGCTGGTAATCGGCCTCGGACACCGGTGTGAAGCGCACCTGCTGATCCAGCTTGTACGCCGTAAACAGGATGTCCTTGAGTACCGAGGAGGCCTGCTCGGTGCTGGGAATTTCCACCAGGATGCCGAACGACAGGGTGTCGTGGATCACCGCCTGGCCGATGTCGAGAATGTTCACACCACCCTGGGCCAGAACGCCGGTAATGGCCGCGGTGAGACCCGGTCGGTCAAGACCTGTGATATTGATCAGGACAATTTCGCGCAAGGCGCACCCCCAGGCTGGAAAAAAACCGCATTCTACCCACTTTCAGTGACCATCGGGCACAGCCAGCGCTTTGCCGGTCATGGGCCTGTCGCTATACTGCGCGTCAACTTCACGGACCAAGAGCCGAGCGCAAGTGAACCGGCCCACGCCAGTAAAAACCGATAACTTCTTCCTGCTGATCTTCCGGGCACTGCGCCATCGCCGTGTACCGATCGCATTACGCATCGCCAGCCATAACGTGATCCTGGTCGCTCTGGCCCTGGTGATCTACGCCTGCGTGATGGGTTTGCAGTTCAAGCAGGCCATGCACGAGCAGGCCGATGCCCTGGGCGAGAGCCTGACCACCCAGACCGCCACCTCGGCGACTGAGTTGCTGGTGTCCAACGACATCCTCAGCCTCAACGTGCTGCTCAACAACCTGACCAAGAACCCGTTGGTGGCCCACGCGGCTATTTATAGCGTGGACAACCGGATCATGGCCGAAGCCGGGCAACGTCCGAAAAACGGCCTGCTGGGCGAAGCCGAAGGTTTGTATCAGAGCAATATCACGTTCCAGGATGTGAAAGCCGGCCAATTGCGCATCAGCCTGGACATGCAACAGTTCCAGCAGCCGATGACCATCAGCCTGCAAAGCATGGGCATCCTCAGCGCGATCCTGCTGGCCCTGGCCCTGGCGTTGAGCCTGCGCCTCGGGCGGCATATCTCCACGCCGCTGATGCAGTTGCGTATCTGGCTGCGCGATATCGACGAACACACCCCGGCCACCGACCGCCAGGACGAAATCGGCGACCTCGCGCGCCAGCTGCATGCCAGCTTCGCCCCGGAGCCGACCGTGCCTGAGGTTCAACCCGAGCCCGAGCCGGAGTACGACGACGCTGACTACGGCGACGAGCCTGAGTTTGAAGTGCGCGACCTGCGTGACCCAGGCTTTGACGAAAGCGCTCCGGTCGCGGGTTTGAAGCCTGCGCCGCGGCACGTGATCAAGGCCGAAGAAGACGAGCTGGACGACGAAGACCCGTTTGCCGACCTGCGCGACACCGCAGATGCCGCGCCCGCCGTGGCGTCGAAGCCGCTTCCGGCCAAGAGCACCGAGCCCCAGTACAGCGCAGTACTCGCCGTGCAACTGGGTGCCCAGGACCAACTGCGCCGCCTGCCCCGCGCGCGCTTGACGGAACTGCTGGAACGCTACCGCGACTGCCTCGACCAGGCCGCCTCGCTCTACCAGAGCGAATTGCACACCCTGAATGATGGCAGCACGTTGATGCTGTTCCACAGCGAAGACAGCGGTGAAGACTACCTGACCAACGCCATCTGCTGTGGCGAGTTACTGCGCGCCCTGGGCCATGCCCTGCAGATCGAAGTGGCGGACAGCGGCATTACCCTGCAATTGCAGTTGGGCCTGACGGTAGGTGACGACCTGTTCGGCATCAGCCAGATCGATTTGCTGCTGACCGAGATCGCCCAGGACGCTTTGGCCTTGTCGCAACACAGCCGCAACCTGCTGCTGGTGGAGCGCAAGATCAGTGAAGACACGCTGATCCGCCAACGCGCACGCATCCGCCCGATTGCAAGCCCCGAGGGTGCCAGCTGTGTGGAGCGCTTGATGGAGCCGTACCCGTCGATGCTGGAACGCCAACTGGCGCGAATGCACGAGACGCGCAAGCCCTGAAGCACACCGCAAAAACCTTGTGGGAGGGGGCTTGCTCCCGATAGCGGTGGGTCAGCCAATACTGAGGTGGCTGATACACAGCAATCGGGGGCAAGCCCCCTCCCACATTTGAACTGCGCCATGGCTTCTATTTTAGATACAAAAAGGCCCGCTTACTCAGCGGGCCTTTTGTTTGTCTGCCGTTCAGATCAGAACCTGAACACTTCCAGATCCGTGCGAATCGGTGTGGCCATCGGCATCTTGGGCTTTTCCGGGGTTGCTGGCTTAGCCTGTGCCGGCGCCTGTTTGCGCGGAGCCTCGGCAATCGGCGGCTGGTTGGCCAATGGCTTGAGCGCCACCGACAGCTGTTGCGCCAGGTGCTGCAGCAACACGCCCTGGGCCTGGACCTGGGACGCCGTGGTGCCGGCATGTTCTTCCTGCAGGTGCACGATACGGTTGTCGCGCACTTGCCCGCGACGGTCGATCAAACGCCACTGCGCATCCAGGATCGCCGGTTGTGACGTGCCGGAGTCGAGCCGCGTAATCGTCAGCAGCACCTGCACATCCGGAGTAAACCCGGAAGGCCCTGGCGCCAGGACCACGCGCTGGCTGTCCAACTGGCCGGCCACCTGACGCAACATCAATTGATTGATATCCGAGGAAAGGCTACCCGCCCAACGGCCATCAGTGGAACCTTGCAGGCTGCCGTCGTTCTGACGTTGCAGCAGGGTTTCGCGTTGCAGGTAGTCAGCAACGACTACCGGACCCAGAAGAACAGCCATGCCAGCGGTTTGTGCTGGCTGAGCCGGACTTCCGCTGTCCAGCTGGTACAGCGACACCGGCTGGTGCGTGCTGCAACCCGCCAGCCCTAACAGGCCAGCGAGCATCAAAAATAGAGGAAGGCGTGGAGCAGTCATCATCCCATCCAGGTGGCTGCCACAAGGCGAACCACAATGTAATACTAAAAATAACCTAAACACGCTCGGCCACGCCGGCGCTGGAAAGGCCATATCATCCGTGAATATGCGCCATGACTCCAGCGCCAAAGCGTCGATCTACGCGTTAAATCGTAGATCGAGGCCTCTAGTACGCCTTAAGCAGGCGTTTCTACCAACAAAGCATCCACTCTCTGGAAGCCCCGAGGCAGTTTGTTACCGCGTCGACCACGCTCGCCCTTGTAGTGTTCAAGGTCGTCGGGGCGCAGGGACAACGTGCGCTTGCCGGCCTGGAGCACCAGGGTTGAGCCTTCGGGGATAACAGCGATGTCAGTCACGTACTCTTCGCGACTGGCCACCCGCTCCCCTGGGATACCAATGATCTTGTTGCCCTTGCCCTTGCCCAACTGCGGCAGGTCGCTGATCTTGAACACCAGCAGGCGCCCTTCGGTGGTCACCGAGGCCAGCCAGTTGTGCTCGCGATCCTCCACTGGTCGCGGCAGAATCACCTTGGCGTTGTTCGGCAGGCTCAACAGCGCCTTGCCCGCCTTGTTCTTGGCCTGCAGGTCTTCACCCTTGACCACGAATCCGTAACCGGCGTCGGAGGCGATGACGTACAGCGAATCATCGTCCGGCAGCAGCACGCACTCGAAATTCGCCCCCGGTGGCGGCGTGAGGCGCCCGGTCAACGGCTCGCCCTGCCCGCGTGCAGACGGCAGGGTGTGGGCCGGCACCGAATAACTGCGCCCCGTCGAATCAATAAACACCGCAAACTGGTTGGAACGCCCGGCCGCTGCGGTCTTGAAGCCATCCCCGGCCTTGTACGACAGGCCAGTAGCATCAATATCATGCCCTTTGGCGGAACGAACCCAACCCTTTTCCGACAGAACGACGGTAATTTTCTCGTTAGGCAACAGCTCGGTTTCTGTCAGAGCTTTCGCTTCAGCGCGCTCGACGATAGGCGAGCGGCGGTCATCGCCGTAGGTTTCGGCGTCTTTGATCAGTTCGCTGCGCACCAGCTTCTTGAGCTTGGCTTCGCTGCCCAGCAACGCCTGCAGCTTGGCTTGTTCCTTGAGCAATGCATCCTGCTCGTCGCGCAGCTTCATTTCTTCCAGGCGTGCCAACTGGCGCAAGCGGGTGTCGAGAATGTAGTCAGCCTGGATCTCGCTCAGCTCGAAGCGCGCGATCAATTCGGCCTTCGGGTGCTCGGCGGTACGGATGATATGGATCACTTCATCCAGGTTGAGGTAGGCAATCAACAAGCCGTCCAACAGGTGCAGGCGGCGCTCGACCTTGTCCAGGCGGAATTGCAGGCGGCGGCGCACGGTCTGCACGCGGAACTCCAGCCATTCCACCAGCAGATTGCGCAGGTTCTTGAGCTGTGGCTTGCCGTCCAGGCCGATGATATTGACGTTGACCCGGTAGCTGGACTCAAGGTCGGTGCTGGCGAACAAATGCTGCATCAGCACTTCATGGTCAACCCGGCTGTTGGTCGGGATGATCACGATGCGACAAGGGTTCTCGTGGTCGGACTCATCGCGCAAGTCGGCGACTTGCGGCAATTTCGACGGTTTGGCCTGCATCAACGCAGCGATCTGCTCCAGCACCTTGGCGCCGGACACCTGATGCGGCAAGGCGGTCACAATAATGTCGCCGTCTTCGACGTGGTACACCGCGCGCATGCGCACCGAGCCCTTGCCGGTTTCGTACATCTTCAGCAGGTCGGCGCGCGGCGTGATGATTTCCGCCTCGGTCGGGTAATCCGGGCCCTGGATATGCTCGCACAGCTGTTCGACCGTGGCTTTTGGCTCGTCCAGCAAACAAACACAGGCCGTGGCGACTTCGCGCAGGTTGTGCGGCGGCACGTCGGTGGCCATGCCGACCGCGATGCCGGTGGTGCCATTGAGCAGGATATTCGGCAAACGTGCCGGCAAAACCAGGGGCTCGTCGAGAGTACCGTCAAAGTTCGGCCCCCAGTTCGCGGTGCCCTGGCCCAGCTCGCTGAGCAACACTTCCGAGTAGCGCGACAGACGCGCCTCGGTGTAACGCATGGCGGCGAAGGACTTGGGATCGTCCGGCGCACCCCAGTTACCCTGGCCATCGACCAGGGTGTAGCGGTAGCTGAACGGCTGGGCCATCAGCACCATGGCTTCATAGCAGGCCGAATCGCCATGGGGATGGAACTTGCCGAGCACGTCGCCGACGGTACGCGCCGACTTTTTGTGCTTGGAATCGGCGTCCAGGCCCAACTCACTCATGGCGTAGATGATGCGCCGTTGTACCGGCTTCAGGCCGTCGCCGATATGCGGCAGCGCACGGTCCATGATCACGTACATGGAGTAGTTGAGGTAGGCATTTTCGGTGAAGTCAGCCAGCGATCGGCGTTCTACGCCATCTAAGCTGTCTGCGAGGATGTCACTCATGCGGGCCTCATCATTGGGTAAGGCGCAGCGGAACTGCCGCTGCGCTGATGCAATTCAAAAAAGTCGCGGCTCACGGCTGGGCACTCCAACCGCCGGCCGGGGCGGCAAAACGATAGACCACCGGGCGTTTTTCACCGTCGGCACGCGCGCCGAAATTATTGTCGATGCCAATCCAGGCGCCGTCGGCGTCCACCACCAGGGCTTCAGCCAGGCCATAGGGCTGGGGGTAACGCCGCTGGGGCGTCAGGGTTTCGTCGGCAAACGACCAGCACCGCTCGACTTTGGCCGTCAGCATATCGCGCCGGCAGATCTGAAACGCGTTGCGCTCCAGGGTAAACAGCTTGCCGTCGAACAGCGCCAGGTCGGCAAAATCCTTCGACACGGCCTTGGCGTTGGTGAACTGCGCCGGCTGCACTTCCAGGCCCGCCTCGCTCAGCAACACACAAGGGCCGTCGCAATCCCACACGCTCTGGCCGCGCTTGATCGAGACCAGCCCACGGCGCTCACGCTCGGCGGCCAGCCAGAGCTGGTTGCCTTGCGGATTCACCGCAAGGCCCTCCAACAACGCGTTGAAGTGCAGCAACAGGCCACTAGCCCGCGCTTCGCGCACCATGCCAGGGGCAATTTTCAACCACTCGGGCGCGCCCTCCGCGGGCACCTGCAACACCGCCGCATGGGCTTCGCTGACGATGTAGCGGTTACCTGCGGCATCACAGCTGATGCCTTCGAAATCCAGGTCTCCACCGCGAATGAACGAGGCCGCCTTGGTGCGCGAGCGCAACCCCCACGGCAGGCCCGATTCGGGCACGGGTGGTACGTCGATCTTCACCACCTCGGCTTTCCAGGCCGGCTCGCGGGTGTCCAGACGATAGATCTGGTCATCATCGCGATCCGACACGGTCCACAGCGCCTTGCCACACAGCGCCAGGCCCGACAGGTTGCCGCCGCGCATGCCGCCTACCGGATGCTCCGACACCAGCTTCAATTCAGCCACGGGCGCGGCAACCACATCGGTGGTTACCAGCCCGCACACCATCAGGATCGCCAGGGCGACGCCTGTGCGCATCAGCCCAGAACCTCGGCCAGGTTGCCTTTGGATTCGAGCCAGGCTTTGCGATCCGGTGCACGCTTTTTCGCCAGCAGCATGTCCATCATTTCCGACGTGCCGGCGAAGTCTTCCAGGGTCAACTGCACCAGGCGCCGGGTGTTCGGGTCCATGGTGGTTTCGCGCAGTTGCGGCGGGTTCATTTCACCCAGGCCCTTGAATCGCGTGACCTGTGGCTTGCCGCGCTTCTTCTCGGCCACCAGGCGATCAAGAATGCCGTCGCGCTCGGCCTCGTCCAGGGCGTAGAAAATCTCCTTGCCCAGGTCGATACGGTACAGCGGCGGCATGGCGACGTAGACGTGGCCGGCATCCACCAGTGGGCGGAAGTGCTGCACGAACAGCGCGCACAGCAGGGTTGCGATGTGCAAGCCGTCGGAGTCGGCGTCGGCGAGGATGCAGATCTTGCCGTAGCGCAACTGACTCATGTCCGCGGCGCCCGGGTCGACGCCGATCGCCACGGCGATGTTGTGAACTTCCTGGCTGGCCAGGACTTCGCTGCCGTCGACCTCCCACGTGTTGAGGATCTTGCCGCGCAACGGCAGGATCGCCTGGAATTCCTTGTCCCGCGCTTGCTTGGCGGAACCGCCGGCGGAATCGCCTTCCACCAGGAACAGCTCGGAACGCATCGGGTCCTGGCCGGCACAGTCGGCCAGCTTGCCGGGCAATGCCGGGCCCTGGGTGATGCGCTTGCGCTCGACCTTCTTGCTGGCCTTGAGACGACGACCGGCGTTGTTGATCGCCAATTCGGCCAGGGCCAGGCCCAGTTCCGGATGTTCGTTGAGCCACAGGCTGAAGGCGTCCTTGACCACACCCGAGACAAACGCCGCCGCCTCGCGGGACGACAGGCGCTCCTTGGTCTGGCCGGAGAATTGCGGCTCCTGCATTTTCATCGACAGCACGAACGCGATGCGCTCCCACACGTCTTCCGGCGCCAGCTTCACGCCGCGCGGCAGCAGGCTGCGGTATTCGCAGAATTCGCGCATGGCATCCAGCAGGCCCTGGCGCAGGCCATTGACGTGGGTGCCGCCCTGGGCGGTGGGGATCAGGTTGACATAGCTTTCCTGCACGCTGTCGCCACCTTCGGGCAACCACAACAGCGCCCAGTCGACGGCTTCCTTGTTACCGGCCAGGCTGCCGCAGAACGGCTCGTTGGGCAGGCGTTCGAAGTCGCTGACGGAATCTTCCAGGTAGGAGCGCAGCCCGTCCTCGTAATGCCACTCGACCTTCTCGCCGGTGCCTTTGTCTTCAAAGCTCACCAGCAGGCCGGGGCACAGCACGGCCTTGGCCTTGAGCACATGCTTGAGGCGGCTGATGGAGAATTTCGGCGAATCGAAGTATTTCGGATCCGGCGCGAAGTACACGCTGGTGCCGGTATTGCGCTTGCCAACGGTGCCGATCACTTCGAGGTCGGTGGCCTTGTAGCCATCGGCGAATGTCATCTGGTACTCGTTACCGTCGCGCTTGACCTTGACCCTGACCTGCGTGGACAAGGCGTTGACCACGGAAATACCCACGCCGTGCAAGCCGCCGGAGAACTGGTAGTTCTTGTTGGAGAACTTGCCGCCGGCGTGCAGCTTGGTGAGGATCAACTCGACGCCCGACACACCCTCTTCAGGGTGGATGTCCACCGGCATGCCGCGACCGTCGTCGGACACTTCCAGGGAATGGTCGGCGTGCAGAATGACCTGCACCGACTTGGCGTGCCCGGCCAAGGCTTCGTCGACGCTGTTGTCGATGACTTCCTGGGCAAGGTGGTTCGGCCGACTGGTGTCGGTGTACATGCCGGGGCGTTTGCGCACCGGGTCGAGGCCCGAGAGGACTTCGATGGCGTCTGCGTTATAAGAGCTAGCGCTGGGAGTGGCCATGGGGTCTCGTCGTGAGTCGTTCGATTAAAAAATGACCTGCGATTTTTACAGTGACGCAAAATCGAAGGATTGATACTGGTCAGCGCCAATGCCGGCAAAGCTCAACAGGGCCGGCAATTGCTGGGCGAACCCTTGGAAACCATGGTCGCCACCGGCCTGGATGCGCAAGGCACAGGCCCGGTAATACTGCTGGGCGAGGCGATAATCCAGGGTTTCGTCCCCGGTCTGCAACCACACCTGATACCGCGCGGCGTCTTGAGGGGCCGGCACTTCCAGCTCGGCCAGGGCCGTCACGTGGTCGTGGGTCAGTTCCCAGGTTTCATCGGTGTAGAGGTTCTTCTGGGTCCCCAGGTAACCGTCAAACATCCGATGCGGGCTGACCGCCGGGTTGACCAGCAGCGCCTTGAGGCCATGGCGTTCGGCAAGATGGGTTGCATAGTAGCCGCCGAGCGAGCTGCCGACCAGCAGTGGCCTGCCGAGTTCTGCGATGGCCTGCTCCAATTGAGGAATCGCCTGACGCGGGTGGTGATGCAGCGCCGGCACACGCAACTGCCCGGACAGGCCAAGGTTGTCCATGACGGTGATCAACTGGCTGGCCTTGTTGGAGGCCGGCGCACTGTTGAAACCGTGGATATAGAGGATCGAAGCGGACATGCCGGGCTCTCCGTGCATCAGCCAAAGAGGCGCAGTTTACAGGGATCGGGGGCCTGTGTGAGAACCCATGTGGGAGGGGGCTTGCTCCGGATAGCGGTGTGTCAGCTGCCACATGGGCTGACTGACACTCAGCCATCGGGGGCAAGCCCCCTCCCACATTTGATCAGTGTTTGCAGCTTTCTAATAGCCGTTGCTGCCGTAGTCGACGGTGAAGGCAAAATCCTTGACCCGCTCCACGCCCGTCTCCAACCGCCCGTCGGCATGCAGACGCAGCCAGCGATACCCTGGCGCCTGTTCACTGACCTGGAAGTCCTCGCTGCCCGGCGCGAACTGGATGCAGGTGGAAGGAGCAGCCAGCAGGCGCACGCCCTCGCGTTCACGGTCGATTTCCTGGTGTACGTGGCCCCATAGCAGCGCCTTCACCTGGGGAAAGCGGTCGAGCACGGCAAAAAGCGCCTCGGGATTGCGCAGGCCGATAGGCTCCATCCAGGCACAGCCGATCGACACTGGGTGATGATGGAAGCACACCAGATGATGCCGGTTCGGTGCTTCACTCAGGGCCTGGGCGAGCAATTGCAGTTGCTGGTCCTGCAGGTAGCCAGGCACGGAGCCGGGTACGGCGGAGTCCAGCAGGGTGATGCGCCAGTTGCCGATATCCACCACCGGCTCCAGCAGATCGCTGTGCACGGCGGCCTGGGCCATGATCTGCGGCTCATCGTGATTGCCGGGAATCCAGCGCGCAGGAGCGCCCAGGGGCGCCGTCATATCGCGAAATTGCTGATACGACGCCAGCGTGCCGTCCTGGGACAGATCCCCGGTGGCCAGCACCAGATCGATGTGCGGCTGCTGTTCGTGCACCCGTTCGATCACCCGCTGCAGGCTCTCGCGGGTATTCATGCCCAGCAGCATGCCGTCGGCCTCGGCAAACAGATGGCTGTCGGACAGTTGCACCAGCAGCGCAACGTCAGGGTTCACAGTGGATACGCTCGGCAAGGCGCTCTCCCTGGCAATCACAGGATTAGATAGTTGGGGTGATTATGCTGGGGCAGGACACAAAGAGGGAAGCCAGGAAACGGGCGCAATGCACATCTATCGCACAACTTCGAACTCATGGCCCAAGGCCAGGCAGTGGCTCAACCATTCGCCGAGGAACACATTGAGCTGTGCTTTCTCATCGGGCTGGTGCATGAACACATTCGGGTAAGGATAGATGCTGCGAAAGCGCCGCGCATGTTCGGCGCTGATCACTTCGGCCATGCGCGCATCGTGGTACACCTGCACTTCCAGCTGCGGCACCGGCAGCCACGGCAGGCTGTGTTCCTGGCGCACGCGCAGGGTGGTGGTGTACGGGCAATTGACGATGACTTCCAGGGTCAGCACGCCGAGCATCTGGTCGCCGTGGGTCACGGCGATGCGCCGCGCTTCGGGTGCGTGGCGCATGTCGGGCAGCAGGCGCATCAGCCGCGCATAGTTGGCCTCGCACGCAGCTTGCAGCCCGATCAGGTCGACCCGATAACGTTCCCGTGCCTTTATTGCCATAACCCCCTCACTTCCGCGCGATTAAGCGCAAGCCATTGCAGGGCGATGATGCTGGCTGCGTTGGAAATCTTACCGTCGCGCACCGCCTGAAAGGCATCTTCGAAAGCCCAGGTGGTGACACGGATATCTTCTGCCTCTTCTTCCAATCCATGGATGCCACCGGCCTGCGAGCTGTCGCAACGGCCCAGGTACAAGTGGACGAATTCGGTACTGCCGCCCGGCGAGGGGAAATATTTGGTGATCGGCCATAGCGCAGAGAACGTCAGCCCAGCTTCCTCCTCGGCCTCGCGGTGTGCAACCTCCTCCGGCTGCTCATCCTTGTCAATCAGGCCGGCGACCATCTCCACCAGCCAGGGGTTGTCGGTACGGCCCATGGCACCCACGCGGAACTGCTCGATCAGCACCACTTCATCGCGTTGCGGGTCGTAAGGCAGCACACACACCGCATCGTGACGCACGAACACTTCACGATTGATCACGCGGCTCATGCCGCCGTCGAACTTCTCGTGACGCAGTTGCACGCGATCAAGCTGGTAGAAACCTTTATAGGCATGGTCGCGCTGAACAATTTCGATCTTGTTCGGCGTCGACTTCGTCAAATCGGTCATAGTCTTCCTCGTCATAAGCCGCGCAATGGGCGCCATCCTAACGCGCCGATGCCGGTTGGCGCAGCCCCTTTCCGGTTGCCGGGATAGACGGCGGACGTCAAACTCACTCTAATCAGTCTAGTGGCGAACTGGCGGCCCTGTTGGCAGTCCAAGCGCTACTCTTTTAGCTTTCCATCGATTTACGAAGGACACCCATGTCGCTTTTAAAAATCGCCTCCGTGGCTTGCATTGCCTTGGCCCTGGGCGCCTGCCAGAGCCTGTTCCAACCCAGCCAGCTCAAGCCGCTGGAGGTCACCACCGACAAATCGGAACAAACCAAACCCGGCTGCGGCAGCCCCGATTGCCCGCTGGTGAACATCGATACCGTGCATTTCCCCGCCGACCCGCAACTCGACAGCCTGGTGGAGCAGCGCTTGCTGCAGATGGCCCGCACCACGCCCGGCGCCGCCACGCCTGCGACGCTGACTGCCTATCGAGACAAATTCCTGCGGGAGTCCGCCGACCGCCACAGCATGTATTTGCAGGCCAAGGTACGTGAGCAGCATGACGGACTGGTGATCGTTGAAGTGTCCAGCTACCTGGACACCGGCGTGGCCCACGGCGAACCTGGCCGCGGCTTCATCAACTATTCACGGGTGCTGCACAAAGAGTTGGGCCTGGCCGACATGTTGCTGCCCGGCCAGGAACAGACCTTCTGGAATACCGCAAAAGTTGCGCACAACAGCTGGTTGATCAACACCAAGATGGACCGCGACCCGGAGTTCGTGAAGAACTGGCCGTTCCAGAAAACCCCGAACGTGGCCCTGACCAGTGGCGGCGTAGTGCTCAAGTACAACGTTGCCACCATCGCCCCCTACGCACAGGGGTTGATCGAAATCACCCTCCCCTATGCGCGCCTGACTGGCGTGATCAAGCCTGAGCTGATGCCCGCACGCCACTGACCGCCCGCCCCAGGATCCACTGCAACAGCCCTGCCAGCAGCAATGCCGGCAGGGTAGCGCCGACATCCGGATAAAGGTTGGCCAGCAGATGATAGGTCGCGATGCCGCCCAGCCAGGCGACCAGCGCCGGCCAGTGCAGCAGGGTCACCGCGCCCTGGGCCCGACGGCGCAGGATGAAGTGGTCCACCAGCACCACGCCGAACAGCGGCGCGAACACCGAACCGATCAGCAACAGGAAGTTCTGGTATTGCGCCAACGGCGCAAAGCAGGCGATCAAGGTGCAAACCACGCCAATGACCAACGCCAGGTGCTCGACCTTCAAGCGCAGCAGAATCCCACTGGACACCGCCGCCGAGTGAATATCGGCAAACGCGTTTTCCGACTCGTCCAGCAGGATCAGCAGCAGCGGAATACCCAGGCCGGCACCGGCCAGGGCCAGCAGCAATGCATTCACCTCACCGCTTGGCGCAAATGCCAGGGTGTAGGCCACGCCCAGGCTCATCAGCCAGAAATTGCCGATAAAGAACCCCAGCGCAGTACCGCCGAACACGCTTTTGGCGCGCTTGCCGAAGCGTGAGTAGTCGGCGATCAGCGGCAGCCAGGACAGCGGCATGGCGATGGCAATGTCGAAGCCCACCGCAAACGGCATCGAGCCATCACCGGCCTGCGCCCACAGGGCGGCGAGGTCGGCCTTGGCGAAGAGGTTCCAGGTTAGCCACAGGCAGGCCGCTAGCAGCAGCCAGATGCCCCATTTGCGCAGGATCTGCCGCACGAAGGTCAGCGGGCCACTCACCGCCAGCAAGGTTGCGAGGCCGCCGAAGAACAGCGTCCACAGCAAGGGGCTCGCCAGCAGGCTGCCTTCGCTGAACGCGCGCGCGCCCAACAAACTGGCGGCATCGCGCATCACGATGATCTCGAACGAGCCCCAGCCAATCAACTGCAGCAGGTTCAACAGCGCCGGCAGGCTGGCGCCTTTGGCACCCAGGCTGAGCTTGAGCGCGGCCATGGCGGACAGGCCGGTGTCGCTGCCGATCACGCCGACGGCGGCCAGCAGCAACACGCCCACCAGGGTGCCGAGGAAAATCGCCAGCAAGGCGCCGGACAAGCCCAGGCCCGGCGCCAACAGCGCGCCGGTTTGCAGCACCATCAGGCCGATGCCGAGGGAAAACCACAGGGAGAACAGGTCGCGGGCGCCGAAGACACGTTTGTCGGTGGGCACCGCGAGGTAGGGGGAGTAGGTACTCGGTTGAATGCTCAAGGGGGGTATCTCTGAGGGGCATTTTTTGTTTGGGAGATAGCTATCGGGGGCAAGCCCCCTCCCACCTTTGATTGTGTGAACCCGATCAATGTGGGAGGGGGCTTGCCCTCGATGAGGCCCTTACAGGCCCCTGAAATCCCGAATCAGACCTTCTTGTAAAGCTGGCTGCCTTCCTGCTTGAAACGCTCCGCCTGCTCGGCCAGGCCCTTGGCCACGTCCACGTCCACCGCATCAATGCGCTGGTTGGCCGCGTACTCGCGCACTTCCTGGGTGATCTTCATCGAGCAGAATTTCGGCCCGCACATCGAGCAGAAATGCGCGACCTTAGCCGAGTCCTTCGGCAGGGTTTCGTCGTGATAGGAGCGCGCGGTGTCCGGGTCCAGGCCGAGGTTGAACTGGTCTTCCCAGCGGAACTCGAAGCGCGCCTTGCTCAGCGCGTTGTCGCGAATCTGCGCACCCGGATGGCCCTTGGCAAGGTCGGCGGCATGCGCCGCGATCTTGTAGGTGATGATGCCGGTCTTCACGTCGTCCTTGTTCGGCAAGCCCAAATGCTCTTTGGGGGTGACGTAGCAGAGCATGGCGCAGCCGAACCAGCCGATCATCGCCGCACCGATACCGGAGGTGATGTGGTCATAACCTGGCGCGATGTCGGTGGTCAGCGGGCCGAGGGTGTAGAACGGCGCCTCGTCGCAGCACTCCAGCTGCTTGTCCATGTTTTCCTTGATCAGCTGCATCGGCACGTGGCCAGGGCCTTCGATCATGGTTTGCACGTCGTGCTTCCAGGCGATCTTGGTCAGCTCGCCGAGGGTTTCCAGTTCACCGAATTGCGCGGCGTCGTTGGCGTCGGCGATCGAACCTGGGCGCAGGCCATCGCCGAGGGAGAAGCTGACGTCGTAGGCCTTCATGATTTCGCAGATTTCATCGAAATGCGTATAGGTGAAGTTCTCTTTGTGGTGCGCCAGGCACCACTTGGCCATGATCGAGCCGCCGCGGGAGACGATGCCGGTGACGCGCTTGGCGGTCAGTGGTACATAGCGCAACAACACGCCGGCGTGGATGGTGAAGTAGTCGACGCCCTGCTCGGCCTGTTCGATCAAGGTGTCGCGAAACAGCTCCCAGGTCAGGTCTTCAGCGGCGCCACCGACTTTTTCCAGAGCCTGGTAAATCGGCACCGTACCGATCGGCACTGGCGAGTTGCGAATGATCCACTCGCGGGTTTCGTGGATGTGCTTGCCAGTGGACAGGTCCATCACCGTGTCCGAACCCCAGCGAATGCCCCAGGTCAGTTTCGCCACTTCTTCTTCAATGGACGAACCCAGTGCGCTGTTGCCGATATTGCCGTTGATCTTCACCAGGAAGTTACGGCCGATGATCATCGGTTCCAGTTCGGTGTGGTTGATGTTGGCCGGAATGATCGCGCGGCCACGGGCGATTTCTTCACGCACGAATTCCGGGGTGATGATTTTCGGCACGCTGGCGCCGAAGCTGTGGCCGGCATGCTGCTGGTCGAGCAAGCCACTGGCTCGGGCTTCTTCAAGCTTCATGTTCTCGCGGATGGCGACGTATTCCATCTCGGCGGTGATGATGCCTTTGCGCGCATAGTGCATTTGCGTGACGTTGGCCCCGGCCTTGGCGCGGCGCGGGTTTTTCACATGGGCGAAACGCAGGGCGGTCAACTCGGCATCGCTCAGGCGCTGTTGGCCAAAGTGCGAGCTCAAGCCCGACAGGCGTTCGGTGTCGCCGCGCGATTCGATCCAGGGCGAGCGCACATCGCCCAGGCCTTTGCGTACGTCGATGATTACGTTGGGGTCGGTGTAGGGGCCGGAGGTGTCGTAGACCACCACGGGCGCGTTGATTTCACCGCCGAAATCGGTGGGGGTCACGTCCAGGCTGATCTCGCGCATCGGCACACGAATGTCCGGGCGGGTGCCTTGCACGTAGATTTTCTGCGAGCGGGTAAACGGCTGCACGGAACCGGAGTCGACCTGGGCCGATTCACTCAGGTGCACGGTGTTTTTCAGTTTTGTACTTTTTATTTCTGCGCTCATCACGGGCTCTCCAACTGTCCAGGCGGTGGATGTTTGTCGGAGCGAACCTGTGACGGACGGATGCACTGAGCCAGTGCTGTGCTTGGCGCACGAGGGCTGTTCGATTGTCGAACAACATCCCGGACGAAGCACAAGAGGACTCGCCGGGTGACGAGAAATCTTGTTCCCTACGCAGGCGCTAACCTGATCAGGTTCAACGGGATCCGGTATTTACCGATCTCAGCCTTCCAACAAGGCACCCCGACAAGAACGCGGCCAGTCTAGACCATGGTGTGGGCAAATTGCCAATAGCGCTGCATTCGGCGTGATAAATGGCGTGATTGCAGGATTGTTGTGCCGTGGTGTGACCACTACACTCGTGAGCGGCCTCAAGGCTTGACGCTCCGGTTGTGCCACCGTAGCCTTGGGCTCCAAATTATCATCGTAATATTATTCAGGGATCGACTCATGCTGCGCAAACTTTCACTGGCTGTTGCCGTGTCTTGTGCGACCACCACCATGGTCTGGGCAGCTGAGGCGCCCTTGTCTGCCAGGACCGACCTGGTCAGCGTCTACCAGGAAGCGGTGGACAACAACGCCGACCTGGCCGCCGCACGGGCCCAGTACGGCGCGCAGAAGGAAGTGGTGCCCCAGGCCCGCGCCGGGTTGCTGCCCAACCTGACCGGCGGTGCGGATATCAACAATGTGCGCACCCAGATCGACACGCCGGCCGCCACCGCCAACCGCGATGCGCATTCCTGGCGCGCCACCCTGAGCCAGCCGCTGTTCCGTGCCGACCGCTGGTTCCAGCTGCAAGCCGCCGAAGCCACCAACGAGCAAGCGGCGCTGCAACTTTCGGCGACCGAACAGAACCTGATCCTGCAGAGCGCCGAAAGCTACTTCGCCGTGCTGCGCGCCCAGGACAACCTGGCCTCGACCAAGGCCGAAGAAAATGCCTTCAAGCGCCAGTTGGACCAATCCAACGAACGTTTCGATGTGGGCCTGTCGGACAAGACCGACGTGCTGCAATCCCAGGCCAGCTATGACACCGCGCGGGCCAACCGCATCCTTGCCCAGCGCCAGGTGGAAGACGCCTTCGAAGCGCTGATCACCCTGACCAACCGCCAATACAATTCGATCCAGGGCATTGTCCACACACTGCCGGTGCTGCCGCCGCTGCCGAACGACGCCAAGGCCTGGGTCGAAACCGCCGGCCGCCAGAACCTCAACCTGCTGGCCAGCAACTACGCCGTCACCGCTGCCGAAGAAACCCTCAAGCAGCGCAAGGCCGGCCACGCCCCCACCCTGGACGCGGTGGCGCAGTACGAAAAAGGCGATAACGATGCCCTGGGCTTCAGCAACCCGAATGCGTTCGGCACGCCTTATCGCGGTGACGTCGAACAGCGCACCATCGGCCTGCGCCTGAACATTCCGATATACAGTGGCGGGCTGACCAGCTCCCAGGTACGTGAGTCCTACTCGCGCCTGGGCCAGACCGAGCAGCAACGCGAAGGCCTGCGCCGTCAGGTCGTGGAAAATACCCGCAACCTGCACCGTGCAGTGAACACCGATGTGGAGCAGGTCCAAGCGCGCCGCCAGTCGATCATCTCCAACCAGAGCGCGGTGGAAGCCACGGAAATCGGCTATCAGGTGGGCACGCGCAATATCGTCGACGTGCTGGACGCACAGCGCCAGCTCTACTCGTCGGTGCGCAACTACAACAACAGCCGCTACGACTACATCCTCGACAACCTGCGCTTGAAGCAGGCGGCGGGCACCTTGAACCCGGGGGATCTGCAGGAGCTGACGCGCTATCTGAAGGCTGACTACAACCCGGACAAGGACTTCCTGCCACCGGACCTGGCCAAGGCCGCCGCCGAGCAACTGAAGGCCCGCCCCGGCTCCTGAAAACAACACAAACCAATGTGGGAGGGGGCTTGCCCCCGATGGCAGTCTGTCAGTTCAAGTAGTGTTGACTGACACTCCGTCATCGGGGGCAAGCCCCCTCCCACAACTGATCTGCGTTGGGTCAGTGAGTCATCAGCCTATCCAGGCCATCCAACAAGCGCTTCAACGCCCCCTGATTGGCCCGCATCACCTTCAGTCCCGACTCGGCCATCCTGCGCGCATCCTGCGGCAGCTCGAACAGCTGCCGTACCGCTTCGGCCAACCCGTCTGCATCATCCACTTCGCGCAACGCCCCGGCCTCGCGCATCATCGCGCTGATTTCGAGGAAGTTGAACAGGTGCGGGCCCATGATCACTGGCTTGCCCAGCGCCGCCGGTTCCAGCGGGTTGTGCCCTCCGGTCGGCACCAGGCTGCCGCCGACAAAGGCGCTGTCGGCCAAGGCGTAGAGAAACAGCAACTCGCCCATGGTGTCGCCCAGCAGCACCGAGGTGTGCGCGGTGACCGCTTCGCCACTGGAGCGCCGCACCGTGGCAAAGCCTTGCTGCACGCACCGTTCGAAGGTCGGGCCGAAACGCTCCTGATGACGGGGCACCAGAATCAGCAGCGCGTTGGGGTAGCTGGCCAGCAGTTGACGATGGGCCGCGAGCACGATGTCGTCTTCACCTTCGTGGGTGCTGGCGGCGATCCACACTGGGCGCTCGCCGGCCCCCCATTGTTCGCGCAGGGCGGCGGCGCGCTCCGGCAGCTGCGGGTCGATGGTCAGGTCGAATTTGATCGAGCCGGTCACTTCAACGGTTTCAGCACGCGCGCCCAGGCTGCGAAAACGCTGGGCCTCGGTTTCGGTCTGTACCGCAAACAGGCTCATTTGCGCCAGCATCGGCGCCGTGAGCCTGGCAAAGCGTGCGTAGCCCTTGGCCGAGCGCGCCGACAACCGCGCGTTGGCCAGGGCTACCGGGATACCACGCTGGGCACAGGCGTGGATATGGTTGGGCCACAACTCGGTTTCCATGATCACCGCCAGCCTGGGCTGTACCCGGTCGAGGAAACGCCTGGCCGCGCAGGGTAAATCGTACGGCAGATAACAATGCTGAACGCGCGGTTCATGGGCGAACAGTGCCTGGATGCGCTCGGAACCGGTGGGCGTCATGCAGGTGACGGTCATCGGCAACTGCGGATAACGCTCAAGCAAGGCGCGGATCATCGGCGCGGCGGCGATGCTTTCGCCCACCGACACCGCATGCACCCAGATCCCGCCTGGCTGCATCGCCGGCAAGCCATAGGAAAACCGCTCGCCCACGCGCTTGGCATAGGCCGGCGCCTTGCGTGCACGCAGCCACAGACGTAAAGCCACCAACGGCAGCGCCAGGTAAAACAGACAGGTGTAGAGAGTTCTATTCATGGCGGCGGAGTTTATCGGCTTTTTCAGTCAATCGCCTGCAAGCACTCGGCAAAACGTTTAGCCAAAAAGCGCGCGGCCGGCCCGAGGTGCTCATCGCGGCGCCACACCAGCTCTACCACCAGCGCCGGCGGGGTCCATTCGCTGTCCAGCTCGACCATTTGTTGTTGATAGGTGGGGTACTGCACGATATGCCGCGGCAACCAGGCCCAACCGAGGCCGCTCATCAGCCATTCGGCCAGCACATAGAAGCTGTCGGCCCGCCACACCAGCGGGCTGGCGGCTTCACTGCCAGGGTAGACACTCGTCTGGGTCGACATCAGCAACTGGCGAAACTGCGCCAGCCGTTGGCAATCCACGTACTTCTGCTTGGCCAGTGGGTGATTCACACCGCACACCGTGACCATTTCCACACTGCCCACCACCCGCCGCTCAAGGGCTTCGGGGATCTGGTCGTGATAGAACAGCAGGCCCAGGTCGGCCTGGCGCTCCACCAGCTTGCGCGCTACATCGCCCTGGGCGGCGCTGGACAACTGCACCTCAAGCAGCGGATAGCGCACCGCCAGCGCCTCAAGGCTATCAAGCACCGGCTGGAACAACATCGCCTCGTCCTGAGCCAGGCGCAAGCAAGCCTCCTCGCCACGGGTTAACGACAACGCCCGCCCCGTCAGGCGCTCGCACTGGCGCAGCACTTCACGCGCTTCCTCCAGCAACACACTGCCGGCTTCGGTCAGGCGCGGCTGGCGGCCACTGCTACGCTCGAACAGGCTGAAGCCGAGGTCCGCCTCCAGCATCGCAATCGCATTGCTGACCGCCGATTGCGCCTTGCGTTGCCCGCGCGCGACGGCAGAGAACGAACGCTGCTCGGCGACACTGACAAACAGGCGCATCTGCTCCAGATCCCACTGCACGCTCATGGCTGAACCTATCTTGAATACGGATAGGTAATGACTTTACCCCATCTGTTGAACCTCTAGAATGCCGACCTTATCAAACGCGCTACACCTTGAGGAATGCACCATGAACGTCGCCTACTATTACCTGGCCATCGCCATCTGTTCGGAAGTGATCGCGACCGTTTCGATGAAAGCCATCAAAGGCTGGAGCACGCCTATCCCATTGCTGCTGGTGATCGTCGGGTACGGCGTGGCGTTCTGGATGCTGACCCTGGTGGTGCGCACGGTGCCGGTTGGCGTGGCTTATGCCGTCTGGGCGGGGATGGGCATCGTGATGGTGAGCATTGCGGCGCTGTTTATCTACGGGCAGAAGCTGGACATCCCGGCCATGCTGGGAATGGCGCTGATTGTGCTGGGCGTGGTGGTGATTCAGCTGTTCTCGAAAACCGCCGGTCACTGACCACCACTCAACAGCCTGTATACTGCGCCTCTTGTCTAGAACATTGAGGTCGCCGATGCCATCCGTTATTTCCACCGACGTTCTGATTGTCGGCGCCGGGGTTGCCGGCCTCTGGCTCAATGCGCGCCTGCGCCGCCAGGGGTTTTCCACGGTACTGGTGGAAAGCGCGACCCTGGGCGGCGGGCAAAGCGTGAAGTCCCAGGGGATCATTCACGGCGGCGCGAAATACGCCCTGCATGGCGCCCTCACGGGCGCCTCCGAAGCGATTGCCGACATGCCGCGCCGCTGGCGTGAAGCCCTGGCCGGCCAGGGCGAGCTGGACCTGTCCGGCGTGCGCCTGCTCTCGCAGGCCCATTACCTGTGGTCCCCCGGCACCCTCGCCGGCAATCTCACCAGCTTTTTCGCCAGCAAGGCCGTGCGCGGTCGCGTCGATCAGGTCAAGGGCGACGAACTGCCGCTGGCGCTGCAAGACCGCCGCTTCAAGGGCAAGGTCTATCGCCTGGCGGAGTTGGTCGTTGACGTACCGAGCCTGATTGAACGCCTGGCGCACCTGGCCGGTGACGGTTTGCTCGCAGGCCAACACATCGAACCGCTGCGCGAAGGCGAAACGCTGGTGGGCTTGAAGGTCGATGGTCGTGAAATCCGCGCCCAGCGCATCGTGCTGAGTGCCGGAGCCGGCACGGCGGATCTACTGGGTGCCCTGGGCTTGAGCCAGCCAGCGATGCAGACCCGCCCGCTGCACATGATTCTCGCCAAAGGCCCGGGGTTGAAGCCGTTGTATGCTCACTGCCTGGGCGGCGGCACCAAGCCACGCCTGACCGTGACCACCCACCCGGCGGCCGACGGTAACTGGGTGTGGTACATCGGCGGCGATATCGCCGAATCCGATGGCGTGGCACGCACGCCGCAAGAGCAGATCGCCACCGCCCAGAAAGAGCTGGCTCAATTGTTGCCGTGGATCGACATGAGCCAGACCCAGTGGGCCACCCTGCGCGTCAGCCGCGCCGAGCCACTGCAATCGGGCCTGACCCGTCCCGACAATGCTTTCCTTGCCGAACAGGGTCGCCTGTTGGTGGGCTGGCCGACCAAGCTGGCCCTGGCACCGGATTTCGCCGACCGCGTGATCAACAGCCTGGAACGCGATGGCATCCGCCCAAGCGTCAGCGAGCCGCTGCCCGACTTGCCCAAGCCGGCTATCGGCCAACCCGCCTGGGAGCAATTGTTGCCATGAGCCTGCCAACCCTGCACGACCTGCATCGCCCGCTGGGCAGCACCGGCTTGCTGGTGTCCCCACTGGGCCTGGGCACCGTCAAGCTGGGCCGTGACCAAGGGGTGAAATACCCCAGCGGCTTCAAGATTCCGGATGACGACGAGGCGCGCATGCTACTGCGCCAGGCGCGCCAGCTGGGCATCAACCTGATCGACACCGCACCCGCCTACGGCCGCAGCGAAGAGCGCCTGGGCCCGCTGCTGCGTGGCCAGCGCAAGGACTGGGTGATCGTCAGCAAGGTCGGTGAGGAGTTCGAAGACGGCGTATCCCGCCACGATTTCAGTGCCGCGCATACGCGTCTGTCAATCGAGCGCAGCCTGAAACGACTTGAAACGGATTTTATCGACCTGGTGCTGGTGCACTCCGATGGCAATGACCTGCATGTCCTCAACGATTGCGAGGTGTACCACACCCTGGAGGCGCTGAAGAAAGAGGGCAAGGTCCGCGGTTTCGGCTTTTCCGGCAAGACCGTCGAAGGCGGGGTGAAGGCGCTGGAGCGAGGTGATTGCGCAATGGTCACCTACAATCTGAACGAACAGGCCGAAAAAGCCGTCATTGATTATGCGGCGGCCCATGGCAAGGGCATCCTGGTGAAAAAAGCCCTGGCCAGCGGCCATGTTTGCCTGGAACCTGGAATGGATCCAATTCAGGCGAGTTTCATGCTGTTGTTTGCGCAAACGGGCGTCGCCAGTGCTATTGTCGGGACCATTAATCCGCTGCACCTGGCCCATAACGTGGCAACCGCTGCCCGGGTCATTCGTCAACTCTGATGCCGCCCCACGCGGCCGACCCCGTCGCAAAAAGGAGCCGACATGCCGCGTACGCTCATAAGAAAGAACCCCAGCAACTTCAAGACACTGCCGCTGCACGTCGAAGCTACCCCCGAAGGCCTGAGCTACCAGAGCGTCGGCATGCCGCTCAACTTCGCCCAGACCCTGCAACGGCGCAAGCCGGTCGAGGTGCCGGACGCCGAACGCTTCGCCCTGGAACTGGCGAACCTGGGCGTCTCGGTGCGCCTGACGCTGCACTGGCAGAACAAGGATTACTGGGTGCTGGTGCGCCAGCGTCGTCAGGATCGCGGCGATGTGGTGCTCAAGCTGATCTCCGGCTACGTCCCGGCCCATGAACTGAACCTGCCGCTGCACACCGCCATCCAGGAAATTGCCGAAGAGTGCCTGCTGGAAACCCCCGAAGGCTGGCTCGGCGGGCGCTTCAACGACACGTGGCTGCCGGCGCCCTACTCCGCCGCGCTGCATTATCGCGAAGCCCTGCCGTTTCGCCTGAGCCCACTGTCCGGCGCCGCACGCCCGGTGCGTTGCGCGACCACGCAGTTGATCGAGCGGCCACGAGCCTATGTGCACCTGCCCACGGCATCACTGCAGCTTATTTACGATTTGCGCCTGGAAGTGCCGAAGGAAGCCAAGTCTCTGAGCCTGTTTCACGTGGATGAGCGCCTGGAAGGTGATCAACTGGTCGCACGCCTGGACCGCCAGCGCCCGGACCTGTACCTGATGCCGCTCAAGGACGGCGAACCGCTCGCCGAGCTGTACACCGTCAAGAAAGATCAGCTGTACCCCGCGAGCACGCGCGGTTTGTACCTGGCCGAAAGCTTCGCCCAGCAGGAAGGCTGGCTGGTGCGTGATGAGCGGATTCGCTGGAAGGACTGGCTGCGCCAGCAAGGCCTGGCAGAACCGGAAAAAGAGTCGAAGCTCAAGCGCCTGACCGGCAAGGCGCAGCAGATGCTGCGCAAGATCGTGCCGAGGAAAACCAGCCGCTAGGCGCGAGCCCAGCGGCCACAGGTTTTACTCGTTGTTGCGGATTTTCTCGACGATTGCGGTGGTCGAGCTGTTTTCCACCAACCCCAGCACTTTGACCGTGCCGCCGTAGGCGCTGACGATGTCGGCACCCACCACCTGGTCGACGGAATAGTCACCGCCCTTGACCAGCACGTCCGGCTTGACCTGGGCCAACAGGTTTTCCGGGGTGCCTTCAGAAAAGCTGATCACCCAGTCCACCGCACCCAACCCGGCCAGTACCGCCATGCGCCGGTCGACGCTATTGATCGGACGACCCGGACCTTTCAAGCGGCTGACGGAGGCATCATCGTTGACCGCAACGATCAGGCGGTCGCCCTGGGCGCTCGCTTGCTCAAGGTAAGTCACGTGACCGGCGTGCAGGATGTCGAAGCAGCCATTGGTGAACACGATGCTTTCGTTGTGGGCGCGGGCGTCATCGATCGCAAGCAGCAATTGCTCGAGCCCCAATACGCCGCGTTCCGAACCTTCGGAGCGTTGGATGGCGCGACGCAACTCGGGAGCGCTGATGGCAGCAGTACCCAGCTTGCCGACTACGATGCCCGCCGCCAGGTTGGCCAGGGCCACCGCGTGAGGCAGTTCCTCACCGGCGGCGATGGACGCGGCCAAGGTGGAAATCACCGTATCACCGGCGCCGGTAACGTCGAACACTTCCCGCGCACGGGCCGGCAGGTGCATCGCCGGGTGGTCCGGACGCAGCAGGGTCATGCCGTGCTCGCCGCGGGTCACCAGCAGCGCACCGAGCTCGAGATCGGCCATCAGCGCGGCGCCCTTGCTCACTAGCTCGTGCTCATCGGCGCAACCACCGACGACCGCTTCGAACTCGCTGAGGTTTGGCGTGATCAGGCTGGCGCCCCGATAAATCGAGAAGTCCTTGCCCTTGGGATCGGCCAGTACCGGGATGTTACGGGCCTTGGCGGCCTGGATCAGCATCTGGTGATTCTTCAAGGCGCCCTTGCCGTAGTCGGACAACACCAGCACCTTGATGCCTTCGAGCAACTCCTCGACCTGGCCACTGAGCGCCAGGGCATCGGTGGCGAAGGGTTCTTCGAAATCGATACGCAGCAATTGCTGGTGACGGCTCATGACCCGCAGCTTGACGATGGTCGGCTGATGGGCGATGCGCTGGAACAACGCGCGCACGCCAGCGCCGCGCAGGCTGTTGGCCAGGCTGTCGGCCGCTTCGTCGTCACCGGTCACACCCACCAGGGAAGCCGGGGCGCCGAGCGCGGCGATATTGAGCGCAACGTTGGCAGCGCCACCTGGGCGGTCTTCGATTTGCTCGACCTTGACCACCGGCACCGGCGCCTCAGGGGAAATCCGTGAGGTACCACCATGCCAGTAACGGTCGAGCATGACATCGCCGACCACCAAGACAGGGGCTTGATTGAATCGCGGCATGGACAACTTCATGGAGCAACCCACATACAAAATGAACAGGGGCGCGATATTAGCACAGGGTTTGCAGTGGCTTGCGACTGGCGCGACCTCGAATCAAGCGCAGGGCAAAATGTGGGAGGGGGCTTGCCCCCGATGGCGGTGGGTCAGCTGGCATTTGTGCAGGCTGACACTTCGCTATCGGGGGCAAGCCCCCTCCCACAGTGGTGCTGTGTGTAACTCAGATCAGGTGATATCGGCCAATACCGGCGCATCCAGGCCCATGGCGTGCAGGCGGGCGTAATAGCCGTTCTGCGCCAGCAGTTCGCCGTGGGTGCCACGCTCGACGATGCGACCATCGTCCATTACCAGGATCAGGTCGGCCTTCTCGATGGTGGACAAACGGTGCGCGATCACCAGCGTGGTGCGGCCCTGCATGACCTTGTCGAGGGCGGCCTGGATATGCCGCTCGGACTCGGTGTCAAGGGCCGAGGTGGCCTCGTCGAGAATCAGCACAGGCGCATTCTTGAGCAGCGCACGGGCAATTGCCAGGCGCTGGCGCTGGCCACCGGACAACAGCACGCCGTTCTCGCCGACCTGGGTATCGAAGCCCTTGGGCAACTGGTCGATAAAGTCCCTGGCGTTGGCATCCGCCGCCGCCGCCTCGACGTCTTCCCGTGGCGCGCCAGCCAGGTCACCATAGGCAATGTTGTTGGTCACGGTGTCGCTGAACAGGGTCACGTGCTGGGTGACCTGGGCAATGTGCTTGCGCAGGTTCAGCAGTTTGTAGTCTTCGATCTCGATGCCATCGAGCAGGATTTCGCCGCTTTCATGGTGATAGAACCGCGGAATCAGGCTGGCGAGGGTCGACTTGCCACTGCCCGAACGCCCTACCAGGGCGATCATCTGCCCAGGCTCGGCGGTAAAGCTGATGTCCTTGAGCACGTGGCGCTCGGTGCCGGGGTAGGTGAAGTTCAGGTTGCGCACTTCCAGGCGTCCGCTGACCTTTTCACGCTCGAGGGTGCCGTGGTCGACTTCCACTTCTTCATCCAGCTGCTCGAAGATGCTTTCTGCACCGGCCACGCCTTTCTGGATAGTCGAGCTGACTTCGGACAGTTGGCGGATCGGCTTGGGCAACAAACCAGCCAGGGTGATGTAGGCCACCATGTCACCGGCCGACGCATCGCCGCGCAGGTACAGGACCAGGAACATCAGCACCGCCATCGCGGAGTAGATCACCAGCTGCAGCGCCGGCGTGTAGATGGCCCCCGTGCGGGTCATGCGCAGTTGCTTGTTGGTGTTGCTCTGGCTGGCCTTGAGAAAACGCTTCTCTTCATAGACCTCGCCACCGAAGCTGCGCACCACGCGGTAGCCCTGGATGGTTTCCGAGGCTACGTGGGTCACGTCACCCATGGCCACTTGGATCTTCTTGCTCTGCTTGCGGAATTTCTTGCTGGCCGTGCTGACCATGACCGCGATCAACGGCAGGATGGCGATCATGACCAGCGTCAGGCGCCAGTTCATGAACAGCAGCGAGGCGAACAGGAAGATCACCGTCATGCCTTCGCGGATCACCACCTTGATCGCATCGGTCGCCGCGCCCGTGACCATGGTCACGTTGAAAGTGATGCGAGAAATCAGGTGGCCGGAGTTGTGGTTGTCGAAGTACCGGTTAGGCAGCGTCAGCAGGTTGTTGAACAACTGCACGCGCAAATCGTGGACCAGCCCCAGGGACACCTTGGCCAACAGGTAGTTGCCCAGAAATGAGCCCAGGCCCTGCCAGGCCGCGATCAGAATGATCAGCAGCGGCACCGCTTGCAGCAATTGCAGGTCGCGCAGGACAGGCACAGTCGGAAATAGCACAGCTTCCGGGTTGGAGAGGCCGTCGACGAAGTATTTGAGGATGTAACCCAGCATCGGTTGGGTCGACGCGAAAATCAGAAATCCAAGGATGCTCAACGCGAACAAGCCCATATAAGGCTTAACGTAACTGAGCAGGCGGAAGTATATTTTCAAGCTCGAAGGGCTTGCGCTCGGACTGGAGTCGGTCATATCACGCGGCGTTTTGAAAAAGGAGGCTGACTTTAGCACAGCTTCTCTGTTGTACTTGCACGCGGTGTAGCCCGCAGCCCGGTTGGATCAGACGGGCGACATTACATAGCCACTACCTTAAGATGGTCGGCTTTCTCTTTCTGGAATGGCTTTATCGTATGCACTCCAAGCGCCTTACCTATGGCTCGAATCGCGTTTTTGACTTCCTGGTCCTGTGGATTTTGCCTGTTGGCTTGCTGCTGCTCTTGAGTGCACTGTTCTTCGTCGGCAACCGTAATGTATTGCACCGAGTCTTCTACATCCTGTTCAGCGTGCCGACCTTGTTCCTGTTGTGCATGCGTCCCAGGGAACTCAGGGACCTGCTGCGCGAGCCTATCGCCCTCGCGTTCCTGGCGTTTTCTGCCTGGGCCTTGACCAGTCTGCTCTGGAGCCCCGAGCACAGCACCGACACCGACCTGTTCAAACGCCCGCTGAACACCTTCATGTTGTTTGGCGGCTGCGGGCTGCTGCTGCATTACCGCAACGAGCTGTTCAAACCGATCTTCTTCAGTGCCGCGGTGATCGCATTGGCGGTGTGCGTGGGGAATCTGGTGGCGTTCGCCAAGGGATACCAAGCCGGCATGCGCATGATCGGCGGCCTGGGTGCCCTCGATAATCCCCTGCTCAGCTCGCATCTGTTTGGTTTTTTCACCGTGTACTGGCTGTACGTGTGCATGACGACCCAGCGCCTGAAGGTGCTGTGGTTCAGCGTGCCGGCCCTGGTGGTCATGACCATGGCAGTTCTGGCAACGGGTTCACGTACGCCGTTGGTGGCGTTGACGCTGGCGATAGTGTGGATGGCGTTTATCAGCCGCAACCTTCGTTCAGGGCTGCTTATCGCCGTTACGGTGGTGGGAGCCGCAGTGCTGGTCGTGTTCTATCCCGAATGGATCATCTCGCGTGGCAGCTCGTTTCGTCTCGAACTGTGGAGCATGTCGCTGCGGCTTATCGCCGAACATCCCTGGATCGGCTATAGCTATGACTCCGAGCTGTACCTGACATTGGCTGACGGCTATCAACTGCGCGAACCCCACAGCTTCGCCCTTGGCGTGCTCTATTATGTCGGTATCATCGGCTTCATCCCCTGGATATTCATGATCGGCTGGGCCCTGTACAAGAGCTTGCAGCAACGCGCGCAGCCGTTGTTCATTCTGGCATCGTCCCTGCTGGCCTACGGCATCGGTGCCGGCCTTACCGAAGGCGGTGGCATCCTGTCACGGCCCAAGGAGCACTGGTTCCTGCTGTGGATTCCACTGGCAATCATTGCAGGCCTGAGCATCGCCCAGCGCCACCGCAGCCTGCTGCGCATGCCTGTGCAATCGATCAAGCCCCAGGCGTTCGACCAGCTGTGCAGCAATGCCCATGTGATTGAAGCCGATGGCCTGGGGCCGAAAGTCCTACGCCTGGAAGACGGCAGCTTCCTCAAGCTGTTCCGCCCACGCCGTTGGTACACCTCCGGTAGCTTCAACCCGTATTCCGAGCGCTTTGCCAGCAACAGCGAGCAGTTGCGCACCCTGGGCATCCCGACGCCGGAAATCCTCGCGCTCTATGGTTTGCCCGATGCCAGCAGCGCCGTGACCTATACGCCCCTGCCCGGCCTGACCCTGCGCCAGGCCCTGCAAAGCCTGGACAGCAGCCTGCGTGAATCGCTGGTCGAGCGTTTTGGTCGGTTCATGGCGCAACTGCATGAGCGTGGCGTGTATTTCCGCTCGCTGCACCTGGGCAACGTATTGCTGATGGACGATGGCGAGTTCGGTCTGATTGACGTCGCTGATCTGCGCATCTACCCGTCGCCCCTGCGCTACGCGTTGCGCCAGCGTAATCTGCGCCACATGCAACGCTATCCGCAGGACCGCAACTGGCTGTTCGAAACCCACTTCGAGCAGTTGGTAAAAGGCTACGCAACGGTTGCCAGCCCAACGGCCACTGCGAAAATCCGCGAGCAGGTACAAAGCCTGGCCTGCGGGAAATAAACACGTGTAGGAGCGAGCTTGCTCGCGAAGAACGCCAAGACGACGCGGGGCGCCAGGATGCCCGCGTCATCGTTAACGTTCTTCGCGAGCAAGCTCGCTCCTACAGGGGTCGCGCCGTTTCAGCTTTTCAGCGGCGCCAAGTAGAGCCGCACCAAGCCGCGCAAGGTCTTGCGGCCCCAGAACTTCAGCGGGATCTGCTTGAGAATCTCCCGCGCCAGCGGCCGGTCACGCTGGGCGGTCTTCAAGAACATCGAGTTGAGGAAGTTGTAGCGCACCGCGTCATAGGCCGGGTGGTCGCTGAACTTGGCGTAGGTCTTGAGGATGTTCTGGATCATGTAGCGGTGGTTCTTGTAGGTGTTGCTGCCGTGCTGCCGATACTGCGCCATCACCACGTCAAGGGCGTCGATGGTGTAGCCCGCCGCTGTGATCTTCAATTGGATCAGCAAATCCTCCAGGGGAATCTGCGGGTCGAAACCGCCGACTTCCTCCAGCACTTCACGGCGAATCAGCATGGTGGGCGCCGGTGGGAACGGCTTGCGGTCCATGAACATGTCGTCAAAATCGAGGCTGCGAAACGGCACATCACGGCGTTGCTTCTTCTCCGGATGCAGGTTGCCATCGCCATCGATCAACTCGATGTTGCCAGCGCACATCCCCACCTTCGGCTTGCCGTCCATGTAGGCCACTTGAGTAGCGATACGGTCCGGCAGCATGATGTCATCCGAGCCAAACGGCGCGATCAGGCTGCCCTTGGCGCGAGCGATCGCACCATTGAGCGTGGCGCTGAGGCCCTGGTTCTGTTGCACCTGGAAATCAAAACCGTGCTCGGCCTGCAAACGCCGGATGCGCTCGACGCTGTCATCCTTGGAGCCGTCGTCCACCACCAACAACTCGATGTTGGGGTAGGTCTGCCCCAGCACGCTCAGGATGCTTTGCTCGATGTACTGGGCATGGTTATAGGAAGCAATGATCACCGAGACCAGGGGTTGCTGCTGACTCATGCTCTACCTACTTCACGCAAACCGGTTTCAATCAGGGTCAGGTACTTGTGCTTGAACTCGTCGAGGGTGTGGTTGGCTTCCAGATAGCGGAACACCTCTTCACCCTTGGCGCGCAATTGTTCGTCGCTCAGCGCCAGATAGGTGTCCAGCGCCTCGGCCAACTGCTCGACATTGCCTGGGTCGTGAGACAAGCCGCCAGCGCCCTGCACCAACGGCAGCATCGCCGGGCCATTGGAGGCAATCACCGGCAAGTGACCGCTCATGCCTTCCAGCAGCGCAAGGCCCAGGCCTTCGAACAGCGAGGGCATGGTCCAGATGTCGAAGCCGCGCACATACTGCATGCCGTCTTCGCGAAAACCCAGCAAGTGCGCACGGCCAGTCAGGCCCAGGCGCTCGATATCGGCACGCAGATCGGCTTCGGCACGCCCGGAACCAATGATGCCCACCTGCGCCTCGGGGTATTTGTCCTTGAGGGTGGCAAAGGCCTGCAGCAAATGGGTGTGGCCCTTGATTGGCACCAGGCGGCCCAGGGCGCCGATCATCCGTGCGTCCATCGGCAGGCCCAGGGCTTTGCGGGCATCCTCGCGGGACAGCTGCAACGCCTCGGCCTGAGGGATGTCGATTGCGTTGGTCACGTAGGTGGTGTTCTCACGGGTGAAGCCGCAGTTGAGGTCTACCAGGTAGTCCTTCACCGCCTCCGACACACCGACAAAACGCCATGCCGGGCTGACCCAGCGCCGGGTCTGGCGCCGACGATAACCACGGGCGTATTCGCCGAAACCATGGGAGATGCCGATGCACAGCGGGATCTTCAGCCAGCGATTGAGCGACAGCATCATGTTCACCGATTTGAAGCGGTTACAGATGACCACGTCGAACTTCTGCTCACGGCAATACTTGTAGATTTGCCACATGGCGCCGAAGCGGATGCCCTTGAGGGACTTCTCCGGCAACTCGAAATAGTGCGAATGCTCGGCCACGCTCAAGGGCTGGCCAGGCTGCGGACGCCCACTGAGAAACCCGGAGGTCACCTCGAAACGCTCAACCGGCAGGGATTTGACGATCTGCTCACCCAGGTCGGCGAAGTCATGGGTCTTGACGTTGTAGTCCGGCTGTAACTGCAAAACCTTGAAACGCGGCTTCATAACTCTCCATGCAGCGATCTGGCTACGGGCACGCGGCCCGGCAAAAAAGGAGCGACAGGCCCATGCCGGCCTGCCTTCGATAGGGTCTCAGTCCTGCTTAAGGACCCACAACAGCTCGTGACGACGCACGGCCTTGCGAAAGAATTCGTTCTCGCCATAAGGCGATGGGCGACGGCCCGCCAGCACTTGCTGCAACCACCTGCGCACACGACGCTTGAACGGCGCTCGCGGCTGCAGGTCGTGCATCATGCCCAGGGCCATGGCCTTGTCCTGTTGCTGGCGCAGGGTGAGGCTAAAACTGCACGGAACCAGCGCTACGGCTGAATCGAAACGCGGCGGCAGCGCCACCCCGGCCCCGGAATCGCCCATTGGCCAGCGGTCGTTATCATGCAGGTGATTGGCATAGCCGAGCAATGTGTCGGGCTGCCATGCCAGGCCCTGCAGCGCTTCAAGCACCGCCGCATGGGCGCAGATATGATCGGCGTGGGGGTCGAGCAGCGGCGTGGGCAACACGATCACCTGCGGCTGCGCCTTGAGCAGCAGGGCGCGCAGGTCGGCGATCAAGTTGTGCCAGGTCGGTGCGCCGTCCACATCCCCCGGCAACGCAAAGCCGTTGAATTGACGGAACAACCGCGTATCGGCCAAGTCGGCTTCACGCGAGGCCTGAGGCTGATCCGGCGCGGCCTGCATGGCCTGCAACTGCATGCAGAAATAACCCAATTGCACGCACTGCGACTCGGGCACACCGGCCCAGCGCGGCACGGCAATGCTGTCCCAGGCACGCAAGCGGCCTTTGAGCTGTGCCGCCTCGGCCTTGGGCAAGCCCATGTGCTGGTAATGCTCGGCTTCGATTTCGCCAGCGGTCAGGGTCACGATCCAGCTTTGCTTTGCCTGGCTGTAGAGGCTGAACGCGGCCAGCTCGGCATCGTCGGCGTGAGGAGCGATCACCATGACGCGCTGCTGGCGATAGTCCGGATGGCGCCAGCGCCATAGCGTCGGCTGCCCCTTGATCCGGCAGAAGCGCCCACGCAAGCTGATTTGGCCCGCAGCCAAGGCTTCAGCGGCGCCGGTCAGGTTGAGGTAGCGCCGCCCGGCGACACCCCGTTCGAAAGCTTGCCGGTCCGGGGCCTCCAGACCCAGCACGTCCAGCGCCGGGTCAAGGAAACGCCCCAGCCAGGTGCTTTTCAACTCGACGCCGACGATCAGCGTTTCATCGGCCGCCAGCGGCGCATCCAGCAATAGCCGCCCGCCATCCAGGCGCAAACCTGGCTGCTCGTTGTCCTTGGGAAACGTATAGGCGTAGCTGTCTTTGGCCGAGTAGAACAGGTGATCGGCAAACCAGGCTTCATGGGCCGCCCACAGCAATACCGCAAGGATCAGCGGCAGCCACCAGGCTACCAGCACGCCGCTGGCGACCAGCACCAGCAGGCCAATCAGCAAGGCGATGCGCTTGTTGCGCCGATGGCGCTTGAGCAACTGCTGTTTGCGGCTCATACGCTGAACACCGGCACCGGGTTGCACCAGCGCTCCTTGTATTCGCGGTCGGCACGGCCGAAGGAAAAGCGCAGCGACTTGTCGGCCGCGCGCGCCTGCTCCCAGGCACTCTGGGTATTGAGAAAGCTCAATACGCTGCCGGGGCTGAACGCGCGGGTTTCAGGGTCGACTCCACCATTGACGTATTCGGCGCTGAACCAGTCGCGGGACTGCACCTGGTACACCAACTGCACGGCAATCGGGGCATCATTGAGAAACAGCACCGAGCCGAACAGGAACTCCTTGAGCAGCTCCAGCACCTCGGCCAGGCGCGCCGCACCGGCCGCCGGGAATCCCCAGCGGCGCTGGAACAGGTCGCAATAGATCGCCGCCAGTTCCACGCTGGAAAACTCGCTGACCGCCCGCACCACGCCGCCCGCTTCTTCCAGCAAACGCAATTCACGCCGCTGGTTGTAGCGAAACTTTTTCGACAGTTCTTCAGGGGTGCGCGCCATGGCCAGTTGCTCGGCCTGAGGCTTGAGGGTGCTGACGCGCCCTTCGTTCAGCGCCGACAGGTAACGCCCACGGTGGCGCAGCGGCACCTGCGCATCGGCGGCGATCGGCAGGATGATCTCGGCATTGCCCAGGTCAAACAGGCCTTTCTTGCCGGTGCGCTTGAGTACGTCCTTGGACAGGGCCAGGTCGCGCCCCCAAGTAGCAATCGCCCCCTTGAGTTCGCCATCCTGTTCCCACCCCAGGTAGCGCACCGGAAGCTGCGCCATGCCGGCCAACCGCTCGATGACTTGCGGATGGGTCGCCACACTGCCGCCATAACGCTGCCAGGCCTGGGCGTAAACCTCGGCCTCGACAGGCGTCCAGCCACGTTCACGCCAGCCCCGCAAGCGGTTCAGCATTTAAACCACAGCGTCATAGGGGTCCACGCCATCCTTGACCACCAGGATGTCTTCCATGATCAGGTACTGCAGGTCGGAGCCGAAGAACATGTTCAGCGCGTCGGTCGGCGAGCAGATCATCGCTTCGCCACGACGGTTGAGCGAAGTGTTCAGGGACACGCCGTTACCGGTCAGGACTTCCAGCTCTTTCATCATGTCGTAGTAGCGCGGGTTGTATTCACGCTTGAGCACCTGGGCACGGGAGGTACCGTCTTCATGCACCACCTCCGGCACGCGGGTCTTCCACTCTTCCGACACTTCAAAGGTGAAGGTCATGAACGGCGCCGGGTGATCGACCTTGATCATCTGCGGGGCCACGGTGTCGAGCATCGACGGGCAGAAAGGCCTCCAGCGCTCGCGGAACTTGATCTGGTGGTTGATACGGTCGGCCACGCCGGTGGCGCTGGGGCAACCGATGATCGAACGACCGCCCAGGGCACGCGGGCCGAACTCCATGCGGCCCTGGAACCAGGCCACGGGGTTGCCGTCGACCATGATCTTGGCGATGCGCTTGGGCATGTTTTCGATCTTGCGCCAGTTCGGCTTGCTCTCGTGCTTGGCGCACGCTGCGATGACGTCTTCGTTGCTGTAGGACGGGCCGAGATAGACGTGCTCCATCTTCTCCACCGGCACACCACGGGCGTGGGAAACATAGGCGGCCGCACCCACGGCAGTGCCGGCATCGCCGGACGCCGGCTGCACGAACAGCTCTTTCACATCATCGCGGGCGATGATCTTCTGGTTCAGCTTGACGTTCAGCGCACAGCCGCCGGCGAAGGCCAGCTTGCCGGTGTCCTTGAGGATGTCGCCCAGGTAATGGTCGATCATCTGCAAGGCCAGCTTCTCGAACAGTGCCTGCATGCTGGCCGCGTAGTGGATGTACGGCTCGTCGGCAATATCGCCTTCGCGCTTGGGGCCCAGCCACTCGATCAGTTTTGGCGAGAAGTAGAAACCCTTGCCCTTTTCCTTGTAGCGACGCAGGCCGATGACGTTGGCGTAATCGGTGTTGATCACCAACTCGCCGTTTTCAAAGGAGGCCAGGCGCGAAAAATCATACTTGCTGGCATCGCCATAAGGCGCCATGCCCATGACCTTGAACTCACCGTCGAGCATCTCGAAACCGAGGAACTCGGTGATCGCGCCGTACAGGCCGCCCAGGGAGTCCGGATCGTAGAATTCCTTGATCTTGTGGATCTTGCCGTTTTCGCCGTAGCCGAAGAACGTGGTGGCGTACTCGCCTTTGCCGTCGATGCCCAGGATCGCGGTTTTTTCCTGAAAGCCCGAGCAGTGGTAGGCACTGGAGGCGTGGGCCAGGTGGTGTTCAACCGGTTCGATCTTGATTTTCTTCGGATCGAAGCCCAGTTGCTCCAGGCACCAGACGATCTTGTTGCGATAGCGCTTGTAGCGGCGGTTGCCCATCAGGATCGCGTCGAGCGCGCGATCCGGGGCGTACCAGTAACGCTTGGCGTAATGCCAGCGCGCTTCGCCGAACAGGCTGATCGGAGCGAATGGAATCGCCACCACGTCAACGTCGGACGGCTTGATACCGGCTTGCTCCAGGCAGAACTTCGCCGACTCGTAAGGCATGCGGTTCTTTGCATGTTTGTCGCGTACGAAGCGCTCTTCTTCGGCGGCCGCAATCAGCTTGCCGTCGATATACAGGGCCGCGGAAGGATCATGGCTAAGGGCGCCGGACAGGCCAAGAATCGTCAATGCCACTGGGGTCTAGCCTCTTTTAGTCTGCATGCAGGCGGGTCGCGCCTGAAAAAAGTGTGCCTCCCGCCCGGGCGGGAAACAGCTAAAGGGCGGGATTATAGCTTAAAAGCAGTGGGAAGCTGTTAGCGGCAAGGGCTAGCGAAGCTCAAGGCTACCATCGGCGCTTTGCCGGTAGAGGGTGTAAGGCAGGACGAGCGTATCCAGGACACCGGAGACGGGTATGTCGAGAACGGCCCACGGAATGCCGTTCAGCGAGAGACCGCCTGCGGAATTGGGCGGCCCATGCAGCACACACAAGTCATAGGCCACGCCGCTGTAGATCCGTGAAACAGACTGGCAATAGGTTTTCTTGCCCCTGAGTTCTCGAACCGTGACGTCATCACCGCGCAGCACGGTGGTGGTGGTACCGCAGCCTCCCATCAGCATGGATATTCCCAGCAACACCGATAACCGCACGACAAGGTTTCGCATCATTTGCTTCTTCTGTTTTGTTGAATGGAGAGATCGAAAAGCTAACACCACAGAGCCCGGTGACTCAGCTTTCCGCCGCCGTCGCTTAGCGTAGGAAACCTCTCATTCAGGCCAACGGCAAGGAACCAAGTAATTCCAAGAGTGACTCGTTAAACTGGCGAGTCTTTGCATCCGCCCGCCTGATTGGGGTGGCGCCACGGACCTGACCTCTTCATGAACGCATCCACCCCCGCTTGCCTCGCCCTGCTCCTGGGCCTGGCCAATACCGCCCTGGCCGACGATACACCGGTGATCCTCGACCCCAGCGTCGTCACCGGCTCGCGCAGCGCCAGCCCCAGCTTTGACCTGCCGTACTCGGTAGACGGCATCAGCCGTGAACAGATCAGCGACGGCCAGCTCGGCATCAACGCCTCCGAAGCCCTGTCCCGCGTGCCCGGACTGGTGGTGCAGAACCGTCAGAACTACGCGCAGGACCTGCAGATTTCCTCCCGTGGCTTCGGTGCCCGCTCAGCCTTCGGCGTGCGTGGCATCAAGCTGATTGCCGACGGCATTCCCGCCAGCACCCCGGACGGCCAGGGCCAGGCTGCAACCTTCAACCTGGACACCGCCGAACGCATCGAAGTGTTGCGCGGCCCGGCGGCGACGCTCTACGGCAGTAACGCCGGCGGGGTGATCCAGATGTTCTCCCGCGACGGCGAAGGCCCGCCGCGCATCGGTGCCGAAACCCTGGTCGGCAGCGACGGCCTGAACAAAAACCACCTCACCGCCGAAGGCGCGGCCAACGGTGCCGGTTTCGTGCTCGACGCCTCGCGCATGGACACCGATGGCTACCGCGACCACAGCAGCGCACGCCGCGACCAAACCTTCGCCAAGCTCAACCTCGAGCCGGATAACGACAGCAAGCTGGCGTTGATCTACAGCAGCCTTGAGCAGAATGGCACGCAGGATCCGCTGGGCCAGACCTGGGCGGCGTACAAGGCCGACCCTCGCTCGGTGAGCGCCAACGCGCTGACCTACAACACGCGCAAAAGCATCGACCATCAGCAAGTGGGCATGAATTACGAACGCTATTTTGGCGGGGCGACCTTGCAGGTGAATGCTTATACCGGTCGGCGAAGTGTGATTCAGTATCTGTCGATCCCCAAGGGCACACCCGCAAACGAGCGTGGCGGTGGCGTCGTGCAATTCGACCGCAAGTTCTACGGTGGCAGCGTGCGCTGGATGCAGCCTATCGAGCGCGCACCGGGCGAGTTGATGATCATCACCGGCCTGGATTTCGACCAGAGCGAAGACAGCCGCCACGGCTATCGGAACTACAGCGGCAACACCCTCGGCGTGAAAGGCGAGTTACGCCGCGATGAAATCGACACCGCTCGCAGCCTCGACCCGTACATCCAGGCCAACTGGGCATTGGATCGCTGGACCCTGCAAGCCGGCATCCGCCATAGCACCATGCAGATGGACGTCGACGATCAGTTCCTGAGCAATGGCGACGCCAGCGGCAACAAGACCTACCAGAAGAACACCCCGTCGATGAGCGTGATGTACGCGTTCACGCCCGACCTGCACGGTTACGTCAGCGCAGGCAAAGGCTTCGAAACGCCCACCCAGGCCGAGTTGGCTTATGCACCGGGCAATGTCGAGGGCTTCAACTTTGGCTTGAAGCCGTCTGAAAGCACCCAATACGAAATCGGCTTGAAGGCTCAGTTGGGCAATACCCGCGTCAACGCCGCCGTGTTCCAGATCACCACCGACGACGAACTGGTGGTGCAGCAATCCGTCGACGGTCGCACCAGCTACCAGAACGCCGGCCGAACCTTGCGTCGCGGCTTCGAGCTGGGCCTGGAAAGCCAGCTCAGCGAGCACTGGAGTACCAGCCTGGCCTATACCCGCCTGCAAGCCACCTACGACAGCGATTTTGCCAGTGGCGCGAACACCATCGACAAGGGCAACTACCTGCCCGGCGTTCCACAAACCACGCTGTTTAGCGAGCTGAACTGGAAACCACGCGACTGGGTCAGCACCGCCATCGAAGGTATGTACCGCAGCAAGGTCTACGTCGAAGACACCAACCGTCAACAGGCCGCACCGGGCTACAGCGTCTTCAACTGGCGTGCGCGGTTCGAGCAGAAGGTGGAGCACTGGACCTTTCACCAGACCTTGCGCCTGGACAACCTGCTAGACCGCCAGTACGTGGGCTCGGTGATCGTGGGCGACGGCAATGGCCGCTACTACGAGGCGGCGCCGGGGCGGTCCTGGTATGCGGGGGCTGGGGCGCAGTATCAGTTCTGAACGCAGCGCCTGAGCGGGCGCCATCGGGGGCAAGCCCCCTCCCACACTGACTGTGTTCACACCTTCAGATGTGTAAATACAGTCAAATGTGGGAGGGGGCTTGCCCCCGATAGGGCCGAAGGCCCGCTTCAACCGGCGGCGCTGACTTCTTTGGGCAAACGCTGGTCGATTACCTGATACAGCGCACTGCCCTGCGGCCAATTACGCATGAACCGCGCACGGTCCTTGGCATACGCCGCAGCGAAGCTGGCGGCAGAGGTGTGTTGGCACATGGCGTCCAGGTCGATCATCGCCCAGCGGCCTTCGCTCCAGAACAGGTTGTGGCCCTTGAAATCGCCATGGCTGATGCGTTCGCGAATCAACTCGGCAAACAAATGGTCCAGCGCCAGCAGCTCAGCCTCAGGCGCATCGCCACGCTCAACATAGGGCGCAAAGCGCTCGATAATGTCCGGCCCAGGCAGGTATTCAGTGATCAAATACGCACGGCTGCGCAACCACAAAAAACGCTTCTCCAGCACCGCCAACGGCTTGGGCGTGGCGATCCCGAGGAACGCCAGGCGGTTGCCTTCACGCCAGGAGTGCCAGGCACGGCTCGGGCGCCAGAAGCGCTTGAGCCAATGGGCGAAGCCCTTGATGTTGTAGCGCTTGATCACCAGCGGCCGGCCGCCTACCTCGACCTTGGCGACGCTCGCCGCGCCGCCGGTCTTGTACAAATGGCCCTGGTCGAGCAGCGCATCGGCCTGCTCCAGCACCGGCAGCATGGCGGCCTCTTCCTCACGCCGAATCGCGCGCAGGCCGAAGGCACCACGCGCCACACTGAACAACGTGCAGTCGCGACCGACCTTGTTCAGATAGTCCTTCAAGCGCCAGGCGCTGACTTTGCGCACCTGTTTTTCCAGAGCTTCCAGAGGCAAGGCGTGTTCGCCGTTGGCCAGCAGGTAGTACACCAGCAATTCTTCGGTAAACGGCTCGAGGTTTTTTGGCAACTGGGCAAAGAACACCCCGAGGTTTTCCAGCACGCGAGTGCGCGACAGCGGCTTGCCCGCGACTTCGACCCGAATACCGGCGCCATCGATCAAATACAGTTTGCCGCCCTGGCGCAGCAGGTTGTCCAGGTGCAGGTCTTCCTGCCACAGCCCCTTGGCATGCATCTGCGCAATCGCGCCCAGCGCTTCGGCGAGCACGGCGGTTTGTTCGTCGGCCAACGGCGGCAAGCCTTCGACGGCGAGCCAGGCGTCGGCCAGGCTCTGGGCGCCCTCCACAAATTCGAACAGCAGCCAGCCGCCCTCGCCTTCCTGCAGGCCGTCGGCCAGCAACAGCGGCGTGGTCAGGCCCTGCTCGGCCAGCAGGCGCACACCGCTGAGCTCACGCTGAAAATGCCGCGCCGCCTTGCTACCCACCAGCAACTTGGCCAGCACCGGGCGCCCACGCCATACCGCGGCGCCGACGTAGCGCTGCCCCGGCAACACCCGCAGCAGGCTGAGCAGTTGCAACTGCCCCGGGCCTGCCGCATCCGCCAAGTCGAGGGTCAACGGCAGGCTGGGTGCACGACCGGCCTTTTTCAGCTCGGACAAACGCATCAGCGGTTCTCCTTGTGGCTGCGGCGTGCCGTCAGGCGTTGGTGCCAGGTGGACACCAGCGCACTGTCTGCGGGCTGCTCAAGGTAAGCCGCCAACAGCTGCCGCACTTGGGCGTCCGTCCACTGCGGTGCGCGGCGCAGCAGGGGTTCAAGGTCCTTGACCCGGTCACGCCAGCCGAACAGCAACGGCCGCGTCTTTTCCAGGTCGATCAATTGCGCGGCATAACCGTCACCGCGCGCCTGCAGGAAAATATGCTTGGGGTAAAAGCAGCCGTGAACCTGGCCGACGCTGTGCAGATGACGCGCAAGCTTGCCGCAGGCGATCAGGATCGCGCGTTGCTGGGCGTCGCTCAATTGCGCCCATTGTTCCAGCAACGAGTCCAAGTCATTCCAGCCATCCAGGGCTCGGGTGAGCAGCATGGCGCGGCGTTCGCCCGCAACCTTGCGCTCGCCGAAAAATGCCGCCTGCAAGGCCGGGATACCCAGCTTTCGGTACAGGCTGATATTGCGAAATTCGCGGGCAAAACTCGGTTCGCCAAACGGCCGGTGCAAGGTGCGCGTCAGGTAGTTGCTCTGGCGCTTGAGGTAGTAACCCTGACCTTCAAGTTCCAGGCGATACACGCTGCTCCAACCGTCGCCACTGGTGTTCGGCTCATCCACCGCATCCAGTTGCCTGGCCCACAGTGAGTCGAAGGTAGCCAGGCCGTTGCGCTCAAGCAAAGCGCGGTCTTCGGCCGCCAGGAAGTCACTCATTCGCGTCCCTCGAAAAACTTCACCACATGGCGAATTCGTTGTTTGTCCGACGCCGTCAGGTGCGTGCGCTGGCGGTATTGCAGGTAGAAGCGCAGGCGCTGGGTGGCCGACAGATGATATTTGGCAACCTTGTCCAGGCAGGCCAGGTCCTTGGTGATGCGGTACTTGAGCCAGAAACCGCGCCAGAAATCGCCGTTGGGGCAGTCGATCAGATACAAGGTGCGCTGGTCATCGACCAGCAGGTTGCGCCACTTCAAGTCGTTATGGGTGAAGCGGTGATCATGCATGGTGCGCGTGTACTCAGCCAGCTGGCGGCTGATTGCATCGACCCACTTGGGGTCCTTGAGGCGCGGATCGTTGCGTTCCGCCAAGGCCGACAGGTCTTCGGTCTTGGGCAGTTCGCGGGTGATCATCGCGCCACGATCGTAGGCCAGCCCGCTGCGTTGCAGGCCCCAGGCGACCACCTCGGCGGTGGGAATGCCCCACTTGGCAAAGCGCTTGAGGTTCTGCCACTCGGACTTTACCCGCGGCCTGCCCAGGTAGCGGCGCAGGCCCTTGCCGGCCCCGACATAGCGCTTGACGTAATAATTGACCCCGCCGCGCTCCACTCGGATCACCTCTGACAGCGGGTCGCGGGTCAGGCGCTCGCCTTGCAGGGCAAACACCGCTTCCAGGCTTCCAAAGTCATCCGCAAGAGCGGCGTAGGCAGGTTCCAGAATCCAACCCGCCATCAGAGCGCATCCCCATAGCGTTGCTTGCGCGCATAGAGCTTGGCGGCCATGCGTTCCAGTTCGCGCAGCAGCGCGGTTTGCTCCGCCAAAATCTGGCGCAGCGGCTGCTTGAAGTAATGCTTGAGAAAACGCAGCTTGTCGCGCTGGGTCAGGCCGATTTCCAGGGCGGAGTAATACAGCCCGGCCAGGTCTTTGTTGCGCCAGCGCATGGGGATCGTCGCGCGCACCTGGGCACGGTGCAGGTCGATCACCGACAGCTTGAGGGTGTCGACCGTGATCGGCCGGTCGGTGTGCAGCAGGAAGTGGCACAGGTAGCAATCGCGATGATTGACGCCGCCGCGGTGCATCGCACCGACGGTGCTCGCCAACTCTACGGTCAAGGCATGCTTGATCGCCGGCACCGGCGGTTGCTTGACCCAATCGAGGGTCAAGTCTTCCAGGCTGATGATCGGGGTCAGCTCCTGGGTGATGATGAACGAGTGCTGGTCGGCCGGGTTGCTGCCTTTTTCGCCAAAGGCCACGGCGGTCATGGTCGGCACGCCCAGTTCCTGCAAGCGTTGGATCGCCCGCCACTCCTGGCCCGCACCCAGCACCGGCAATTTGGCGGTGACCAGGTTCTTGAGGATTTCGCCCCAGCCGATGCCACGGTGGATTTTCACAAAATAGGGTTCGCCCTGCACCACCGTACGCAACGTACGACGAGCGGCCAGCTCGCGGAACACCTGGCCTTGCAGCTTCTCGACCTCGGCGAACGCATCGCGTCCGGCCCAGAGGGTCTTGAAGGGTTCGGCAAGAATCAACTTCATCGGTTTGGCTCCGCCAGAATCAGGTCCGCAGCGTACTGCGGCATGCTAAACAGGTCGGCCGTCTCAGCGAAGGCCAGACCATTGCGACTCCAGGTCGCGCGCGCGTGTGGATCCTCAAGCATCTCCACCAGGTACTGGTTGAGCTGGGCCTGCTCGAACGGTTCGTCCAACACCCGGCCGCTCTGGGCCTTGTCGATGTAAAACGCGTAGCCGCAGACCTGGCTCACCAGTACCGGGAGGCCGGCGACCACCGCTTCGACCAGCACCATGCCGGCCGCCTCGTTGTAGGCAGGGTGAATCAGCAGGTCCGCACCCAGCAGGAAACGCGGGATATCGTTGCGGCCCTTGAAGAACTGCACCTGGTCGCCCAGGCCCAGCGCGGCACTCTGCAGTTGGAATACTTTGGGGTCGTCCTGGCCAATTACAAACAGGCGGGTGCGTTTCTTCAGTCTCGATGGCAGCGCGGCCACGGCCTTGAGGCTGCGGTCGACGCCTTTGGTCTTGAAGCCCGAACCGATCTGCACCAGCAGCAAGTCATCCTCGGCCAGGCCGAACTCACGGCGAAACTGCGCGCGAATGTCGGCGGCGTTCGGCGGTGCGCGCCGGTCACGGGCGATGCCCGGCGGCAGCAGGTGAAAACGCTCGGCCTGGGTGCCGTAATACTGGCTGAACAGTTGCTGCTGGCGCTCGGACAGCACCATGATCCGGGTCTTGGCGTTCTTGTCGAACACCGCGCGCTCGTATTCGGCAAAGTGCTTGTAGCGCCCGAACCAGCGGTACATCGGGTAGCGCAGGGTCTGGGCCTTGTCCTCGAACACGCCGTCGGCGGCGAAGTACAGGTCCAGCCCCGGCATCTTGTTGAAACCCACCACGCGGTCCACCGGGCGCTTGGCCAGGTCGGCCTGGATCCAGGCGTAGAGCTTTTCGTTGCGGCGATGGTTGACCAGCGCCTTGACCGGCGCCACCAGCACTTCGAAGCCGGGCGGGATATCGCCCTCCCAGATCAGGGTGTACACACGGATCGCATGACCGCGCTGCTGGCACTCCAGGGCGATGCGCATGAAGTCGCGCTGCAGGCCACCGAAGGGAAAGTATTTGTAGAGGACGAAGGCCAGTTGCATCAGTGCTACTCCTCAGCCAATAACAACGCGCTCAGTCGGCTGGCGACGCGTTCGGGGTTCAGGCGCGTGAAGCACAGCGGCGACTCGCGCTTGACGTCGAAGCGCTGCAGGTCATCGGCGGTGGGTTGATAGGTGCATTGCTTCTGCAGGCATGGCGCACATGGCCAGTCGCTGGCCAAGTGGACCTGGCCTTTGCCATAGGCGCCGGTGAGGCCCGGATTGGTCGGCCCGAACAAAGAAATGGTCGGCACATCCAGCGCAGCCGCCAAGTGACCGAGGCCGGTGTCCACCGCCACACAGGCACGAGCACCAGCCAATACACGGGCCACGCCGGCCAGGTTCAGCTTCGGCAGCACTTCGGCGTTAGGCAGGCCTTGCGCCAGGCGCTCGGCACGGGCTTTTTCGTCGGCGTTGCCCCACGGCAGTTTCACGTCCACACCCAGGCGGCCCATGCGTTCGGCCAGTTCGCGCCAATAGACTTCTGGCCAGTGCTTGGTGTCCCAGGTCGTACCGTGCAGCAGCAGCACGAAGGGCTTCTTCGGCGGCAGGCCCAGCAGTTTCTCGACGCTCAGGCCGTAGTCGCCCAGCCCTTTGGGCAGGTCGTAGCCCAGCGCCACGGCAAACAGCTGGCGCAACCGCTCCACCGCATGTTGCCCACGGGCCACGGCCAGGCGTCGCGAATAGAAACGCGCCGCCAGGGGCTCGCGTGCCGAGGTCTTGTCGAACCCGGCGACCGGCGCCCGCACGTAACGGGTCAGCCAGGCACTTTTGAGCAGACCCTGGGCGTCGATCACCAGGTCATATTTGGTCGACTGCACGGCCTGTTTAAAACGCCGCCATTCGCCGCTCTTGATGGTTTGCCAGAGGTTCTTGCGCCAGCGACGAATCGCCACCGGGATCACCCTGTCCACCGCCGGGTGCCAGGTCGGAATTTCGGCGAAGCCTTCTTCCACCACCCAATCGAAACGGATGCCGGGGATCGCCCGCGCGGCGTCGGTAAGTGCCGGCAAGGCGTGGATCACGTCGCCCAGGGATGAGGTCTTGACTACCAGTACCCGCAACTCAGTGAACCTCGACCACGTCGCCCTGCAACCGCTGCAAGGCATCGGTTACCGGCTGCGGCAGCAATTGACGCAGGCAGTTGTAATGGCCGAAACGGCAGGTGCGGTCAAAACAGGGGCTGCACTCAATGCCCAGGCGCACCACTTCCACCTGGTCGGCCAGGGGCGGGGTGAAGCCTGGGGATGTCGAGCCGTACACCGCCACCAACGGACGGTTCAGCGCGGCGGCGACGTGCATTAAACCCGAGTCGTTGGACACCACCGCGTCGGCGCACGACAGCAAGTCGATAGCCTCGGCCAGGGACGTCTCGCCACTGAGGTTCACCGCTTCTTCGCGCAGGCCAGGAATCAGGCGCTGGCGAATGTCTTCACCCACCGAGTGATCGTTTTTCGAGCCAAACAGCCACACCTGCCAGCCTTCGCGGATCTTGGTCTCGGCGACTTTGGCGTAGTGCTCCGACGGCCAGCGCTTGGATTCGCCGAATTCGGCGCCCGGGCACAACGCCAATACCGGGCGGTCCAGGGTCAGGCCGAACTTGGCCAGAGCCGCCTCGCGGGTCAGCGGGTCGATCTGCAAACTGGGGCGCGGGTATGGCGTCGGCAACTCGGCGCCCGGCTCATAGGCCAGGGCCATGAAGCGCTCGATCATCAGCGGGTAGCGTGCCTTGTCCAGGGTGCGTACATCGTTGAGCAGCACGTAACGAAACTCGCCGCGCCAGCCGGTACGCTTGGGGATACCGGCAAAAAACGGCACCAGCGCCGACTTCAGCGAGTTGGGCAACAGGATCGCCTGGTCGTACTGGCCGGCCATGGCTTTGCCGATGCGACGGCGGGTGGCCAATTCCAGCGCGCCATGACCGAGCGGAAAGCTCAAGGCCTTGCGCACTTGTGGCATACGCTCAAGGATCGGCCGGCTCCACTCAGGGGCGAGCACGTCGATCTGGCAATCCGGATAGCGCAGCCGCAGGCACTGGAACAGTGTCTGGGCCATCACCATGTCACCGACCCAACTGGGCCCAACGATCAGAATATTCATGTAGTTTCCACAAACGATGCGGGGAGGCTTATGCCTCCCCGCCCTAATAGTGTTTCAGCTCAAACCCAGCGCCTGCCAGATTCGCATCACCTGGCGCCGTTCGTCGGCGAACTGGTCCCCGGGCACCGTGCCCGCCTCGTTCTGCAAGGCTTGGCGGTGCGCGGCGGAGCGGTAAGCCTTATACACCTCACGCAACAAATGGGCATCGGCGGCGGGCATCAGCCCGACCTGCTCCAGGCCTTCCAGAATGCGGATATTGTCGGTATAGCGCAGCAACGATGGATGTTGCGCAGACCACGCCAAAGCCGCGTATTGCACCATAAATTCAATATCGACGATACCTCCCGCGTCCTGCTTGAGGTCGAACAGCGCCGTGGCGTCGAAGGCATTGGCCGCCATACCGGCCGCTGTGCTCTTGGTCCCCAGGTTGTCACGCATCTTGGCGCGCATCTCGCTGACCTCCTGGCGCAGCTTGACCAAGTCCCGCTCACGCCCCAATACCTTAGCGCGTACCTGCTCGAACGCCTGGCCGACATCCTGGCTGCCCACCAACACACGTGCGCGAATCAGCGCCTGATGCTCCCAGGTCCAGGCTTCATTTTGCTGATAGCGGTCAAACGCCCCCAGCGAACTCACCAGCAAACCGGACGCACCTGAAGGCCGCAGGCGCATGTCCACTTCATACAACTGTCCCGAGTTGGTCTGGGTGGTCAGCAAGTGAATGATGCGCTGGCCCAGGCGGGTGAAAAATTGCGCGCCGTCGATCGGCTTGGCGCCGTCGGTCTCGGCGTGCGGGTCGCCGTCGTGGATAAACACCAGGTCCAGGTCCGAACCATGCCCCAGTTCGATCCCGCCGACTTTCCCATAACCGACGATGATGAACCCAGGATCGCACAGGCTGCCATCCAGCCGTTGCGGCGAACCGTGACGAGCAACGGTCTGGCGCCAGGCCAGGGCCAGCACCTGTTCGAGAATGGCTTCGGCCAGCCAGGTCAGGTAGTCGCTGACTTTCATTAACGGAAGGCTGCCGGCTATTTCCGACGCGGCCACCCGCAGGCGGTGCGCCAGCTTGAAATGGCGCAGGGCTTCCATCTGCTGCTCAAGATCGTCTTCGGGGATACGCGTGAGGCGCTCGCGCAACTCGGCGGCCAGCTCCGGCGCCAACGGTGGCTTGAACAGACGCCCTTCGTTGAGCAGCTCATCGAGCAACAGCGGAAAGCGCGTGATCTGCTCGGCGATCCACGGGCTCGCGGCGCACAGGGTCAGCAGACGGCGCAGGGCGTCGGGGTTTTCGGTGAGCAGCACCAGGTACGCCGAACGGCGAGCGACGGCCTCGACCAGCGGCAATACGCGTTCCAGTACCAGGTCCGGGTTGGCGTGTTCGACCGCCTGGGCCAGCAAGCGCGGAATAAACGCATCCAGCCGCTCGCGACCCAGACGCTGCATGGCACGCAGCTGCGGGCTGCCGCGCAGGCCAGCCAGCGCCTTGAGGGCCTTGGGCGCATCGGTGAAGCCGCCCTCACTCAATTGGCGGCAGGCGGCGTCGTCATCCTGGGATTCTTCCCACAGCGGCAACCATTCCCCGCCGACGACCAATTCGCTTTCTTCGCCCTCTTCCTCATCAGGGTCGGCAATCACCTGGCGGAAGTGCCAGTCCACCCGACCCCGCCAATACATCAGGCGCTCGTGGAACGCGGCCCAATCGGCAAAGCCCAGCATAAAGGCAATACGCGCCTGATCTTCCGGGGTGTCCGGCAGCATTTGAGTCTGGCGGTCGGCAATCGCCTGGATCGCGTGTTCGGTGTAGCGCAAAAACTCGTAGCCATTGCGCAGCTCGCTGATCACGGCGGCCGGCAAATAGCCCTGGCCTTCCAGGGTGCCGAGTACTTTCAATAGAGGACGTTGTTGCAGGCTAAGATCGCGCCCGCCGTGGATCAGCTGAAACGCCTGGGCGATGAATTCCACCTCGCGAATACCGCCAGAACCCAGCTTGATATTGTCGGCCATGCCTTTGCGTCGCACTTCCTGCTGAATGAGCTGCTTCATGGTGCGCAGCGCTTCGATGGCGGAGAAGTCCAGGTAACGGCGATAGACGAACGGGCGCAGCATGTCGAGCAATTGCGCACCGGCCACCTGGTCACCGGCGACGACGCGGGCCTTGATCATGGCGTAACGCTCCCAGTCGCGGCCCTGGTCCTGGTAGTACTGCTCCAGCGCATTGAAGCTCAGTACCAGCGCGCCGGCCGAACCGTAGGGACGCAGGCGCATGTCGACACGGAAAACGAAACCGTCGACCGTCATCGGGTCGAGAGCCTTGATCAATTTTTGACCAAGACGAATGAAAAATTCCTGGTTATCCAGGGAGCGCTTGACCCCCACTGTCTCGCCGCCTTCGGGGTAGGCGAAGATCAAGTCGATATCCGACGACAGGTTCAGCTCCACCGCCCCCAGCTTGCCCATGCCGAGAATGACCATGTGCTGCGCCTCACCGCTGCGCCGCCCGGTCGGTGTCCCGAACTGCACACAATGGCGCTGGTACAACCATTGGTAGGCCTGGTCGATGCAGGCGTCGGCCATGTCGGACAGGTCGCGGCAGGTTTGCACCAAGTCAGCCTGGCGGGTCAGATCGCGCCAGATAATGCGCACCTGCTGGCGCGTCCGCTGACGGCGCAGCACGCGGCCCATTTCGTCTTCTGTTTCGGCTTGTTGCACGGCACCGGCGATCTGCCCGCACAGCTCACCCGGCGCAAAGCCTCGGTCCAGCTCGCCCCAGGCCACCAGTTCGAGCAACATCAAAGGGTCACGAACGCTCTGTTCAATCACGAAATCACTGGCTGCGCACACCCGCGCGAAGTCGGCCCACCGTTGCGGCGTCCACTCAGAAAGGCCATGATCGTCCTCCAGCGCGGCCACGGCGTCACGAAATGACTGCTCGGCCCGGCTGGCGTAAGGCAGGAGAATGGCCGGCAGTTCGGCCAGCAATGGAAGGCTCATGGTCTATCCTTGATCGGCGGGTAAATGGCGTGTAGTTGTGAACGCAGGAGCCCTGCTCGATGAAGGACTGTCGAACAAAAGTTAGAAATAGCTGAAATTAAATTAATCTTGGCAGGCAACATCAAACTTTCACCTTTTCTTGTTCGCAATAGACCAACAATAACGATTATGCTCACCAGCCAGACCGAGTCATACACTCGGTCTTGTGTAGTTTTACTACTCGTATATACATTCGAAAGGCTGAAATGGCCGACGATTTGTAGTAAAACTACAGGACGCCGAAGCAACCTTCGGCCATCCAAGAATTTATGTCGTCTGCCCACAAGGCCAGTCGCAAACTTCAGGCAACCGATTCTGGTAGCCTTTCCGCCCTGGAGCAAGCCATGCAAGACCTCGATCCCGTCGAAACCCAGGAATGGCTGGACGCCCTGGAATCGGTTCTCGACAAAGAAGGCGAAGACCGTGCTCACTACCTGATGACCCGTATGGGCGAACTCGCGACCCGCAGCGGCTCACAATTGCCTTACGCCATCACCACGCCATACCGCAACACCATCCCCGTTACCCACGAAGCACGCATGCCTGGCGACCTGTTCATGGAACGCCGCATTCGCTCGCTGGTACGCTGGAACGCCATGGCGATGGTAATGCGCACGAACTTGAAAGATTCGGACCTGGGCGGTCACATCTCCAGCTTCGCTTCCAGCGCTACCCTGTATGACATCGGCTTCAACTACTTCTTCCAGGCCCCGACCGACGAACACGGCGGCGACCTGATCTACTTCCAGGGCCACACCTCGCCAGGCGTCTACGCCCGTGCGTTCATGGAAGGTCGCATCACTGAAGACCAGATGAACAACTTCCGCCAGGAAGTGGACGGTGGCGGCTTGTCGTCCTACCCGCACCCTTGGTTGATGCCTGATTTCTGGCAGTTCCCGACCGTTTCCATGGGTCTGGGCCCGATCCAGGCGATCTACCAGGCACGCTTCATGAAGTACCTGGAAGCTCGAGGTTTCATCCCTGAAGGCAAGCAGAAAGTCTGGTGCTTCCTGGGTGACGGCGAGTGCGACGAGCCGGAATCCCTGGGCGCCATCTCCCTGGCCGGCCGCGAGAAGCTGGACAACCTGATCTTCGTCATCAACTGCAACCTGCAGCGCCTCGACGGCCCGGTTCGCGGCAACGGCAAGATCATCCAGGAACTCGAAGGCGTGTTCCGCGGAGCGCACTGGAACGTGACCAAAGTCATCTGGGGCCGTTTCTGGGACCCACTGCTGGCCAAGGACGTCGACGGTATCCTGCAACGTCGCATGGACGAAGTCATCGACGGCGAGTACCAGAACTACAAGGCCAAAGACGGCGCGTTCGTGCGTGAACACTTCTTCAACACGCCTGAACTCAAGGCGATGGTTGCCGACCTGTCCGACGACGAGATCTGGAAGCTCAACCGTGGCGGCCACGACCCGTACAAGGTCTACGCGGCATACCACGAAGCGGTCAACCACAAGGAACAACCCACCGTCATCCTGGCCAAGACCATCAAGGGTTATGGCACCGGTGCCGGCGAAGCGAAGAACACCGCGCACAACACCAAGAAAGTCGATGTCGACAGCCTGAAGTTGTTCCGCGACCGCTTCGACATCCCGGTCAAGGACGAAGAGCTGGAGAACCTGCCGTTCTTCAAGCCGGAGCCAAACAGCGCCGAAGCCCGTTACCTGGCCGAGCGCCGCTCTGCACTGGGTGGTTTCGTACCTCAGCGCCGCGCCAACAGCTTCAGCGTTCCGACGCCAGACCTGAGCACCCTCAAGGCCATCCTTGATGGCTCGGGCGACCGTGAAATCTCCACCACCATGGCCTTCGTGCGGATCCTCGCGCAGCTGGTCAAGGACAAGGACATCGGCCCGCGTATCGTCCCGATCATCCCGGACGAAGCCCGTACCTTCGGTATGGAAGGCATGTTCCGTCAGTTGGGCATCTACTCCTCCGTCGGCCAGCTCTACGAGCCAGTCGATAAAGACCAGGTGATGTTCTACAAGGAAGACAAGAAGGGCCAGATCCTCGAAGAAGGCATCAACGAAGCGGGCGCCATGAGCTCCTTCATCGCTGCCGGTACTTCGTACTCCAGCCACAACCAGCCGATGCTGCCGTTCTACATCTTTTACTCGATGTTCGGCTTCCAGCGCATTGGCGACCTGGCTTGGGCAGCAGGCGACAGCCGTACCCGTGGCTTCCTGATCGGCGGTACTGCCGGCCGTACCACACTCAACGGCGAAGGCCTGCAACACGAAGACGGTCACAGCCACATCCTGGCTGCCACCATCCCTAACTGCCGCACCTTCGATCCAACCTACGGCTATGAGCTGGCGGTGATCATCCAGGACGGCATGAAGAAGATGACCGAAGAGCAGCAGGACGTCTTCTACTACATCACCGTGATGAACGAGTCCTACCAGCAGCCAGCCATGCCGGCCGGCGTGGAAGAAGGCATCATCAAGGGCATGTACCTGCTCGAAGAAGACACCAAGGAAGCAGCACACCACGTACAGCTGATGGGCTCCGGCACCATCCTGCGCGAAGTGCGTGAAGCGGCGAAGATCCTGCGTGACGAATTCAACGTCGGTGCCGACGTGTGGAGCGTTACCAGCTTCAACGAACTGCGTCGCGACGGCCTGGCCGTAGAGCGCAGCAACCGCCTGCACCCTGGCCAGAAGCCAGCCAAGAGCTACGTCGAAGAGTGCCTGGCCGGCCGTAAGGGTCCAGTCATCGCCTCTACCGACTACATGAAACTGTTTGCTGAACAAATTCGCCAGTGGGTCCCGTCCAAGGAATTCAAAGTCCTGGGCACCGACGGTTTCGGTCGCAGTGACAGCCGCAAGAAGCTGCGTCACTTCTTCGAAGTCGACCGTCACTTCGTGGTGTTGGCAGCCCTGGAAGCCTTGGCTGACCGTGGTGAGATCGAACCGAAGGTGGTGGCTGATGCCATCGTCAAGTTCGGGATCAACCCGGAAAAACGCAACCCACTGGACTGCTGAGGAGACTTTTTGTGAGCGAACTCATTCGCGTACCTGACATCGGCAGCGGTGAAGGTGAAGTAATCGAGCTGTTTGTGAAGGTTGGCGACACCGTCGAAGCCGACCAGAGCATCCTGACCCTGGAGTCGGACAAGGCGAGCATGGAAATCCCTGCTCCCAAGGCCGGCGTGGTCAAAAGCCTGAAAGTGAAGCTGGGCGACCGCCTGAAAGAAGGCGACGAACTGCTGGAGCTGGAAATCGAAGGTGCTGCCGATGCAGCTCCTGCGGCTGCCGCTCCGGCCGCCGCTGCACCTGCTGCTGAAAAGCCTGCCGCTGCTGCCGAGGCTGCTTCAGCCCCGGCCGCTGCACCTGCCGCCGCCACCGTCCAGGACATTCACGTTCCGGACATTGGCTCGTCGGGCAAGGCCAAGATCATCGAGTTGCTGGTCAAGGTCGGCGACACCGTCGAAGCCGACCAGTCGCTGATCACCCTGGAGTCCGACAAGGCCTCCATGGAGATCCCGTCGCCGGCTGCCGGCGTGGTGGAAAGCATCGCGGTCAAGCTGGAAGATGAAGTCGGCACTGGCGACTTTATCCTCAAGCTGAAAGTACAAGGCGCTGCGCCTGCAACCGCTCCAGCACCGGCCGCCGCTCCGGCCGCCGCTCCGGCTGCCAAGGCTGAAGCTGCTCCGGCTGCTGCCGCCCCTGCGCCTGCTGCAAAAGCTGAGGCCGCTCCGGCCCCTGCTGCTGCCGCACCTGCGCCAAGTGGTGCCAAGGTTCACGCCGGCCCTGCCGTGCGTCAATTGGCCCGTGAATTCGGCGTTGAGCTGAATGCTGTGTCGGCAACCGGCCCTCACGGCCGCGTGCTGAAGGAAGACGTGCAGGTCTACGTCAAATCCATGATGCAGAAGGCCAAGGAAGCGCCAGCTGCTGGCGGCGCTACCGGCGGCTCGGGCATTCCGCCGATCCGTACCGTGGATTTCAGCCGCTTCGGCGAAATCGAAGAAGTGCCGATGACCCGCCTGATGCAAATCGGCGCGGCAGGTCTGCACGCGAGCTGGCTGAACATCCCGCACGTGACTCAGTTCGACCAGGCCGATATCACCGACCTGGAAGCGTTCCGCGTTGCGCAGAAAGCCGTGGCCGAGAAAGCCGGTGTGAAACTGACCGTGCTGCCCCTGCTGCTCAAGGCCTGTGCACACCTGCTCAAGGAACTGCCGGACTTCAACAGTTCGCTGGCGCCAAGCGGCAAAGCGATCATTCGCAAGAAATACGTGCACATCGGCTTTGCCGTCGACACGCCTGACGGCCTGCTGGTACCGGTCATCAAGAACGTCGACCAGAAGAGCCTGCTGCAACTGGCCGCCGAGGCTGCTGCGCTGGCCGCCAAGGCCCGCGACAAGAAGCTCACCCCGGACGACATGCAGGGCGCGTGCTTCACCATCTCCAGCCTCGGGCACATTGGCGGTACTGGCTTCACGCCAATCGTCAACGCGCCGGAAGTGGCGATTCTGGGGGTGTCCAAGGCAACCATCCAGCCTATCTGGGACGGTAAAGCGTTCCAGCCGAAGCTGATGCTGCCACTGTCGCTGTCCTACGATCACCGCGTGATCAACGGCGCCGCGGCGGCACGCTTCACCCAGCGCCTGAGCCAGTTGCTGAACGATATCCGCACCATCCTGCTGTAAGCCGCAACGGCCTCCCCTTATCGGGAGGCCTTGCCGCATCGATTTCCGAGCGCCACGCTCGTACCTCAACCCCGCCACTTGGCGGGGCTTTTTTTGCGCTGAACTTTGTAGGAGCGAGCTTGCTCGCGAAAAACTCCGGGGCACCGCGTTTATCCAGAAGGCCTGCGTTATCGTTGACGATCTTCGCGAGCAAGCTCGCTCCTACAGAAATCCCCCGCGCGGCCGATAACAACGTTATAGCACTTAGCCTTCATCCTCTCTTGTCAGTGCGTGCCGCATGATGCAACCTTGCCGCAGGTAACCGTAAAGAGGGCGTGAGCCCGGCGCCGTGCGCATTTTCCCAAGCGAGTCTCCCCCATGAAAAGCCAACCCGATGTCGCCCGAACGGCGGCCGAGGTAGTGACGCAATTACCGGTGCCTTCGCGCCTCGGTATGCTGCGTTTCGAGCGGCTTAATGAGGCAAGCTGGGCGCTGCTCTACCTCGACCCCAATTGCGAACGCCAATTCGGCCTGCCAGCGGTCGAACTCTGTGCCCTGATCGGCACGCCGTATGCCAGCCTGATGGAACCTCGGGCACGCTATCAATTGCATGATGCGATCCAGCAGCAACTGGCCCACAGCCCTCACTATCTGGTGCGCTACACCCTGCACACCAACGATGGCCCGCTGAGCCTGCTGGAAATGGGCGAGGCCTACAAACAACACAACCGTCACCTGCTGCGCGGCTACCTGATGGTGGTCGATGGCCTGTTCAGCGAAATTCCCACAGCAGCACCAACCGCCGATCTGGAGAACCAGAACAGCCGCCTGCAAATCGCCCTGGAACTCAATCAGCGCGCGCAACAGGAGCAACTGCAGCATCTGGAGCGGGTACGCGCCCAGCAGGAACTGATCCTGCTGTTGGCCCGCCAACGCTACACCACGCCCAATTCGCTGCAGGAAGCCGCAGAACTAATCACCCGCAGCGCCTGCGACATCTACCAGATCGACTGCGCCAGCATCTGGAACCTGGAAGGCCAGCGCCTGGTGCCGATTTCGGCCTACCACCGCGCCGATCAACAACACCACTTGCCTGAAGCGATCGACGCCAGTTGCTTCCCCGATTACCTCGAGGCCCTGCACAGCAGCCGCGCGATCGATGCCACCAATGCCATCCGCGACCCGCGCACCCGGGAAATGGCCGAAAGCCTGCTCGCCAAGGACGTCCACGCCATGCTCGATGCGAGCATCCGGGTGGATGGCCAGGTGGTCGGCGTGCTTTGCCTGGAGCAAAGCGGCAGCGCGCGTGCCTGGCAGGCCGATGAAATCGCCTTTGCCGGTGAGCTGGCGGACCAGTTCGCCCAAGTCATCAACAACCACAACCGACGCACCGCCACCAGCGCCCTGCACCTGTTCCAGCGGGCAGTGGAACAAAGCGCCAACGCCTTTCTGCTGGTCAATTGCGACGGCGTGGTGGAATACGTCAACCCCAGCTTTACCGCGATTACCCAATACAGCGCCGAAGAGGTGCACGGCCATCGCCTGGCGCAGTTGCCGGCCCTGGAGAACCTCAGCGAGTTGTTGTTCGATGCGCCGTCGAGCCTGGCCAAGAGCAACAGCTGGCAAGGTGAGTTCAAAAGCCGACGCAAAAACCTGGAACCCTACTGGGGCCAGCTATCGATTTCCAAAGTGTATGGCGACAACCGTGAGCTGACCCACTACATCGGCATCTACGAAGACATCACCCAGACCAAGCTGGCGCAGCAGCGCATCGAACGTCTGGCCTACACCGACAACCTGACCAACCTGGGCAACCGCCCGGCCTTCATCCGCAACCTCGACGAGCGCTTTGCCCGCGACAGCGACAGCCCGATCAGCCTGCTGCTGGTGGACATCGACAACTTCAAGCGGATCAACGACAGCCTCGGGCACCAGACCGGTGACAAGCTGCTGATCAGCCTGGCCCGTCGTCTACGCAACAGTTTGAGCAGCGGCGGCAGCCTGGCGCGCTTTGCCAGTAACGAATTTGCGGTGCTGCTGGACGATGCCGACCTTGAAACCGGCCAACAGGTCGCCAGCCAGTTGCTGACCACCCTCGACAAGCCGATGTTCGTCGACAACCAATTGATCAGCGTGACCGGCTCCGTGGGCCTGGCCTGCGCGCCGCTGCATGGGCGCGACCCGCAAACCCTGATGCGCAACGCCGGGCTGGCCCTGCATAAGGCCAAGGCCAACGGCAAACATCAGGTGCAGGTGTTTACCGAAGCCCTGAATGCCGAGGCCAGCTACAAGCTGTTCGTGGAAAACAACCTGCGCCGCGCCCTCACGCAGAACGAGCTGGACGTGTTCTACCAGCCCAAGCTGTGCCTGCGCAGTGGCCGCCTGCTGGGCATGGAAGCGCTGCTGCGCTGGAACCACCCGGAAAAGGGCATGATCCGCCCCGATCAGTTCATCAGCGTGGCCGAAGAAACCGGCTTGATCATCCCCATCGGCAAATGGATCGCACGCCAGGCCTGCCGCATGAGCCGACAGTTGACGGCGGCGGGCCTGGGCAACTTGCAGGTGGCGATCAACCTGTCGCCCAAGCAGTTTTCCGACCCGGATCTGGTGGCTTCGATTGCCACGATCCTCAAGGAAGAACAACTGCCGGCCAACCTGTTGGAGCTGGAGCTGACCGAAGGCCTGCTGCTGGAGGCCACCGAAGACACACGCCTGCAACTGGACCAGCTGAAGAGCTTTGGCCTGACCCTGGCCATGGACGACTTCGGCACCGGTTATTCGTCGCTGAGCTACTTGAAAAAATTCCCCATCGACATCATTAAGATTGATCGCAGCTTTATCCACGAAATCCCGGACAACCAGGACGACATGGAAATCACCTCGGCGGTCATCGCCATGGCCCACAACCTCAAGCTCAAGGTGGTGGCCGAAGGCATCGAGACCGCCGAGCAACTGGCGTTCCTGCGCCGGCATCGTTGCGACGTGGGCCAGGGCTACCTGTTCGACCGGCCAATCCCCGGCGCAGAGCTGCTGGAGAAGCTTAAACGCTACCCACGCGGGCCAATCGCCTGACAGCGCTGTAACACTCGGGCACACTGGCTGTCTGACAATTTACTGCTACTCAACCTGACGAGAGGACTGATCATGGTCTTGCGCTCGGAAATTCTGGTGAACAAAAACGTGCTGCCTACTCAAGAACAAGCTCTGCCTGGCCGTGAAACCCCGATGAACCTGCCGCAAACGCATTTCGTCAACGGTAACCCGCTGCTGGGCCCGTTTACCGACGACGTCGGCTTCGCGATCTTCGGCCTCGGTTGCTTCTGGGGCGCGGAACGCAAGTTCTGGCAGCGCGACGGGGTGGTCAGCACCGTGGTCGGCTACGCCGGCGGCTTCACGCCGAACCCGACCTACGAAGAAGTCTGCTCAGGCCTCACCGGCCACAGCGAAGTGGTGCTGGTGGTGTATGACCAGGCCAAAGTGAAATACGAAGACCTGTTGAAGATGTTCTGGGAACTGCATAACCCAACCCAGGGCATGCGCCAGGGCAACGATATCGGCAGCCAATACCGCTCGGTTATCTACGCCACCACGCCGGAGCAACTGGCGGCGGCCAAAGCCAGTGCCCAGGCATATCAGCAAGAGCTGACCAAGGCAGGCCTGGGCGAAATCACCACCGAAATAGAAGAAGCACCGACCGTGTACTTCGCCGAGGCGTATCACCAGCAGTACCTGGCGAAGAACCCGCAGGGCTACTGCGGCATCGGCGGCACTGGCGTGACCTGTCCGATCTAAGGCGACACCAATCAAAAATGTGGGAGGGGGCTTGCCCCCGATGGCGGTGGATCAGTGACAGATGGACTGATTGACACCCCGCTATCGGGGGCAAGCCCCCTCCCACACTGATTTTGGGTTTGACTGGAAGGCATTTACTCAGCAATAAGCCAATCCATCTGCCACCCACCCTGGGTCTGGCCTAGCTGTTTGGACAGCCACGGCAGCAATTCACGCAACTCTTCTTCCAGACCCCACGGCGGGTTGGCAATCGCCAGGCCCGAACCGGTCAGGGTGTTGGGCGTGTCCAGTGGATGCACCAGCAATTCCACGCGCAACAGTTTCGGCGCACCGGTGCCGGCCAGGTCCTGGTAGAAGCGGCGCAACAGGCGCTGGTCTTTCACCGGGTACCAGATGGCCGCGACCGTCTGGCGCATGCGGCTGACGGCTTCCTTGAGGGACGCCGCGCAACGCTGCATTTCGTCGAGCTTTTCAAACGGTGGGTCGATTAGCATCAGCGCACGTTTTTCCGGCACCGGCAACAGGGCGCGCGGCACATGCCAGCCTTCGCCGAGGTGTACCTTGACCCGGCGATCGCCCTTCATGTTGTCCTTGAGCAACACGCCGTCTTCCGGGTGCTTTTCGTTGAGCAGTACTCGGTCCTGAGGCCGCGTCAGGCGCCGCGCCAGTTCCGGCGAGCCGGGGTAGTAGCGCAACTGGCCATCCGGGTTCATCTCGTGCAGCACACGCATGTAATCGGCGGTGAGCGGCGGCAGGTCGTTTGCGCCCCACAGGCGGGCGATGCCTTCCAGGTATTCACCGGTGCGGTTGGCCTGGTCACCCTGCAGGTCGTACAGGCCGATACCGGCATGGGTGTCGAGGTAGGCGAACGGCTGCTCTTTACGCGACATCAGGGTGATGAGGCGGGTCAAGGTCAGGTGTTTGAAGACATCGGCGTGGTTGCCGGCGTGAAAGGCGTGACGATAGTTCATGGTTGCTCCTGCGCAGGGGGCGAAGTTTACCTTCTACCGGCGTAAAGGTGCAGGGCCGCATGGCGGGTGGTGTTTTTGTTTAACTCAACTGCGAGGCGAGGTAATCGACCAACGCTGCATGGCTGATCCCCGGCCTGCGCGCGAGCCAGGTGAGCTTGTGCTGCAATGTGCTCGGCGTGAAGGCGGCATGCAGATCGGGACGCTGCTCTTGCAGCCATTGCAGCAGGTTGTCGACAAGTACCTGTGGCGACTGCTCAGCCAGGTGCCTGAACAATGGTTCAGGCACCCGCCACCAGGGCCAGGCTTTCGCGGGTGTCATCGGGCCAGTCGCCACTGTCAGCGGCTGGCCATTGATCAGATAACGCCCAAACACCGGCAACACCGTCCCTGCCTCATCGCCCAAGTGCTGCCACATCGGCTGAAACTGAGCGCCATCCCAGAAGCGTAAAAACACCGCCTGGCCATTGGGCATGAGGACCTGAGTCAAGCTTTGCAGATGGGCCACCACGGCTTCCAAAGCGCTGGACGATACCGCCAGCCAACCCCAATCCGCGGCTTGCACAGTGGTTACCCAATCAAGAAACGCGCTGCCCGGCTCGACGATGCCCACGTAGGGCATCACCTCATCCCAAGCGTGGTAGGCCGTACCGGCCCAGATCGGTTGCGGCGGCGGCCCTGCTTTCATGGCTTGCCAGGCGGCCAGTGGCTTGGCGTCGCTGGTAGTGCCCAGCACCGCAAAGATTCGCTCGTCGGTAAGCAGGGGGAACTGCGCCAGCCAAGTGTGGGGATCCATAGGCGTCTGCATCAGGGAGCGCTCCGTGCATGCTCGACGATACTGCACTGCCCGTCACGGCAGCGTTCGCACTCTTCACAAAAAGGCGCGCGCCGTTTCAGGCTCTCTATCTGCACAGCGCTCAGAGGGAGCGGGATCGCCGTCAGTGCTGCCTCCTTCAAACCCGGCTTCAAGGGCGCCGCCGCAGGGGCTGGCGCCCCGCCAAGCTGGATCGGCACGCTGCTGAAAATACCGCCCGCCGACAGCGTGACCGACTGCCCTCCCGCCTGAATCGTAACGCTGGCCCCCGCGTCGATGACGATGCTTTGTCCAGCCGCCAGTTGAAGCGTGTGACCAGCACGCATGTGCTGCGAACCGCCGACCACCAGATGGTCATCCTGCTTGAGTTCAGTCAGGCGGTTGCCATGGGTGATGCGCTGCTCTTCGCCCAGCAACTCATGGTGCGACTCGCCGCCCACCGTTACCCGGCGCTGGTTATCGACCTGCACCTGCTGGTCGTGTAACACGTGCTGGGTCCAGTCCCGCTGAGCGCGCAGGTAGATTTCCTCGGCACCCTTGCGGTCTTCGATGCGCAGTTCGTTATAGCCTCCGCCACCGGGGCTGCTCTGGCTGCGAAAAAGACTGCGGGTCTTGTCCGCCGGCAGGTCGAGCGGCAAGCGATTTGCCGCATTGGGCAGGCAGCCCATGACCAGCGGCATGTCCATGTCGCCATCGACGAAGCCCACCAGCACTTCCATGCCGACTCGCGGAATCAGTACCGCGCCATAACGGTCATGGGCCCAGCCGCTCGCCACGCGCAGCCAACAGCTGGAATGATCGTTGTGCTCGCCGTCGCGATCCCAGGCCATCTGCACTTTGACACGACCGTATTCGTCGCAATGGACCTCACTGTCGACAGGCCCGGTGACCACCGCGTTCTGGTAGCCGCTAAAGTGCGGCCGGGGCATGACCAGAGGCGTTCGAAACGGCACATCCCAGGGCGTCGCTACAAAGTCGTTGCTATAGCCCGTCGGCAAGTCATCCCCATAGGCGTCAGGCGCAGACTCCTCCAACACCTGCGGCTGCTGCCCGGCATGGTGCAACTGGGTCACCAGCCACAGGTCATTCCACTCCTGGCGCGGATGGCCGGCCATCTTCAGAAGCCGCCCAGTGACCAAGGCCGGCTGGTCACTGATACCGCTGGCTTGACGAAAATCACTGCGGTGCCGCTCCAATACGCGCTGCGCCAGGTGCTTGCCGTGCGCGCGATCGGTAAAGTTTCCAGGATAGCGTTGCTCGTCCAAGGGCAGGCGTTGCCCACTGGAAGCTGTGCTTTCCAATACCAGGCTGGGCTTTTTGAAGTCGTAGGCCCGCAGGTCGACACCGGTGGTACGGGTTTCCAGCCGCAGGATAAAGCGCTTGATCGCAGGCCCCTCGGCCACCATGCCGGAGCCGGCCAGGTAGGGAGTGACCTGGTCCGGCTGGCCAAACACACTCTGGTCATCACCAAACACCAGCAGGTGACGCTCGGGACTGTGCTGAAAGTGATAGTGGATGCCCGATTCAACGCACAAACGCTGGATGAACTGCAGATCGGTTTCATCGAACTGAACACAGTACTCGCGCTCGGGATAGTCGCTGCTGAGGCGAAACACGAAGGTATCACCCTGAATATCCTGAGCCTCCAACACTCGTTCGATGATCTGCGGCACCGTCTTGTTCTGGAAGATCCGTTGGTGCGTGCTGTGCTCCAGATAGGCCAATTGGGGCACAAGGGTGATCTGGTAACGGGTCAGCCGCTTGCCCGAATCGCCTTGCGCGACCCGGTACACCCGACCATGAATGCCGTGCCCTTCAGCGTCAAACCCAAGGAACGCCTGACGGTGCAGTAGGCTGTCCAGGTCCAGATCGGGCTGCTCGCTGACCAACTCAAGGTCAAAGCGAAAGGGCAGGCTGATAAATTCATCGCCCATGAACCCTTGAACCTTCAGATCACAAGGTTCCCCATCCAGGGTCAGGTTAAAGGCACTTTCATTGGCAGGAGCGAACATCCGGTGTTTCTCTGCGAAGGGTGGACGAGCGATTCTGCATCAGCCGTTTGCCGATTCGAGCGCTGCGCCGGCAAATCAGTAAGGTCCTACGTCGGCAGTGCCGAAATCCTCAGATACCCGCAGGGCCGATCTTCTTCATAAAAAAAGGCCCAGCATCCGCAGGACGTGGGCCTTCTTTTCAGGTACCGGGCGATCAACGCCCAGCGCTGTTACTTGTTGAGGTTGTAGTCTTTTTCCGCCGCATCAAAGCGCTCGACCATACCAGCCGTCGGCGCGCCCATCTTGCTGACGAAGTAGATCGCCAGGCTGGCGAAGATGAAGCCTGGGATGATTTCGTACAGGCCCAGCAACTCGAAGTGTTTCCACACGATCACAGTGATCGCGCCAACCAGGATGCCGGCCAGTGCGCCGTTGCGGGTCATGTTTTTCCAGATCACCGAAATCAGCACCACCGGACCGAAAGCGGCACCGAAACCGGCCCAGGCGTAGCTGACCAGGCCCAGTACGCGGTTTTCCGGGTTGGCGGCCATGGCGATGGCGATCAACGCCACCAGCAGCACCATCAGGCGACCGACCCACACCAGCTCAAGCTGGGAGGCGCCCTTGCGCAGGAAAGCCTTGTAGAAGTCTTCGGTCAGGGCGCTGGAGCACACCAGCAACTGGCAGCTCAGGGTGCTCATGACGGCCGCCAGAATGGCCGACAGCAACACGCCGGCAACCCATGGGTTGAACAGGATCTTGGCCAGTTCGATAAACACACGCTCAGGGTTTTCAGTCACTGGGCCTGCCACTTCCGGGTGTGCCGAGAAATAAGCGATGCCGAAGAAGCCCACTGCCACGGTGCCGCCCAGGCACAGGATCATCCAGGTCATGGAGATGCGACGCGCATTGGCAATCGATTTCACCGAATCCGCTGCCATGAAGCGCGCGAGGATGTGCGGCTGGCCGAAGTAACCCAGGCCCCAGCCCATCAGCGAGATAACGCCGATGAAGGTGGTGTTCTTGAGCATGTCGAAGCTGGTCGGGTCCTTGGCTTCGATGGCCAGGAAGGTGGTATCAACGCCACCGGTGGCCAGCAATACGATGATTGGCGTCAGGATCAACGCGAAGATCATCAGCGTGGCTTGTACGGTGTCGGTCCAGCTGACCGCGAGGAAACCGCCGATAAAGGTGTAGGCGATAGTCGCTGCGGCACCGGCCCACAGCGCGGTCTCGTAAGACATGCCGAAGGTGCTTTCGAACAGGCGGGCACCGGCCACGATGCCGGAGGCGCAGTAAATGGTGAAGAACACCAGAATCACCACCGCAGAGATGATTCGCAGCAGCCCGCTTTTATCTTCGAAGCGGCTGGAGAAGTAATCCGGCAGGGTCAGTGCGTCGCCATTGTGTTCGGTCTGCACGCGCAGGCGGCCGGCCACGAACAGCCAGTTGAGGTAGGCACCGACGATCAGGCCGATGGCAATCCAGCTTTCCGACAGGCCAGACATGTAGATGGCGCCCGGCAGGCCCATCAGCAACCAGCCGCTCATATCGGAAGCACCGGCGGACAAAGCCGTCACCACGCTACCGAGGCTGCGACCGCCCAGGATGTAATCGGAAAGGTTGTTGGTGGAGCGATAAGCCATCAGGCCGATCAGCACCATTGCTGCGATGTAGATCACGAACGTGATCAGGGTGGGATTACTAACGCTCATAGAAGTGATGCCCTGGCTTTGTTTTTATGTGGCGACGGTCTGTCAGCCCGTTACCCGTTGATGCTCGGATAAACGAGGCTGCGTGCCGCGCATTTATGACTGGCGTTTCCCCAGGAAAGCCGCCAGCCGATGAACGCACCCGTGAAGGTGGTTGCACCTTGATGCGCGAATGCTATTCAACAAAGCAAATAAGGTGCAACCAGTTTCTTGCGAATAAGTTGCACCCGAGGACATTTCAGGACAAACGCCGAGTTTTTGCTCCTTTTCGGAGCAAAAAATGCCGAACCCAGAATTAAATGCACCAGCTTGAAGCTGATTCCGTTGAAGGCCGGTTTTTTTCCGATCAACCGTCGAAAATTTCCTGAACAAAAGGGTTGCACCCGGTTGCACCTCTTCATGGGCAAAGCTAATCTTGCCGCCAGCAGATGCCACTCGGTAGTGGCACCCATGAGGATAAGAAAATGGCTACGACCACCCTTGGGGTCAAACTCGACGACCCAACCCGCGAGCGCCTGAAGGCCGCCGCGTCCTCCATTGATCGCACGCCGCACTGGCTGATCAAACAGGCGATTTTCAATTACCTGGAGAAACTGGAGGGTGGTGCAACCCTTTCCGAACTCAATGGTTCGGGCAGCAAGGATGCCGACGACGCTGGCGAAGTCCAGAATGACCACGCCCATCAGTGCTTCCTTGAGTTCGCCGAAAGCATCCTGCCGCAATCGGTTCTTCGTGCCTCGATCACCGCCGCTTACCGTCGCCCTGAGCCAGAAGTAGTGCCAATGCTGATCGAGCAGGCTCGCCTGCCGGCAGCGATGGCCGAAGCCACCAACAAGCTGGCCGCTACGATTGCCGAAAAACTGCGCAATCAGAAGAGCGCCGGTGGCCGTGCCGGTATCGTTCAGGGCCTGCTGCAGGAATTTTCACTGTCTTCCCAAGAAGGCGTGGCGCTGATGTGCCTGGCCGAAGCGCTGCTGCGCATCCCGGACAAAGGCACTCGCGATGCGCTGATCCGCGACAAGATCAGCACCGGTAACTGGCAGCCGCACCTGGGCAACAGCCCGTCACTGTTCGTCAATGCCGCCACTTGGGGCCTGCTGCTGACCGGCAAACTGGTCGCCACCCATAACGAAGCAGGCTTGACCTCGTCCCTGAGCCGCATCATCGGCAAAAGCGGCGAACCGATGATCCGCAAGGGCGTCGACATGGCCATGCGCCTGATGGGCGAGCAGTTCGTCACCGGCGAAACCATCGCCGAAGCGCTGGCCAACGCGAGCAAGTTCGAAGCCAAGGGTTTCCGCTATTCCTACGACATGCTCGGGGAAGCCGCACTGACTGAGCACGATGCCCAGAAGTACCTGGCCTCGTACGAACAAGCCATTCACTCCATCGGCAAAGCCTCCCACGGCCGTGGGATCTATGAAGGCCCAGGCATTTCCATCAAACTTTCCGCCCTGCACCCGCGCTACAGCCGCGCCCAGTACGAGCGTGTGATGGACGAGCTGTACCCGCGCCTGCTGTCGCTGACCCTGCTGGCCAAGCAATACGACATCGGCCTGAACATCGATGCCGAAGAAGCCGACCGCCTCGAATTGTCTCTGGACCTGCTCGAGCGCCTGTGTTTCGAGCCGCAACTGACCGGCTGGAACGGTATCGGTTTCGTGATCCAGGCTTACCAGAAGCGTTGCCCTTATGTGATCGACTACGTGATCGACCTGGCACGCCGCAGCCGCCACCGCCTGATGATCCGCCTGGTCAAAGGCGCGTACTGGGACAGCGAAATCAAGCGCGCCCAAGTCGAAGGCCTGGAGGGCTACCCGGTATACACGCGCAAGGTGTACACCGACGTTTCCTACATCGCCTGCGCACGCAAACTGCTGTCGGTGCCGGAAGTCATCTATCCGCAGTTCGCTACGCACAACGCCCACACGCTGTCGGCCATTTATCACATTGCCGGTCAGAACTATTACCCCGGCCAGTACGAGTTCCAATGCCTGCACGGCATGGGTGAACCGCTGTACGAACAGGTGGTGGGCAAGGTTTCCGAAGGCAAGTTGAACCGTCCGTGCCGCGTGTACGCACCGGTCGGCACTCACGAAACCCTGCTGGCGTACTTGGTGCGCCGCCTGCTGGAAAACGGCGCGAACACCTCGTTCGTCAACCGCATTGCCGACCAGTCCATCTCGATTCAGGAGCTGGTGGCCGATCCGGTGGCGAGCATCGAGCAGATGGCCACGGTGGAAGGCGGCTTCGGCCTGCCGCACCCGCGCATCCCGCTGCCGCGTGACCTGTATGGCAGCGACCGCGCCAACTCGGCCGGTATCGACCTGGCCAACGAGCATCGCCTGGCGTCGTTGTCCTGCGCCCTGCTTGCCACCGCTCACAACAACTGGAAAGCCGCGCCGATGCTCGGTTGCGCCTCCAGCGAACAACCGGCTGCCGCAGTGCTGAACCCGTCCGACCTGCGTGATGTGGTCGGTCACGTTCAGGAAGCCACCGTCGAAGACGTCGACAATGCCATCCAGTGCGCCATCAGCGCTGCCCCGATCTGGCAGGCCACCCCGCCCGCCGAACGCGCCGCGATCCTGGAACGCGCCGCCGACCTGATGGAAGGCGAAATCCAGCCACTGATGGGCCTGCTGGCCCGTGAAGCCGGCAAGACTTTCTCCAACGCCATCGCCGAAGTGCGCGAAGCCGTGGATTTCCTGCGCTACTACGCGGTGCAGGCGCGCAACGATTTCACCAACGACGCCCACCGCCCGTTGGGCCCGGTGGTGTGCATCAGCCCATGGAACTTCCCGCTGGCGATCTTCAGCGGCCAGGTCGCTGCGGCACTGGCCGCCGGTAACCCGGTACTGGCCAAGCCTGCCGAACAAACCCCGCTGGTCGCCGCCCAGGCGGTACGCATCCTGCTCGAAGCCGGTATCCCACAGGGCGTGCTGCAATTGCTGCCGGGCCAGGGCGAAAGCGTCGGTGCCCGCCTGGTCGGTGATGAGCGCGTCAAAGGCGTGATGTTCACCGGCTCTACCGAGGTTGCGCGCTTGCTGCAACGCAATGTCGCTGGCCGCCTGGATGCCCAGGGCCGTCCGATTCCGCTGATCGCCGAAACCGGCGGCCAGAACGCGATGATCGTGGATTCCTCGGCGCTCACCGAACAAGTGGTGATTGACGTGGTGTCGTCGGCTTTCGACAGCGCCGGCCAGCGTTGCTCGGCCCTGCGCGTACTGTGCCTGCAGGAAGATTCGGCAGACCGCGTCATCGAAATGCTCAAGGGCGCCATGGCCGAATGTCGCCTGGGCAACCCGGAGCGCCTGTCGGTGGATATCGGCCCGGTGATCGACGCCGAAGCCAAGGCTGGCATCGAGAAACACATCCAGGCCATGCGTGACAAAGGCCGCAACGTTTACCAGGTGGCGATTGCCGACGGCGAAGAGATCAAGCGTGGCACCTTCGTGATGCCTACCCTGATCGAGCTGGAAAGCTTCGACGAGCTGCAACGTGAAATCTTCGGCCCGGTGCTGCACGTGGTGCGTTACAAGCGCAAAGAGATCGACCAGCTCATCGGCCAGATCAATGCCTCCGGCTACGGCCTGACCCTGGGCGTGCACACCCGCATCGACGAGACCATCGCCAAGGTGATCGACAACGTCAATGCCGGTAACGTCTACGTCAACCGTAACATCGTGGGTGCCGTGGTCGGCGTGCAGCCGTTCGGCGGCGAAGGCCTGTCGGGTACAGGCCCGAAAGCGGGTGGCCCGCTGTACCTGTACCGCCTGCTGTCGACTCGTCCTACCGATGCGATCGAGCAATCCTTCGTACGTGGCGACGCATTGACAGCACCTGACCTGCGCCTGCGCGACGCCATGAGCCAACCGCTGACCGCCCTGAAAACCTGGGCCGACAGCCAAAAGTTCAGCGAACTGAGCGCCCTGTGCACGCAATTCGCTGCACAGTCGCAAAGCGGTATCACTCGCCAACTGGCCGGCCCGACCGGCGAGCGCAACAGCTACGCCATCCTGCCCCGCGAGCACGTGCTGTGCCTGGCGGAAGTAGAAGGCGATCTGCTGACTCAGTTGGCTGCGGTATTGGCAGTAGGCGGTTCGGCGGTATGGCCGGAAACCGACCTGACTAAAGCCTTGTTCCCACGCCTGCCGAAGGATATTCAGGCGAAGATCAAGCGTGTGGCCGACTGGGCCAAGGACGAGGTGGTGTTCGACGCAGTGCTGCATCACGGCGACTCCGACCAATTGCGTGCGGTATGCAAGCAAGTGGCGCAGCGCGGCGGTGCGATTGTTGGGGTGCATGGTTTGTCCCAGGGTGAGACATCCATTGCCTTGGAACGGTTGGTGATCGAGCGTGCATTGAGCGTTAACACCGCCGCGGCCGGCGGTAACGCCAGCCTGATGACCATCGGCTAACAAACGCAGTTCAACCATGTGGGAGGGGGCTTGCCCCCGATAGCGGTGAATCAGGCAACTTATCTTTGGCTGACACACTGCTATCGGGGGCGAGCCCCCTCCCACATTTGATTGCATTTCAATTCCCCTTCTTGTGTTCTGGCCCTCCATCACCCAGATCAATCTTGCTATCCACCCTCCATTCGCGCACTTAGACTCGGGCCAATTCCTTCAAAGGTAAGCCGCCATGTCCGAGACGCTGCTCAGTTCCCGCAATCTGGCTTTCGAGCTATATGAAGTCCTCGATGCCGAGGGCCTGACCCAGCGCGAGCGGTTTGCCGAGCACAACCGCGAAACCTTCGACGCCGCCATCAGTACAGCGCGCAGCATCGCGGAAAAATATTTCGCGCCTCATAACCGCAAGAACGATGAAAACGAACCGCGCTACGAAGACGGCAAGGCGATCCTGATTCCGGAAGTGAAACCGGCGGTGGATGCCTTCCTGGAAGCCGGTTTCCTGAATGCTGCCCGCAGCTTCGAAGCCGGTGGCATGCAGTTGCCGACCCTGCTATCCCAAGCCTGCTTCGCTCATTTCCAATCTGCCAATGCGGCCTCTACGTCTTATCCGTTCCTGACCATGGGCGCCGCCAACCTGATAGAAAGCTTTGGCACCGAGGAGCAGAAACAGCGCTTCCTGCAACCGATGATCGAAGGCCGCTTCTTCGGCACCATGGCCTTGACCGAGCCCCACGCCGGCTCGTCCCTGTCGGATATTCGTACCCGTGCAGAGCCTGCAGCTGACGGCACCTACCGGCTGAAGGGCAACAAGATCTTCATTTCCGGCGGCGACCACCCGCTGTCGGAAAACATCGTGCACATGGTGCTGGCCAAGCTGCCCGACGCGCCGGCCGGGGTGAAGGGCATTTCGCTGTTTATCGTACCCAAATTCCTGGTCAACGATGACGGCAGCCTGGGTGAGCGCAACGACGTGCTGCTGGCCGGGCTGTTTCACAAGATGGGCTGGCGCGGCACTACCTCCACAGCGCTTAACTTTGGCGATAACGGCCACTGTGTCGGCTATCTGGTGGGCCAACCGCACCAGGGCCTGAGCTGCATGTTCCAGATGATGAACGAAGCGCGGATTGGCGTCGGCATGGGCGCGGTGATGCTCGGTTATGCGGGTTACCTCTATTCGCTGGAGTACGCCCGCGAACGTCCGCAAGGCCGCCTGCCGGACAGCAAGGACCCGAGTACCGCGCCGGTGTCGATCATCCAGCACGCCGACATCAAGCGCATGCTGCTCACGCAAAAAGCCTACGTGGAAGGTGCCTTCGACCTCGGCCTGTACGCCGCTCGCCTGTTCGACGACACCACCACATTGCCCGGCGAAACCGAACGCAAACAGGCCCATGAGCTGCTGGATTTGCTGACCCCTATCGTCAAATCCTGGCCGTCGGAGTTCTGCCTCAAGGCCAACGAGCTGGCGATCCAGATTCTCGGCGGGCATGGCTACACCCGCGAATACCCGGTGGAGCAGTACTACCGCGACAACCGCCTGAATCCGATCCACGAAGGCACACATGGCATCCAGTCCCTGGATCTGCTCGGACGCAAGCTGGCGCAGAACGGCGGTGCCGGGCTCAAGCAGTTGATTCGACTGATCGCCGAGACAGGCGCTCGAGCCCAGCACTACTCGTCACTCACTGCATTAAGGGAGCCGCTGGAGCAACTGGTTGATCGCCTGCAAGGCGTCACCCTCGGCCTGCTGGGCGATCTCGCCCAGGGCAAGGTCAACAGCAGCCTGGCGAACTCGGCGCTGTACCTGAAAGTGTTTGGGCACACGGTAATTGGCTGGCGCTGGCTGGAACAGGCGATTCGCGCCGAAGAAGGGCTGGCCAAGGGCAATGCGGCCGATGTGGCCTTCTATAAGGGCAAGCTCCAGGCCGCCCGGTACTTCCTGACCTGGGAAGTACCAAGCTGCCATCATGAACTGGCGATTCTGGAGGCACGCGACGATACGTGCCTGGGGATGCAGGAGGCGTGGTTCTAAGGCTGGATAGCCTTGGAAATCACCTCGACCGTGGCGCTGACTTGCTCTTGGTAACGGTCGAGTTCCTGTTGGTGAGCCTGCTGCATTTCGATCTGCTCGGCGCACAGGTTCAGCGCGGCCAATACCAATAGTTTGTCACCGATGAGGGTCGGGTATTTTTTCTTGGTAGTCGCCAGGGAGGCCTTGAGCATGGTCACGGCGTGCATCAGGGTCTGGTCTTCCCCGGCTGGCGCCTTGATCGAGTAATCCTCTCCGAGAATCGAAACGACCTTTATCCCTTCACTCATGCGCCGACAGGCCCTGCGCTCACACGCTCAACCAGTGCCTGGATGCGAGCAGCGGTGGCGCCGTGCTTTTCTTCCTGCTCCATCAGGTTCAGTTGCAGGCTGTCGTTTTCGTCCTTGGCCTGGGCCAGCTGCGCCTTGAGGGATTCGTTGCTGCCCAGCAGGTCTTGATTCTGTTGTACCAGGTCGCTGACCAGTTGTTCCAATTGGCTGAGGGATGCTTCTAACATTTTGATTTCTCTTGCTTTTAAAAGGGCGGTGACGATAAAGAAAATTCACCTCGGATGCCAGGGTTATCCCCGGCGCGCAGCCCGATTCTTATGGGCCGGGCCGCACTTTCGAGCCTTAGTGACTGCAATTACCCGATCTGGTTCCTGAATCAATCCAACCCCTGGTCAGATGCGACAAAAGCGCGCGCCCCCTTAAGACTTTAGTCGCATGGCCGATACGCGATGCACACCCCGTCTCATGGCCGCACGGATCGCGCTTCCCCCAGGATTCCAGCATGTCTCTTCGTAATATGAATATCGCCCCGAGGGCCTTCCTCGGCTTCGCGTTTATTGGCGCCCTGATGCTGCTTCTCGGCGTGTTCGCCCTGAACCAGATGAGCAAGATCCGCGCTGCCACTGAAGACATCACCCTGTCCAGCGTGCCCAGCATCCGTGCCCTCGACGAATTCACCCAGCTGACCCTGCGCCTGCGCGTGTTGTCGTACCGCTTGCTCACCAATCGCGAGCCGGACGTACAGCAAAAGACCCTCGAAGCCTTCGATGTGCGCAACCAGCAGATTCGCACCGCGCAGGGCGTCTACGAGAAGTTGATCGAGAGCAGCGAAGAGCGCTCGACCTACAATGAATACGTGCGGTTACTGGCTCAATATCATCAGATTGAAGAGCGCATGAAGAGCCTGTCACGGGCCAACCAGGTCGACGAACTGCGCGGCCTGCTCAACACCGAGCTGCTGAACAACTCCGAGCAGGTCAATGCGGTGCTCAACCGCCTGCTGGAAATCAACAACACCATGGCCCTGGCCACCAACCAGCAGGCCGAAGACCAGTACAACCTGGCCTTTGACCTGGTCGTAGGCTTGCTGGTGATCGCCACCGCGCTGACCCTGCTGTTCGCCTGGCTGCTGACCCGCAGCATCACCGTGCCGATTTCCCAGGCACTGGAAGCAGCCGAAGAAGTGGCCGAAGGCAACCTCTCGCGCCCGATCAAAGTAGACGGCAACGATGAAGCCGGCCGCCTGCTTGCCGCCATGGCCAAGATGCAGGACAAACTGCGCGACACCCTGCAGCGCATCGCCGGCTCCGCCACGCAACTGGCCTCGGCCGCCGAAGAGCTCAACGCCGTGACCGACGAAAGCGCCCGCGGCCTGACCCAGCAGAACAACGAGATCGAACAAGCCGCCACTGCCGTCAATGAGATGACCAGCGCGGTCGAGGAAGTCGCACGCAATGCAGTGAGCACCTCCGAAGCTTCGCGCAACGCCACCACCTCCGCCGGCGACGGCCGTGACCTGGTGCAGGAAACCGTCAGCGCTATCGAGCGCATGAGCGGCGACGTGCAAGCCACCGCCACCCTGATCGGTGAGTTGGCCAATGAATCACGCGATATCGGCAAAGTGCTGGACGTGATCCGTGGCCTGGCCGACCAGACCAACCTGCTGGCCCTCAACGCGGCCATCGAAGCGGCGCGGGCCGGAGAGGCCGGGCGTGGCTTTGCCGTGGTGGCCGACGAAGTGCGGGCGTTGGCCCATCGCACCCAGCAATCCACCAGCGAGATCGAGCGCATGATCGGCAGCATCCAGGCCGGCACCGAGCATGCGGTGGATTCGATGCGCAACAGCACCGAGCGCGCCGAATCGACGCTGAACATCGCCAAGGGCGCAGGGATGTCGCTGGACACCATCAACACGGCGATCATCGAGATCAACGAGCGCAACCTGGTGATCGCCAGCGCGGCGGAAGAACAGGCGCAGGTGGCGCGGGAAGTCGACCGTAACCTGGTGAATATCCGTGACCTGTCGGTGCAATCGGCCACAGGCGCCGGCCAGACCAGCGCGGCGAGCAGCGAGTTGTCGCGCCTGGCGGTGGACCTCAACGGGATGGTAGGACGCTTCCGCCTCTAGAAAATGTGTGAGGGGGCTTGCCCTGATGCCAGTCAGGCTTTTTGTAGGAGCGAGCTTGCTCGCGAAGAACCCAGGCCCACCGCGTTTAGCCAGAATGAACGCGCTGCCTGGGCGTTTTTCGCGAGCAAGCTCGCTCCTACAATAAACATCGTTCGCTTAACTGAATTGCATTAGGGCTTGCCCGTGATGGCGGTGGGTCAGTCATAAATAAGCTGACAGATCCACCGCTATCGGGGGCAAGCCCCCTCCCACATTTGGAGCCAGGTGGAAACCTTCATAATGGGATTCCCCCCACAAAAGCTTTTTGACAGGGTAGCAATTCAACAGGTTAGAATCCCTGGCACGCAGACTGCATGGTCAGTTTGCGCCCTGTCTTTCCTGCTCTGGAGTACTGCCTTTGAATGCGACGACCATCAACAGCCTGTTCTTGATCGGCGCGTTGCTGGTGAGTGCGAGCATTCTGGTGAGTTCTCTTTCCTCGCGCCTGGGCATTCCGATCCTGGTGATCATCCTGGCCGTGGGTATGATCGCCGGCGTCGATGGCGGCGGCATCATCTTCGACAACTACCCGACCGCCTACCTGGTGGGCAACCTGGCACTGGCGGTGATTCTGCTCGACGGCGGGTTGCGCACGCGGGTGGCGAGTTTTCGCGTGGCACTCTGGCCGGCCTTGTCCCTGGCCACGGTGGGGGTGTTGATCACCACCGGCCTCACCGGCATGGCCGCGGCCTGGCTATTTGACCTTAATATCATCCAAGGCTTGCTGATCGGTGCGATTGTCGGCTCCACGGACGCCGCGGCGGTGTTCTCACTGCTGGGCGGCAAGGGCCTGAACGAACGGGTCAGCGCCAGCCTGGAAATCGAATCGGGCAGCAACGACCCGATGGCGGTGTTCCTCACCGTGACCCTGATCGACATGCTCGCCAGCGGCCAGACCGGCCTGCATTGGAGCCTGCTGACCCACTTGATCCGCGAATTCGGCATCGGCGGCCTGGTCGGCCTCGGCGGCGGCTGGTTGATGCTGCAGATGGTCAACCGTATCAACCTGGCGACTGGGCTGTACCCGATCCTGGTGATCGCCGGCGGCCTGTTCGTGTTCGCACTGACCAACGCCTTGCACGGCAGCGGCTTTCTCGCCGTGTACCTGTGCGGCCTGGTGATCGGCAACCGTCCGGTGCGCAGCCGCCATGGCATTCTGCATATGCTCGACGGCATGGCCTGGCTGGCGCAGATCGGCATGTTCCTGGTGCTGGGCCTGTTGGTTACGCCCCATGATTTGCTGCCGATTGCCCTGCCCGCATTGGGCCTGGCGCTGTGGATGATCCTGTTTGCGCGGCCGCTGTCGGTGATGATTGGCCTGCTGCCCTTCAAAGCGTTCCACGGCCGCGAAAAAACCTTTATCGCCTGGGTCGGTCTGCGCGGCGCGGTGCCGATCATTCTCGCGGTGTTCCCGCTGATGGCCGGCCTGCCCCACGCCCAGCTGTACTTCAACCTGGCGTTCTTTATCGTGCTGGTGTCGCTGCTGGTGCAGGGCACCAGCCTGCCGTGGGTGGCCAAGTTGCTCAAAGTCACGGTACCGCCGGACCCGGCGCCGATTTCCCGCGCCGCCCTGGAAGTGCACGTCACCAGCGAGTGGGAGCTGTTCGTCTATCGTCTGGGCGCGGAGAAATGGTGCATCGGCGCCGCCCTGCGCGAGTTGAAAATGCCTGAAGGCACGCGGATCGCAGCGCTGTTCCGTGGCCAGCAACTGCTCCATCCGTCGGGTAGTACGGTGCTGGAAGTCGACGATCTGCTTTGCGTCATCGGCCATGAACACAACCTGCCGGCGCTCGGCAAACTGTTCAGCCAGGCACCGCAACGCGGCCTCGACCTGCGCTTCTTCGGCGACTTCGTACTCGAAGGCGACGCCCAGCTGGGCGCGGTGTCGGCCCTGTACGGGCTCAAGCTCGAGGGTATCGACCCGGACATGCCACTGAGCCGCTTCATCACCCAGAAAGTCGGCGGCGCGCCGGTGGTGGGCGACCAGGTGGAGTGGAACAACACCATCTGGACCGTCGCGGTCATGGACGGGAACAAGATTGGCAAAGTCGGCGTCAGATTCCCCGAAGGAAGTCGCCCGGGCCCCGGACTCTTCCTCTAAACTGCGGGGCGACAACGCCCCGATTCTTCATCCAGCTCAACCGGTCTCTATGCCAACCCTGCGCACTTTTCTCGCCACTGCCCTGCTGGGCCTGACCCTTTGTGTCGGCACCGTTCACGCCGCCGACCCGCCCAGCGCCGACGCTGTCCAGCAAACCCTGGACAAGCTGCCCGACCGCAAGCTGCCCGACGCCGACATGAAGGCGTTGCAGGGCATCCTGCAACAGACCCTGACGTACCTGGATAACAAGCAGGACTACGAGCAGCGCCTGGCAGATTTGAAACGCCAGCTGGACGATGCGCCGCGCCAGACGACAGAGAACCAGCGCGAGCTGACCCGGCTCAAGGCCACCAAAATCGTCCCGGTGGCCCAACGCTACGCCAGCCTGCCCGTGCCGCAGCTTGAACAATTGCTGGTGCAACGCACCACCCAGCAAGGCGACTTGCAAAAAGAGCTGGCCGACGCCAATAGCCTGACCATCGCTGCCCAAACCCGTCCCGAGCGCGCGCAGACCGAAATCAGCAGCAGCCAGACGCGCATCCAGCAGATCAATGCCACCCTCAAGGCCGGCAAAGACAACGGCAAAGCCCTCAGCGGCGACCAGCGCAACCAGCTCAACGCCGAACTTGCCGCCCTCAATGCACTGATCCCCCTGCGCCGTCAGGAACTGGCCGGCAACAGCCAGCTGCAGGACCTGGGCAACAGCCAGCACGACCTTATCCAGGAAAAAACCGCGCGCCTGGAGCAGGAAATCCAGGACCTGCAAACCCTGATCAACCAGAAACGCCTGGCCCAGTCCCGGCAAACGGTGACCCAACAGTCCATCGAGGCGCAGAAAGCCGGCGGCAGCAGCCTGCTGGCCACGGAAAGCGCGGCCAACCTGAAGCTCTCCGACTACCTGCTCAAGAGCACCGACCGCCTTAACGACCTGACCCAGAAAAACCTGCAGACCAAGCAGCAGCTGGACACCGTCACCCAAAGCGATTCGGCGCTGGACGAGCAGATCAACGTGCTCAAGGGCAGCCTGCTGCTGTCCAAGATCCTCTACAAACAGAAACAGGCGCTGCCACGCCTGACCGTCGACCGAGACCTGGCCGACGACATCGCCAACATTCGCCTGTACCAGTTCGAGGTCAACCAGCAACGCGAGCTGATCAGCTCCCCCAGCGCGTATGTGGATAACCTGCTGGCCAACCAGCCGCCGGACGATGTCACCCCGCAATTGCGCCGCACCCTGCTGGAACTGGCAATCACCCGCAGCGACCTGCTGGAGCGCCTGAGCCGTGAATTGAGCGCACTGCTCAACGAATCCATCACCCTGCAACTGAACCAGAAACAACTGCTCAGCACCGCCACCACCCTGCGCGCCACGCTCGATGAGCAGATGTTCTGGATCCCGAGCAACAAGCCGCTGGACACCGAATGGCTGGAAACCGTACCGGCGCACTTGAGCAAGCAAATCACCACCCTGCCCTGGGCTTCCAGCGTCAGCGAACTGTATGACGGCCTGACCCAGCGCCCATTGCTGTTCCTGCCGCTGCTGCTGTTGATCGGTGCGCTGTTGTGGCGGCGCAAGGCGCTGTATCAGCGCCTTAATAAAGTCCACCTGGACATCGGTCACTTCAAGCGCGACAGCCAGTGGCACACGCCGCAGGCGATCCTGATCAACATCCTGCTGGCGATGCCGGTATCCCTGGGCCTGGCGCTGTGCGGCTATGCGCTGCAGATCGACGCCCGTGGGCAAAACGCCAACCTGGGTTCGGCCCTGCTGCAGATCGCCCAGGCGTGGCTGGTGTTCTACACCGCTTACCGCATCCTGGCGCCCGGCGGCGTGGCCGAGCTGCACTTTCGCTGGGAAAAACCCCAGGTCGAATTCCTGCAGGGCTGGGTACGCAAGCTCGGCCTGGTGGTACTGGCGCTGGTGGCGGTGGTGGCCATCGCCGAACACCAGCCGGCGGCACTCGCCGAAGACGTGCTGGGCATCGCCGTGGTACTCACCTGCTACGCCCTGATGGCGTGGTTGCTCAGCCGCCTGCTGCTGAACAGCCCCACCCATGAAAAAGCCTCGCTGTTTCGCAAGGCCGTGGGCCTGTTGTTCACCGCCCTGCCCATTGCGCTGTTTATCGCGGTTTGCTTCGGCTACTACTACACCGCGCTCAAGCTCAGCGACCGCTTGATCAACACCCTGTACCTGCTGATGTTCTGGCTGGTGATCGAAGCCACCTTCGTACGCTGGCTGAGCGTCGCCGCCCGACGCCTGGCCTATGCCCGCGCCCTGGCCAAGCGCCAGGCCGCCAAGGAAGCCGGTGACGGCGAAGCGGTGGTTGAAGAGCCGACCCTGGACATCGAAAAGGTCAATGAACAGTCCCTGCGCCTGATCCGCCTGGCCTTGCTCGGCGGCTTCATTGCAGCCCTTTACTGGGTATGGTCGGACCTGATCTCGGTATTTTCCTACCTGGATAATGTCACGCTGTACGAATACACCAGCGGTACCGGTGCGAACATCAGCATGGTGCCTATCAGCATCGGCGACTTGCTCGGCGCGCTGATCATCATTGGTATCACCTTCGCCCTGGCGCGCAACCTGCCAGGCTTACTCGAAGTGCTGGTGCTGTCCAAACTGGAGCTCGCACAAGGCAGCGCCTATGCCACCACGACGTTGCTGTCGTATGTGATCGCCGGTGTGGGTTTTGTCTCGACGCTGTCTACCCTCGGCGTCAGCTGGGACAAGTTGCAGTGGCTGGTGGCGGCGTTGTCGGTGGGCCTGGGCTTTGGCATGCAGGAGATCTTCGCCAACTTCATCTCCGGCATCATGATCCTGTTCGAGCGCCCGGTGCGCATCGGCGACACCATCACCATCGGCAATCTGTCGGGCACGGTGAGCAAGATCCGCATCCGCGCCACCACCATCACCGACTTCGACCGCAAGGACATCATTGTCCCGAACAAGACGTTCATCACCGGGCAACTGATCAACTGGTCGCTGACCGACACCATCACCCGGGTCACCCTGAAACTGGGGGTGGACTACGGCTCCGACCTGGATCTGGTGAGGGAACTGTTGCTCAAAGCCGCCAGGGAAAACCCACGGGTATTGAAAGAACCGGAACCCCACGTGTACTTCCTCAACTTCGGCGAAAGCACCCTCGACCATGAGCTGCGCATGCATGTGCGCGACCTGGGCGACCGCAACCCGGTGCTGGACGAGGTCAATCGCTACATCAACCGTGAGTTCAAGAAGCAGCACATCAACATCTCGTTCCGGCAGATGGAGGTGTACCTGAAGAACATGCACGGCCAGGAATACAAATTGGTGCCAGTGGAAGACGAGCGCAAGACCCTCGTCGCGCCCGAGCAGGATACCCCCGAGCCGCCCGCCGGAAAGGTCGAAGACGCGCCTGAACCACCGCCGAGCAAACTCGACTAACGAACTCAGCCCCAGCAAAATGCTGGGGCATCCTGCTGGAGATCGCCGGTGAAAGCCCTCGACGAACTGACCTTCGACAACCGCTTCGCACGCCTGGGCGATGCGTTCTCAACCCATGTGCTGCCCGAGCCCCTCGACGAGCCGCGCCTGGTGGTGGCGAGCAATGCCGCCATGGCCCTGCTCGACCTCGACCCGGCCGTGGCCGAAACACCGGTGTTTGCCGAACTGTTCGGCGGGCACAAGCTGTGGGCCGAAGCGCAGCCGCGGGCGATGGTCTATTCCGGGCATCAGTTCGGCGGCTACACACCGCAATTGGGGGATGGCCGAGGGTTGTTGCTGGGCGAGGTGTATAACCAGGCGGGCGAGCATTGGGACCTGCACCTCAAGGGCGCCGGCATGACGCCCTACTCGCGGATGGGCGACGGGCGTGCGGTATTGCGCTCCTCGATCCGTGAGTTTCTCGCTTCAGAAGCGCTGCATGCCCTGGGCATACCCAGCAGCCGCGCTTTGTGCGTGATCGGCTCCAGCACGCCGGTGTGGCGCGAGAAGCAGGAACGCGGGGCGATGGTGCTGCGCCTGGCACCCAGCCATATCCGCTTCGGACATTTCGAATATTTCTACTACACCAAGAAACCCGAGCAGCAGGCCGAGCTGGCTGAACACGTGTTGAACCTGCACTACCCCGAGTGCCGCGAGCAACCGGAACCCTACCTGGCGATGTTCCGCGAAATCGTCGAGCGCAATGCTGAAATGATCGCCAAATGGCAGGCCTATGGCTTCTGTCATGGCGTGATGAACACCGACAACATGTCGATCCTGGGCATCACCTTCGACTTCGGGCCGTTTGCGTTTCTGGATGACTTCGATGCGCACTTCATCTGCAATCATTCCGACCACGAGGGGCGTTATTCCTTCAGCAACCAGGTACCGATCGGGCAGTGGAACCTCAGCGCCCTGGCCCAGGCGCTCACGCCATTCATCAGCGTTGATGCGCTCAAAGAAGCCCTCGGCCTGTACCTGCCGCTGTATCAAGCCCACTACCTGGACCTGATGCGTCGCCGGCTGGGCCTGACCACGGCCGAAGACGAGGACCAGCAGCTAGTGGAACGACTGCTCAAGCTGATGCAAAACAGCGGCGTGGACTACACGCTGTTCTTCCGACGCCTCGGCGATGAGCCGGCAGCGTTGGCGGTTACCCGGTTGCGCGATGACTTTGTCGACATGGCCGGCTTCGACACCTGGGCCGAACGGTACACGGCGCGGGTCTTGCGCGACGGTGATTACAGCGAAGAACAGCGCCGTGCGCGAATGCATGCCGTGAACCCGCTGTACATCCTGCGCAATTACCTCGCACAAAACGCCATCGCCGCCGCCGAGCAAGGCGACTACAGCGAAGTGCGACGACTGCATGAAGTGCTGAGCAGGCCGTTCGAGGAACAAGCGGGTATGGAGCAGTACGCGCAACGGCCGCCGGATTGGGGCAAGCATCTGGAGATCAGTTGTTCGTCTTGAGCGCTTAGATAAAGGTCTCCACAGACACCCCGAAACGCTCGGCCAGCCAACGAATCTGGCGCACGTTGAGCTGGCGTTTTCCGCTCAATATCTCCGAGACGACTGACTGCGCCCCAACCCCCGGAAGGTCGCTCTGGGTGAGATTGTGCTCGCGCATCATGTAGCGCAGCACATCGACCCCGCTGGCGACGGGCATAGGGCGATGCTCACGATCATAAGCTTCAATCCAGTCGCTCAGAATGTCGACCAGGCTCATCAGTGGACTGTCCTCGTCTTCACCCACCAGGCTCAACAACTCATCCAAACCACATACCAGTGCGTCGTAGTCCGCCTCGTTTTCCGGCTTGCGCAGCACAGGCGAAACGAATTGCCAGTGCTCTGCCGCCACTCGCATAAGTGCGCTCATCTGATTTTTTCCTTCCATTTGTCCTTCTCATAATCGCGATGGTCAAGCAGGTGCTTGATGTAAACGCGCTGCATTCGATACTGCACCGACGCAATCAACCTCAGCTTGTTACCGCCAATATCAAACACATGAAATTCACCTACCTTATCCGTGGCGGGAAACATGGCTTTCATTGCAGCGAAGTCCTTGGGAGCGTTGCGTTTGATCACGCGATACCACTGATCCAAAGCTGTTGCCGAGCGCGGCCATTTTCCCTTTGCTTCCCAGATCCTGCTTTCACTGATGACTCGCATGCAACGTCCTTATCGCATCTTGCTATGAAGGTTAAACCTGAATTCGAACTATCGCAATTTGCTATAGCCGCAAACAGACCGGTGGCGCACACGAAATAGCCTAGACAGTCGACTCACCGGGGCGCCGGCAAAACTGTGAGCGAATGAGTCTCTGCACCCAGCCTTGATAAATCTCAGCCCCGTCACCAGATACCCCCTATTGGCCAGTCCCCAGGAGCCTCCGATGTCTGAACCTCTCGTAATCCCCTGCCCTCATTGCAACGGTCTCAACCGCATCCCAGGCGAACGCCTGGGGGATGCGCCGAAATGTGGGCGCTGCAAGCAGCCTGTGTTGCTGAACACGCCCTTTGAATTGAAACAAGGCGACTACGCCAGCCAGATCAAGGGCGACCTGCCATTGCTGGTGGATGTGTGGGCGGATTGGTGCGGGCCGTGCAAGTCGTTTGCGCCGGTATTCGAGCAGGCGGCCGGGCAGTTGGAAGGCAAGTGCCGGCTGGCCAAGCTCGACAGCGAGGCCAATCAGCAGCTGTCGGCGCAATTGGGGATTCGCTCGATTCCCAGTTTGATTCTGTTCAAGAACGGCCGCGAAGTGGCGCGCCAGAGCGGGGCGTTTCCGTTGCCGCAGTTGATGAGCTGGTTGCGCAGCCAAGGCGTGTAACCGGCCCATCAGAACAACACCAACCCATGTGGGAGGGGGCCCCCTCCCACATTTTGACCGTGTTTCAGCCTTGGGCCAGTGGGGCTTGGCGGTCCATCATCTGGCTGACCAGCATAACGCCAAGCTCGCTCAATTGATGGATAGCCAGGGCCACGTCGCGATGTTCGCCGGTGAGGTCGTTGGACAGGTTGAGCAATAAGGTGCGGACTGAGGCGAAGGTTTCGTAGCTGTTGATGACCAGCGCTTCGGTGGGAAGGTTGGGTGTAACGGTAAATAAATTCATATTTTCGTTCTCTGCCAGGGCCATCGCCTGCTTGCTACTAAACAAGGGGCGGCAGCTGTACGCAGGTTAGTAGACCGGTAGAACGAAAGCGAAACCCGGCGCACCCGAAGGTGCCCTGCGCACAGCTACCATCGGCAGGCAAGAAACGCCATGGTTTGGAGCGGTGCACATGCTTTCGTCTGAGTGGGCTACTAAACCCGATCACTGAACATTCAGCGACCGGCAAACCTTAGAGACGCCCATCCAGACGCACAAGCCGGCGGATTCTGGCGTAGCTGTAGGCAAGGTTACAAGGCCAATCCCCTGCTGCCAGACACTTCCTACAGACCCTGTGGGAAAATTCCAAATCCAAATGTGGGAGGGGGCTTGCCCCCGATAGCGGTGGGTCAGCTACAAATAAGCTGGCTGACATACCGCATCGGGGGCAAGCCCCCTCCCACATTGGATCTGTGCACTGCTTGAGGTCAGGTGTTTTCCAGCAAGTTGTGCAGTTCCACAAACTGCAGCGTCAACTTATGCCGTGGGTCCAGGTGGATCAGCGGCTTGCTCTCCTGGTGCGACTCGCGCATGCGCACGGAGCTGGCCAGGTACACCGGCAATACCGGCAAGCCTTCAGCGATCAATTCATCCAGGATCTGCTGCGGCAGGCTCGCCCTCGCCTGGAACTGGTTGACCACGATGCCTTCCACTTCAAGACCTTCGTTATGGTCATCCTTCAATTCTTCGATTTCCGCCAACAGGCCGTACAGGGCCTGGCGCGAGAAGCTGTCGCAATCAAAGGGAATCAATACCCGATCGGCGGCGATCAGCGCCGAAACCGCATAAAAATTCAAGGCTGGCGGCGTGTCCAGGTAAATCCGGTCGTAATCCTCGCTCAACTCATCCAACAGCTTCCGCAGCTTGTTGATCTTGTGCTTGGCCTCAAGCTTGGGCTGCAGGTCGGCCAGTTCCGGCGTGGCGGTGATGACGTGCAGGTTGTCGAACGGCGTTTCGTAGATGTCCACCTTGTTCTTCTTCGAAAACGGCCCGGAAGACAGGGTTTGCTTGAAAAAATCGGCGATCCCCATGGGAATATCGTCGCCCGTCAGGCCGGTGAGGTACTGGGTGGAGTTGGCCTGGGCATCGAGGTCCACCAACAGGGTTCGATAGCCTTCACTGGCGCTGACCGCCGCCAGGTTGCAGGCGATGCTGGACTTGCCCACGCCGCCTTTTTGATTGAACACCACGCGCCGCATGGGAAAACCTCCGTGTATCAATGAATGACCGAGTGTAGAGCGCAAAAGCGCCGGTTAGCTACCTCGTTCATCCATCCCCAGTGTCTGGCCCACAAATGAATGGGAACGCTCCGACAATCCAACTCGGCCCTCAATCGCCCACAATCTGTAATTCCCTCCCACTTATTTGTAATTGATAGTGAACAAATTCTTACCAAAATTTGCTAGAACCCCACGGCACCCGGATAATGCGCGCCATTCGGCCATTGCCCTCTGTCCCGGAATCCGGGGCCATCGGCCGCACACGGAAGCCCGCAGGGGCGGGATAACTTCTCAGTGATCAACTTCAACATCGCCCAATGGCGCGCCTGGGCTCCTGGCCTGGAGAGTGCGGATGACTGGCACGCCTGGTGCCGGGACCCGGTGTTGCTGCCCGCCAGCGACGCATCCCCGGATGTGTCATTTCTGCCAGCCATGCAACGCCGACGCTTGAGCCGTCTGGCGCGCATGGCGTTCAGCGTGGGCTGGCCACTGGCCGAGGGCCTTGAAGCGCTGCCACTGGTGTTTATTTCCCGCCACGGCGAAACCCCGCGCACCCTCGACATCCTCAGCGACTTGGCCAACGAGCAGCCGCTGTCGCCGACCCAGTTCAGCCTGTCAGTGCATAACGCGGTGATTGGCCTGTGGTCGATCCTGCGCAATGAAACCAGCGAAATGACGGCACTCGCCGCCGCCGGTGATGGCCTTGAGCACGGTCTGCTCGAAGCCGCCGCGCTGCTCAATGAAGGCGCCCCTGCCGTCTTGCTGATCATTACCGAAGAACAACCGCCCGAGGCGTATGCCAGCTGGATCGCTGACGTGCCCTTCCCCTACGCCCTCGGCCTTTTGCTGACGCCGGGCGACGAGTGGCGGTTGGAACTGAACAGCGGCACTGTCCAACTCACTCAAACCCAGTGGCCCCACGCCCTGAACCTGCTGCGCACCCTGTTGACCGAACAGGGTGCCTGCCAACATGCCTGGAAGAACCGAGTATGGAACTGGCGACGCAAGCCCTGACTGACAAACCACGGCAGGCCTATTACTGGCGCCTGTTCGCCACGGCCGCCAGCTTCTTTGTGTTCGGTGTCGGCGGGCTGTGCCTGCGTTTGCTGGTATTCCCGCTGCTCAGTTGCCTGCCGGGTAACGCCGAACAGCATCAACGACGCGCGCGCCACACCATCAGTTGCCTGTTCTGGTTTTTTATTCGGCTGATGAAATTCCTGGGCATCCTCACGTACAGCGTCGAAGGCGCGGAAAACCTCGGCCGCCCTGGCCAAATGATCGTCGCCAACCATCCGTCGCTGATCGACGTGGTGTTCCTGATCGGCCTGATGCGCCAGACCAACTGCGTGGTCAAGCAGAGCCTGTTTCAAAACCCGTTCACCCGTGGCCCGGTGCGCGACGCGGGCTACATCAGCAACGACGGCAGCGCCGACATGCTCGATGCGGCCGCCGACGCCCTGCGCACAGGCCAGACCCTGATCATCTTTCCCGAGGGCACCCGCACCACACCCGGCGCGGCACCTGCCTTTCATCGCGGCGGCGCGGCCATTGCGCTGCGCGGTGCGACAATCATCACCCCGGTGGTGATCAAGGTCAGCCCCACCACGCTGACCAAGGCCGAGCCGTGGTATCGCATTCCCAAATGCCGATTCCACTTCAGTTTGCGCGTCGGTGCCGATATAGAACCACACGCGTTTGCCGCACAGGGCCCCGCGCCCCAGGCGTCACGCAAGCTCAACGATTACCTGCATCACTATTTCATTAAGGAGCTCGCCGAAGATGAGCGACCAACAACGCCTTGAGCACGACATAAAGATGCTGATCATCGAGGCCCTGGGCCTGGAAGACATCAGCGTCGACGACATCGGCAGCGACCAGACCCTGTTCGGCGAAGGCCTGGGCCTGGATTCGGTGGACGCCCTGGAACTGGGCCTGGCCATCCAGAAAACGTACGGCATCAAGATCGACGCCGACGCCAAGGACACGCGCAATCATTTCACCAACGTGGCCAGCCTTGCGGCATTCGTCACGGCCAGACAGGCAGCTTGAGACCGGACCATGCAAACTCGTGACGATATTTTCAACACCCTGCGCGACGCCTTGGTGGAACTGTTTGAACTGGAACCTGAACGCGTCACCCTCGATGCCAACCTGTACCAGGACCTGGAAATCGACAGCATCGATGCCGTGGACCTGATCGACCACATCAAGCGCCAGACCGGCAAGAAAATCGCCGCTGAAGAATTCAAGGCGGTGCGCACCGTGAACGACGTGGTAGAGGCGGTGTACCGTCTGGTCCAGCCCGCCGCATGAGCCGGCTGATCGGCCTTGGCCTGTTGTTGGCGGGGCTGCTGTACCCCTTTGCGGTGTATTACGGCACCGAGCATTTCGCGCCCTGGCAATTCGGCCTGCTGCTGGGCAGCCTGTGGCTGCTGCGCGCATTCACTGCTGCGCGACGCCCCGGCAGCCGCTGGATGGCGGTGGTGGTGATTGTGTTCTGCCTGGCGCTGGCCTGGTTCGACAACCCGCAGTGGCTGCGTTGGTACCCTAGCCTGGTCAGTGCGTTCATGCTGGCACTGTTCGGCCTGAGCCTTAAATACGGGCCGCCGATGGTCGAGCGCTTGGCGCGCATGAGCGACCCGCAGTTGCCGCCGCATGCAGTGGTGTACACGCGCCAGGTCACCGTCGTGTGGAGTGTGTTTTTTCTGTGTAATGGCCTGCTCGCCGCCGCCCTCACCTTATGGGCGCCATTGAGCTGGTGGACGTTGTACAACGGCCTGATCGCCTACGGGCTGATGGGGCTGTTGTTTGCCGTGGAATGGCTGGTACGACAAAGGGTTCGAGGCCGCATATGAAAGGTTTGAAACTTGAGCATCTACTGCTCGAGCCGCAGGAACAACGCCAGGTCACCACTGAGCCGGCACTGGATCATGCACAACTGGTGGAGCAATCGCTGCGCCTGGCGGCAGGCCTGCGAGCGCGTGGCATACAGCGCCTGGCGGTGCACCTGGAAGACGCGGGCGTGCTGGCGATTGCCTTGCTCGGCGCCTGGCGTGCCGGGGTCAGCGTGCTATTGCCCGCCGACCTGCAACCCCAGACCCGTCAACGCTGGGCCGACGCCGTCGATGCCTGGCTGACGCAAGCATCGGAACTGGAGGCGCTGTACCAGACGCCTCTCACCCCCGCCGCACTTGACCTGGATACCTGCCAACTGAGCCTGTGCACCTCCGGCTCCAGCGGCGAACCCAAGCGTATCGACAAGTCCCTGCGTCAGCTGGCCAATGAAGTGCAGGCGCTGGAAGCGCTGTGGGGCGCCGATCTGAAAGAGGCCTGCATCATCGGCAGCGTCGCTACCCAACATATCTACGGCTTGCTGTTCCGCGTGCTGTGGCCGCTGTGCGCCGGTCGCACCTTTGTGCGCAGGCAACTGGCCTTCCCCGAAGACATGCAGCGCGCCAGTCGCGAGCATCCGCAATTTGCCTGGGTCGCCAGCCCGGCGCTGCTCAAGCGCATGGGCGATAACCTCGACTGGCCGGCACTGAGCCAGGTGTGCCGAGTGTTTTCCTCCGGTGGCGCCTTGCCTGTCGAGGCCGCCGGCAGCCTCTACGACCGCTTGCAGCAATGGCCGACGGAAATCCTCGGCAGCTCGGAAACCGGCGGTATCGCCTGGCGCCAGGGGGCCCAACCCTGGCAGCCGTTTGCCGATGTGCAACTGAGCCAGGATGCCGACGGCGCCCTGCGCATTGCCTCGCCGTACCTGCCCACCGGGCATATCGAACAGACCGCCGACGCCGCGCGCATCCATGCCGATGGCCGCTTCGAACTGCTCGGCCGCCTGGATCGCATCGTCAAGCTGGAAGAAAAACGCATCTCCCTGCCGATGCTCGAACAGGCGTTGATCACCCATCCCTGGGTCGCCGAAACGCGCCTGGGCGTGGTGCAGGAAAACCGCGCCTCGCTCGGTGCCCTGGTGGTGCTGAGCGCCGCGGGGCTGCATGCGCTGCGCAATCAGGGCCGGCGCACGCTGACCCAAACCCTGCGCGAGCACCTGAGCCAGCATTGCGAAGCCCTGGCCCTGCCCCGCCGCTGGCGCTTGCTGCGCCAACTGCCGCTCAACAGCCAGGGCAAGCTGCCCCAGGCCGATATCGAGGCCCTGCTGCTGGCGCCGCGCCCCAAGGCGCCGGAGGTACTGGAGCAGGTCGAAACCGACGGCGAATGGACGTTGCAACTGAGCGTTCCGCCGGACCTGGCCTATTTCAGCGGGCATTTCCCGGTAACGCCGGTGCTGCCAGGTGTGGTGCAGGTGGAATGGGCGTTCGACCTGGGCCAGCAACTGCTGGACCTACCGCCGACGTTCGCCGGTATGGAAGTGCTCAAGTTCCAGCAACTGGTGCGCCCCGGCGACCGTATCGAACTGCACCTGCGCTTCGATCAGGAGCGCGGCAAATTGTATTTCGCCTACCGCAATGGCGTCGCCGCCTGCTCCAGCGGCCGAATCCTGCTGGAGACACCCTATGAATAGGCTTTTGTGGCGAGGGAGCTTGCTCCCGCTGGAGTGCGCAGCACTCCCAACCCATGCAGTGCAATTTTCCAGAGCCATCCCGGTCGCCTGCATTGGGTCTGCTTCGCAGCCCGGCGGGAGCAAGCTCCCTCGCCACCAGGTTTGCCGAGACTCTCATGATGCATAACCCCTGCGCCCTGATCCCGGTCTACAACCACGAGGCCGCCGTGCCCGCCGTGGTCCACAGCCTGCTGCACAGCGGCCTGCCGTGCCTGCTGGTGGACGACGGCAGCAGCTCAGCCTGCGCAGCGGTGTTGGCGCAATTGGCGCTGCTGGACAACGTCACCCTGCTGACCCTGCCGAGCAATCAGGGCAAGGGCGGCGCGGTGATGGCGGGCTTTCGCGAAGCCGCGCGCCTGGGCTTCAGCCACGCCTTGCAAGTAGACGCCGACGGCCAACACGACCTGCGCGAAGTCGAGACCTTTATCGACACCTCCCGCCGGCACCCCGACGCCATCATCTGCGGCTACCCCGAATACGACGACAGCGTGCCCAAAGGCCGCCTCTACGCACGCTACCTGACCCACGTGTGGGTGTGGATCAACACGCTGTCGTTGCAGATTCGCGACTCGATGTGCGGCTTTCGCGTGTACCCGCTGGCCCCCACGCTGGCGCTGATGGACTCGGCCTACATCGGCACGCACATGGATTTCGACTCGGACATCCTCGTGCGCCTGGCCTGGCGCAACCAGCCCATGCGCTGGCTGCCCACCCAGGTGCATTACCCTGCCGACGGCCTGTCGCACTTTCGCTTGTTCCGCGACAACGTACGCATCAGCGCCATGCACACGCGACTGTTCTTCGGCATGCTGGTGCGCGCGCCGGCTATCCTGTGGCGTCGGTGGCAGGCATGAGCGACAGCGGCAAACACTGGGCCGACCGCGAGGAACGCGGCAGTTTCTGGCTGATGAAGCTCACGGCAGTCGCGGCAAAGGTGCTTGGCCGCCGCCTGTTGAGCCCGCTGCTGTACAGCATCGTGTTGTACTTTTTCCTGTTTGGCCGCACCGCGCGCCAGAGTGCCTGGCAGTACCAGCAGCGCCTGGCGCAGTGGAGCGCGCGCGACGATTTGCTGCCAACCCACAGAAAAGTCTTTGGCCAGTTCATGGCGTTCGCCGACTCAATGCTCGACAAGCTGGACGTGTGGAACGGCAAGCTGCGCCTGGAGCAGATCGACATCAACGACCCGGCGCAACTGCGCGGCCAACTGCGTGGCGAGCGCGGGCAGATGCTGGTGGGCGCACACCTGGGCAACCTGGAAGTGTGCCGCGCACTGGCGGAGATCGGCGAACAAGTCACCATGAACGTGCTGGTGCACACCAAGCATGCCGAGCGTTTCAATCGCCTGCTGGGCGAAGCGGGGGCGACCCACCTGCGCCTGATCCAGGTCAGCGAGCTGGACCCGGCCACCATGCTGCTGCTCAGCCAGCGCCTGGACGACGGCGAATGGCTGGCGATTGCCGGCGACCGCATCCCGCTGCACGGCGGGCGCACGGTGCGCGTCGATTTCCTCGGGCACGAGGCCGCGTTTCCCCAAGGCCCATGGCTGCTGGCCGGCTTGCTCAAATGCCCGGTCAACCTGCTGATGTGCCTCAAGCACCAGGGCCGCTATCACCTGACCATCGAGCCCTTCGCGCAATTGATCGAATGGAAGCGCAGCACCCGCGAGCAAGTCATTGCCCTGTGGACCGCCCGCTACGCCGCGCGCCTGGGCCAGTTCTGCCTGCAAGCGCCTCAACAATGGTTCAACTTTTACCCTTTCTGGAAGACCGATGACCACGCCTCTTGAGCCGATCACCTTTGGCGAACGCCCCCTGCGCATCGAAGACGTACTGGCTCTGGCCAACCGTCAGGTGCCCACCCGCTTGCAGGACGATGCCGCGTATCGCCAGCGCATCGCCAAGGGCGCGCAGTTCCTTGACTCGCTGCTGGACAAGGAAGGCGTGATCTACGGCGTGACCACCGGCTACGGCGACTCATGCGTGGTCGCGGTGCCCTTGCAGCATGTCGAAGCACTGCCGCGTCATCTGTACACCTTCCACGGCTGCGGCCTGGGCAAGTTGCTCGACGCCCAGGCCACCCGCGCCGTGCTGGCGGCGCGCTTGCAGTCGCTGTGCCACGGCGTGTCCGGGGTGCGCGTGGAACTGCTGGAGCGCCTGCAGGGCTTCCTCGAACACGACGTGCTGCCGCTGATCCCTGAAGAAGGCTCGGTAGGCGCCAGCGGCGATCTGACGCCGCTGTCGTATGTGGCGGCAACCTTGTCCGGCGAGCGTGAAGTACTGTTCCGTGGCGAGCGCCGCCAAGCCGCCGATGTTCATCGCGAACTGGGCTGGCAGCCATTGGTACTGCGGCCCAAGGAAGCCCTGGCGTTGATGAACGGCACGGCGGTGATGACCGGCATCGCGTGCCTGGCCTTCGCCCGCGCCGACTACCTGCTGCACCTGGCCACGCGCATCACTGCGCTGAATGTGGTGGCGCTGCAAGGCAACCCGGAGCACTTCGACGAACGCCTGTTCGCCGCCAAGCCCCACCCAGGGCAGATGCAAGTCGCCGCCTGGTTGCGCGAAGACCTGGCCATCGATGCACCGACTGCCCCGCTGCACCGCCTGCAGGACCGCTACTCACTGCGCTGCGCGCCCCACGTGCTCGGCGTGCTGGCCGACAGCCTGAACTGGCTGCGCTCGTTTATCGAAATCGAGCTCAACAGTGCCAACGACAACCCGATCATCGACGCCGAAGCCGAACGCGTGCTGCACGGTGGGCACTTCTACGGTGGGCACATCGCCTTTGCCATGGACAGCCTCAAGACCCTGGTGGCCAACGTCGCCGACCTGCTCGACCGCCAACTGGCGCTGCTGGTGGACGTGCGTTACAACCACGGCCTGCCGAGCAACCTGTCGGGCGCGCCGGCCGACCGCGCCATGATCAACCATGGCTTCAAGGCCGTGCAGATCGGCACCAGCGCCTGGACCGCCGAAGCGCTGAAAAACACCATGCCGGCCAGCGTGTTTTCGCGCTCCACCGAATGCCATAACCAGGACAAAGTGAGCATGGGCACCATCGCCGCCCGCGACGCTGTACGCGTGCTGGAGCTGACCGAACAGGTCGCCGCCGCCACCTTGCTCGCCGCCCACCAGGGCGTGTGGTTGCGGGCCCAGGCCGAGGACGCTCGGCCGTTGCCGCCGGCACTGGCGGCGATGCATGAAGAGCTGGCCAAGGACTTTGCGCCCGTCATTGAAGACCGCGCCCTGGAAGGCGAACTGCGCCTGTGCCTGCAACGCATTGCCGAGCAACACTGGAGGCTGCATGCGTAGCCCCGGTGTATTGCACAGCGACACTGAAATCCTCGTGCCGTTTTTCGATGTCGACACCATGAACGTGGTGTGGCACGGGCATTACGTAAAGTACCTGGAGGTGGCGCGCTGCGCGCTGCTGGACAAGATCGGCCACAACTACACCGCGATGCTCGAAGCCGGCTACGCCTGGCCGGTGATCGACCTGCAGTTGCGCTATGTGCGCGGCGCCACCTTCGGCCAAACGATCAACGTACGCGCCAGCCTGGTGGAATGGGAGAACCGTTTGAAGGTCAACTACCTGATCACCGACCTGGCCAGCGGCGAACGCTTGACCCGCGCCAGCACCGTGCAAGTGGCGGTAGAGATCGCCAGCCGCGAGATGCAATTGGCCTCCCCCAAAGTATTCACCGATGCCGTAGAAAGGGCCCTGAAATGAGATCCCATGTGGGAGGGGGCTTGCCCCCGATGGACGTCAACGATAACGCGATCCGCCTGACACTGCGCAGTGCTCTGAGGTTCTTCGCGAGCAAGCTCGCTCCTACAGTGGCCGCCGCATTGCTGAGCTTCAGCGCCCATGCTTTTGACTTGCAGCAACTGAGCGATCAACTGGCCAAACCCAGCGTGATCCACGGCCACTTCACCCAGGAAAAACACCTGCGTGCCCTGCCCCAGCCGCTGGTCAGCAAAGGCAGCTTCGTGCTCGCCAAGGACCACGGTTTGCTGTGGCTGCTCAAAACCCCGCTGCAGCAGGACTACCGCATCAGCGCCCAGGGCATCGCTCGGCGTGACGCCAACGGCTGGCAATTGCTGCCCACCAAGAGCGCCGGCACCGAGCAGAATCGTTTGTTCCTCGCCGTGCTGGGGGGCGACAGCAGCGGCTTGCAACGCGACTTCGAGCTGCAACTGCAAGGCGAGGCTCGACAGTGGAAGCTCACGCTGATCCCGCGTTCGCTGTTGCTCAAGCAAGTCTTCACGCGGATCAATATCGACGGCGGCGCACTGGTGAACACCATCGAGTTGCTGGAAACCCAGGGCGACAGCACGGTGTTGCGCATGCAGGACAGCAGCGCCGACCAGCCACTGAGCGATGCGGAGCAACACGACTTTGCCCAATGAACGCCTGCTGCCGCGCCTGTTCCTGATCCTGCTGGTGGCCGTGCTGGCCCTGGCCGGCTGGCAGTGGCGCCAGGGCGCGCCACTGTCGGCCAACCTGATGGAGCTGGTACCCGGCAGTACGCCGGACGCCCTGGAGCTGCAAGCCGAGCAGCGCATGCAGGAACCGCTGAACCGCGAAATGCTGGTACTGGTGGGGCATGCCGACCGCCAGCAAGCGCTGGCCGTGGCGCAGCAACTGGCCGAGCACTGGCAAGCCAGCGGCCTGTTTGAAAAGGTGCAATGGAACCTGCAAGCCGACTTGCCGGCGCTGCGCGAGCAGCTGCTGCGCGGCCGGCTGGCGATGCTCTCGGCCAAGGACCGCGAGCAGTTGATCCAGCAGCCTGACGCCTTCATTCAGCAGCGTGTGCAGTCACTGTTCGACCCCTTCACCGGCTTCAGCCTGGTGCCGAGCCAGGACGACTGGCTGGGCCTGACCGGGCGCATCCAGAACAGCCAGCCACAACATGGTGCGGTACAGCTGGATATCGGCAGCGGCGCGTTGATTGCCGATGCCGACGGCAAAAGCTGGGTGCTCCTGCGAGCGCGCACCACCGGCAATGCATTCGACATGAAGCTGCCGCTGCAAGTGGCGGATTTGCTCCAGGCCAGCCGCGCCGAGGCCGACAGGCAAGGTGTGCAACTGCTCGCCGCCAGCGGCTTGCTCTATGCGGCCAGCGGACAGCAGCAAGCCACCCGAGAAATCACCTGGGTCGGCGGCGGCGCAACCGTGGGCATCCTGCTGTTACTGCTGCTGGCGTTCCGGCGCTGGCGCGTGCTGCTGGCGTTCGTGCCGGTCATCGTCGGCATGCTGTTTGGGGCAGTGGCCTGTGTGGCGCTGTTCGGCCATATGCATGTGATGACCCTGGTGCTGGGCTCGAGCCTGATCGGCGTGGCGGTGGACTACCCGCTGCACTATCTGTCGAAAAGCTGGAGCCTGCAACCGTGGCGCAGTTGGCCGGCATTGCACCTGACCCTGCCGGGGCTGAGCCTGAGCCTGGCCACCAGTTGCATCGGCTATCTGGCGCTGGCTTGGACGCCGTTCCCGGCGCTGACGCAGATCGCCGTGTTTTCCGCAGCCGGGCTGGTCGGCGCGTATCTCTCAGCCGTGTGCCTGCTGCCGGCGCTGCTTAGCGGTGTCGAACTGCGCCCGGCGCAATGGCCGCTGCGCATCGCCGAACGCTTGTGGCAGTGGCGAGCGGCATTGATCAAGCGCGTGCCAGGCGCGGTGCTGCTGGTGGGCGTGCTGGTGTTCTGCGCCGGCGGCCTGTGGCAGCTCAACAGTAAAAACGATATTCGCCAATGGATCGGCGCGCCGCCGCAGTTGCTGCAGCAAGCCCAGGCCGTGGCGCGCATTACCGGGTTCCAGCCCACCAGTCAGTTCTTCCTGGTGCGTGCCGATAATCAGCAGCAGTTACTGGAACGCCAGGCCGCTCTGGGCCAGCGCCTGGATCAGCTGGTGAACATGGACAAGCTGCAGGGATACCTGGCGTTGAATCAACTGGTCAACCTGCCCGCCGAGCAACAGCAACTGCGCGATGCGCTCAATACACTCGCGCAGCACTGGCAACCACTGCTGGACCTCGGCGTTCCCGCCGAGGCGCTGCAAGCCGAAGTCGCGCAACTGCAGGCGCTGCCCACCGAAGACATCGACGCCGCGCTCAAAGGCCCCCTGGCCGAGCCGTGGCGCACGCTGTGGCTGGGCCCGGTAGACGGCGGCGTGGCGGCGATGGTCAGCCTGCAAGGCCTGAACAACCCGGCGTTGCTGCGGGTGCAGGCGTTGGACTTGCCCGGCGTGCAACTGGTGGATCGCCTGGGTGACCTGAACCGCGTGTTTGCCGACACCCAAATCAGCGCCGCCGAATTGAAGTTGCTGTCCTGTGTGCTGATCGTGGTCTTGTTGATACTGCCCTTCGGCTTCACCGGCGCCTTGCGTATTGTCGCGTTGCCGCTGCTGGCCGCGTTGTGCAGCCTGGCCAGCCTCGGTTGGCTGGGCCAGCCCCTGACCCTGTTCAGCCTGTTCGGCCTGCTGCTGGTCACGGCCATCAGCGTCGATTATGCGATCCTGATGCGTGAGCAGATCGGCGGTGCCGCCGTCAGCCTGCTGGGCACGCTGCTGGCGGCGCTGACAACCTGGCTGTCATTCGGCCTGCTGGCCGTCTCCAGTACCCCGGCGGTGAGCAATTTCGGCCTGTCGGTCAGCCTCGGCCTGGCCTTCAGCTTTATCCTGGCGCCTTGGGCCAGGCAACAGAAACACGCCTCATGAATGTGAATATCGCCAACATGGCAAGGAGCCTTTGTGCCCACAGTTGAAATGGAACGTCGCCAGGTGGTGGTGATCGGTGCCGGGCCTTCCGGAGCCATCGCGGCCGCGCTGCTCAAGCGTAAAGGGCATGATGTATTGATAATCGAGCGCGAACATTTTCCGCGTTTCTCGATTGGCGAAAGCCTGCTGTCGCACTGCATCGACTTCATCGAAGAAGCCGGCATGCTCGACGCCGTGCAGGCTGCCGGGTTTCAAGTGAAAACCGGCGCCGCGTTCGCCTGGGGCGAGCGCTACAGTGCGTTCGATTTCGGTGACACGTTCAGCCACGGCAAGCCGACGACCTTTCAGGTGCAGCGCGCCGAGTTCGACAAGCTGCTGGCCGATCAGGCCGCGTTGCAGGGTGTGGAAATTCGCTACGGCGAAAGCATCGTTGGCGTGGACTTTTCCGGTGAGTGTCGCTACCTGCACGTACGCCGCAAGAATGGCAGCGAGTACCACCTCAAGGCCAGGTTCGTGCTGGATGCCAGCGGCTATGGCCGCGTGCTGTCGCGCCTGTTGGACCTTGAAGCACCGTCGAATTTCCCGCTGCGCCAGGCCGTGTTCACCCACGTCGAAGACCGCATCGAACACCCAGGCTTTGACCGCACCAAGATTCTGGTGACGACCCATCCCGAGAAGCGCGATATCTGGTTCTGGACCATCCCGTTCAGCAACGGCCGTTGCTCGGTGGGCGTGGTCGCGGCCAAGGAGCATTTCGACGGCTACGGCGACGACCTCGACGCCTGCCTGCGCGGTTTTATCGAGCAAACCCCAAGCCTGTCCGGCGTGCTGCAAAATGCCGTCTGGGACACCCCGGCGCGCAGCATCGGCGGCTATGCGGCCAACGTCAAAACCTTGCACGGCCCGGGCTTTGCGCTGCTGGGCAACGCGGCGGAATTTCTCGACCCGGTGTTTTCGTCGGGCGTGACCATCGCCATGCGCTCGGCGAGCATGGCCGCAGGCTTGTTGCATCGCCAACTGCAAGGCGAAACGGTGGACTGGCAAACCGAGTTTGCCGAACCGTTGAAGCGCGGCGTTGATACCTTTCGCTGCTACGTCGAAGGCTGGTACGCCGGCACCTTCCAGGATGTGATTTTCCACGCCGGCAGTTCGCCGGAGATTCGCCGCATGATCAGTTCGATTCTGGCCGGTTACGCCTGGGATGAACGCAACCCCTTTGTCAGTGAGCCCAAGCGGCGCCTGCGGATGTTGTCGCAATTTTGTGCAAGTGAGACGGCATGAGCAGTCAATACCTGAGTAAAAACTACGTCGAAGAAACCCGGTTCGGCTTCTGGTTCCTGCGCAGCCACACCTGGCAGCACCATGTGTTGCGCGTGGCGATCAATGACCTGCGCAGCCTGTTCAGCGAACCGCTGCCGGCCGCGCCGGTATTGCTCGACGCCGGCTGCGGCCAGGGCAAATCGTTCAAGTTGCTGCAGCAGGTCTTTGCGCCCTCGCGCCTGATCGGCCTGGATGCCGACCCCCACAGCCTGGCGCTGAGCCGCGAAGAAGCTGCTCGGCAGGGCCTGGCGGTGGAGCTGATCGGCAGCGACTGCGCCACCCTCGACGTCGCCGACGCCAGCGTCGATATCGTGTTTTGCCACCAGACCTTTCACCACTTGGTCGAGCAGCATCGCGCACTCAAAGAGTTTTACCGAGTACTCAAGCCGGGCGGCTACTTGCTGTTTGCCGAATCCACCGAAGCCTATATCGACACATGGGTGATTCGCTGGCTGTTCCGTCATCCGATGCACGTGCAAAAAAGCGCCGAGGAATACCTCGACATGCTGCGCGAGCAGGGCTTTGAATTCGGCGCGGGGAACGTCTCGTACCCCTATCTGTGGTGGAGCCGTTCCAGCGATTTTGGCCTGCTCGAACGCTGGGGCCTGCGCAAGGCGCCACCGGTGGGCGAGCGCGAGGAAACCCTGGTCAACTGCGTGGCGCGCAAGCCGCTGGAGAGCACGAGCTTATGATCCGCTGGTTGTTGATCGGTTGCCTGTTGTTGCTCGGCGCATGCGCCAGCCAGGCGCCACTGCCGGAAAAAATCCCGGCCCTGGCCTTGCCGATGCAATTGCATGTGCAGCGCCTGGAGGGCAAGCGTAGCCAGGACTGGCTGTTAGTGATCCAGCGTGAAGGGGCGGCGATTCGCTGGTCGATGATGGACCCGCTGGGCATTCCCCAGGCCCGACAGAAGCTGATCGACGGGCAGTGGCAGGCCGATGGCTTGCTGCCGCCCAACCCCCAGGCGCGAGAACTGTTCGCGGCGCTGCTGTTTGCCCTGGCCTCGGCGGATGACGTGCGCGCGCTGTATCCTTCGGCCCAGGCCATGGACCTCACGCGAACATTGCCGGGCCATTGGCAAATCGTCTATCAGTCCTCAGAGGTGTTCAGCGTGAACATGGCGGGCCAACCGTTGAGCTATCGCATTACCCCGCTGGGGGCCGGCAAATGAGCGCCTACCTCAATGCCCTCGGCGTGATCTGCGCCCTCGGCCGCGGCCAGGCCGAGGTCAGCCGCAGCCTGTTTGCCGGTGACTGCTCCGGCATGCGCGCCGAGAGCGGCTGGGTGCCGGAACGTATGGTGCCGGTGGCGGCCGTGCGCGGCGAACTGGCGGCCATTCCCGTGCAACTGGGCTCGCAGAGCAGCCGCAACAACCAGCTGCTGTTGGAAGCCGCGTTGCAGATCGAAGCGCAAATCCGCCAGGCCATCCACACCTACGGCGCCTCACGGGTGGGCGTGGTACTGGGCACCAGCACCTCGGGCATCGACGAAGCCAGTCGCGGCATTGCCCACTACCTGCGCGACAACACGTTTCCTGGCGACTACGACTACCAGCAGCAGGAACTCAGCGCCCCGGCGAATTTCCTCGCCGACTGGCTGCAGTTGAGCGGCCCGGCCTATGTAATCTCCACCGCCTGCACCTCCAGCGCCCGCGCCTTGATGAGTGCCCAGCGCCTGCTCGACCTGGGCGTGTGCGATGCGGTGATCTGCGGTGGCGTCGACAGCTTATGCAGGCTGACGCTGAACGGGTTTACCGCACTGGAAGCAGTGTCTGCCGAGCGCTGCAATCCGTTCTCGGTGAACCGCAACGGCATCAATATCGGCGAAGCGGCCGTGTTGTTCGTGATGAGCCGCGAGGCGGCACCGGTCGCCCTGCTGGGCAGCGGCGCCAGTTGCGATGCGCACCATATCTCCGCGCCCGAGCCCACCGGCAAAGGGGCGCTGCAAGCCATGCGCAAGGCCCTGGCCAGCGCGAAACTGGCGCCTGAACACATCGGTTACCTGAACCTGCACGGCACCGCCACCCAACACAACGACGCCATGGAAAGCCTGGCCGTCGCCAGCCTGTTCCCGAGCGGTGTGGCCTGTTCGTCGACCAAGCCAATGAGCGGCCACACCCTCGGCGCGGCAGGCGCATTGGAAGCGGCATTCTGCTGGTTGAGCCTGACCCATGGCCTGGTCCCGCCCCACGTGTGGGACGGCCACGCGGACCCGGCGCTGCCCGCGCTGCAATGGGCGCGCACGGGCGACACCTTGAACAAACCCTGCCTGATGAGCAACTCGTTTGCCTTCGGCGGCAACAACGTCAGCCTGATTATTGGAGAGGCCCCATGATCGATTGGCCACTCGCCGAACTGCTGCCCCACGCGGGCGACATGATTCTGATCGACCAAGTGCTGTCGTTCGATGAAGAACAGGTGCACACCCGCCTCACCGTCAAGCCCGGCGGCCTGTTCAGCCGGGCTGACGGCAGCCTGCCGGCGTGGGTCGGTATCGAGTTGATGGCGCAAAGCGTGGCCGCCTATGCCGGTTGCCGCGCGCGCCAGCAAGGCCGGTCGGTGGAACTGGGTTTCCTGCTGGGCACGCGTAAATTCGAGTGCAACGTGGAGCACTTTCCCGCAGGCACTGAATTGAACATCCACGGCCTGCGCTCCCTGGAAGACGACAATGGCATGGGGGTGTTCGAGTGCCACCTTACCGGCGACGGGATCCAGGCCAGCGCACGCTTGAACGTATTTCGACCGCCCCAGGCGGCCAACTATTTAGATGAATCGAAGGACGAAACGCCATGACTGAATCCGTACTGGTCACCGGCTCCAGCCGTGGCATCGGCCGCGCCATTGCCCTGCGCCTGGCCCAGGCCGGGCATGACATCGTGCTGCATTGCCGCAGTGGTCGTGCCGAAGCCTGCGCGGTACAAGTCGAGATCCAAGCCCTGGGCCGCCAGGCGCGGGTGCTGCAATTCGACGTAGCCGATCGCGCGGCGTGCAAGCAGATCCTGGAAGCCGACGTTGAACAATATGGCGCTTATTACGGTGTGGTGCTCAATGCCGGCCTGACCCGCGACGGCGCCTTCCCGGCCCTGTCGGAAGACGACTGGGACGTGGTGATGCGCACCAACCTCGACGGTTTCTACAACGTGCTGCACCCGGTGATGATGCCGATGATTCGTCGGCGTGCCGCCGGGCGCATCGTGTGCATCACCTCGGTCTCCGGGCTGATCGGCAACCGTGGGCAGGTCAACTACAGCGCCTCCAAGGCGGGCCTGATCGGCGCAGCCAAGGCACTGGCTATCGAGCTGGGTAAGCGCAAGATCACCGTCAACTGTGTGGCACCGGGCTTGATCGACACCGCGATGCTGGATGAAAACGTACCGGTGGAAGAACTGATGAAGATGATCCCGGCGCAACGCATGGGCACTCCGGAGGAAGTCGCCGGGGCGGTGAACTTCCTGATGTCGGCCGAAGCCGGCTATATCACGCGCCAGGTGTTGGCCGTAAACGGGGGCTTGTGCTGATGAAGCGCGTCGTCGTCACCGGCATGGCCGGCATGACCTCCCTGGGCAGCGATTGGGACACCATCGCAGCCAACTTTCGCGCCAACCGCAGCGGCATCCGGCGTATGGACGAGTGGGACCGTTTCACCGAATTGAACACGCGCCTGGCTGGGCCGATTGACGATTTCGTCGTGCCTGCGCACTGGACGCGCAAGCAACTGCGCAGCATGGGCCGCGTTTCGCGCCTGGCAGTGTGGGCAGCGGAGCAAGCGTTGCAGGACGCGGGCTTGCTCGGCGACGATTCAATCAAAGACGGGCGCATGGGGGTGGCGTGCGGTTCGTCCACCGGCAGCACCGATGAGATCAAGGCGTTCGGCAATATGCTGCTGAACTCGGTGGCCGAGGGGCTTAACGCCAACTCTTATGTGCGCATGATGCCGCACACGACGGCGGCGAATATCAGCATCTTTTTCGGCCTCACCGGCCGTTTGATCCCCACCTCCAGCGCGTGTACCAGCGGCAGCCAGGGCATCGGTTATGCCTACGAGGCAATCAAGTTCGGCCGCCTGCCCTTGATGCTGGCCGGAGGCGCCGAAGAGCTGTGCCCCACCGAGGCGATGGTGTTCGACGCGCTCTACGCCACCAGCCTGAAAAACGACGCACCCCAAACCAGCCCGCGCCCCTACGACAGCGGCCGCGATGGGCTGGTGATCGGTGAAGGCGGCGGCATGCTGGTGCTGGAAGAGCTGGAACACGCGTTGGCGCGAGGCGCACATATTCATGCCGAACTGGTCGGCTTTGGCAGCAACGCCGACGGCCAGCACACCACTCGCCCGGAACAGAAAACCATGCGCCGCGCCATGGAACTGGCCCTGGAAGATGCCGGGCTTGAGCCGTCCGCCATCGGCTACGTGAACGGCCACGGCACCGCCACCGACCAGGGCGACATCGCCGAAACCCTGGCCACCAGCAGCCTGTTCGGCCCTCGCATGCCCATCAGTTCGCAGAAGAGCTTCCTTGGTCACACCCTGGGCGCGTGCGGGGCGCTGGAGTCTTGGTTCAGCATCGAGATGATGAACCGCGACCAGTACGTGCACACCTTCAACCTGGACGCCGTCGACCCGCAATGCGGCGAGCTGGATTACCTGCAAGGTGGCTTTCGCCAGATGCACCACGACTACGTGATGAACAACAATTTCGCCTTTGGCGGCGTCAACACTTCGTTGATCTTCCGCCGCTGGTCCTGACTTTTTTAATCGACTGGAGAAAACGGAATGTCTTCCCTGCTACGCGCCACCCTGATCACACTGGCCCTGCTGACCACCGCCGGTTGCACCAACAAACCGGTACTTAACACCCAGCACGAACTGCCGGCCACGACCCAGGTCAGCGAAGAAAAAATGAAACAGGTGATCGTCGCCGCCCTGCAAAAACGCGAGTGGACGGTACAACGCCTGAGCCCGCAACTGATACAGGCCGAGATCACCGTGCGCAACCAGTTCTATGCGGCCATCGATATCCGCTACACCCGCAACAGCTACGCCATCACCTACCGCGACAGCCGCGATCTGGGCTACAAGGACGGCAAGATCCATCGCAACTACAACCGTTGGGTGAGCATGCTGGATCGCGACATCATGGCGGGGTTGCGCTCGGCGGGCATGCAGTAACCCAAAAACGACAAAGGGCGCCTTTCGGCGCCCTCTTCACAAACAGGTTGGCTTGTCATCGCCGCTTCCTGCCTGGCTCTGCGATGGCTGGTTGCCCAGGATCCTCAGAGTCTCACAAGCCCCTTTTCGGGAACTCGGCCAGTATGCCTGAAAACAGGTTGCCTGCAATCAGTGGCAAAACGCCGCCCATCCAGATGCTGCTTTATCGCAAGCCGAGCGCACCGCGCACCGCCGCTTTTATCGCCACAAACTGGTCATGGGTAAGCTCTGCAATTTTGTAAGTTCGTTTGCCATGACGATCTTTACTTTTTATTCGATCCAATCGGCCCAAGCTCACTGTCGCGACAATGTCGCATTTAGCCCAGCACGTCGGACTTGCCCCTTGAAGGTGACTATCAAGCTGCAAATGATGCTCCAACACCTGCTGTGGAGCCGTAGTGCTTAGCGGTACCACCGTGACTAGCAATCTATTGGTCCGATGTTTGCGTACCACAATAACGGGCCGAACCTTGGTGATTTCCGGAACCTCATACCCACGAAAATCACAAATCAACACGCTGCCCTCCTTGGGCTGATAGAGAAGTGCCATCCATATTCACTCGCCTGAAAAAAGCGGTTCTGCGCAAGTTTCTCGCGAATGACTAAGCCGCTTGCGTTACCTGATATGTGATCCAGCTTACAGCTGCGCTTTACGTGTGAGCAGTTCCACAAACGCCTGCGCCATCGGCGACTGCGTGCCGTTGCGCTGCACCAGCCACACCGCCGTTACCGCCTCCGGGTCCAGCAAGGTGCGGTACACCACACCATCGATGCGAATACGCTGATAGGAAGCGGGCAGCACCGACACCCCCAGCCCCGCCGCCACCAGACCAATGATGGTCATCGCTTCACCGGCTTCCTGGGCAAAGCGCGGGCTGAAGCCGGCGTCGCGGGCCAGGTTGAGCAGTTGTGCATAGAGGCCGCTGCCATAACTGCGCGGGAAAAACACAAAGGGTTCCTCTGCCAACTGCGCCAGGTGCAAACCTCGCTCGCTGCCCTGTGCCAATGGGTGCCCGGCGCTCAATACCGCCACCAACGGCTCGCGCATCAGCTCGATCACGCTGAGGGAGTCCGGCAACGGCAATGGCCGCATGAACCCGACCTGGATCGACTCGTCCACCAACGATTCGGCGACTTGGGTGCTGCTCATCTCCTGCAGGCTCAAATGCACAGCCGCAAACGCCTGGCGAAACGCAAAGATCGCCTGCGGGATGCTGGCGGTGAACGGCGCCGACGAGGTAAAGCCGATTTTCAGCTCTCCCAGTTCTCCCATCTGCGCCCGCCGAGCGACGTCCGCCGCTTTATCGACCTGGGTCAGCACCAGGCGCGCTTCGTTCAGGAACAGGCGCCCCGCTTCACTCAACTCGACCCGACGGTTGGTACGCTCGAATAACCGCGCGCCCACTTCCTGTTCCAGCGCCTGGATTTGCTGGCTCAGCGGCGGCTGGGAGATCCCCAGTACTTGCGCGGCGCGGCCGAAATGCAGCTCTTCGGCGACGGCGATGAAGTAGCGCAGGTGACGTAATTCCATGCAAGCCTCATTAGGTCGTTAAAGCTATCAAACAGGTCGAACAATATATTGGAAAGAATCATTAGCCAGCTATATTCTTTTTCGTATTGCCGGCCGTGGCAGTCTTTTTCCCCGAGGTCCCCGTGAAATCTGCTGTTGCTGTACACGCTCAAGAAGCCCCGCCCACCGCCCTGGATGAAGTCGTCGCCCAGCTTAACGACGACTACATCGAAAAAGGCACGCCGATGTTCATGCGCACGGTGCTGGCGCTGTTCTCCGGCGGGTTTGCGACCTTCGCCCTGCTGTATTGCGTACAGCCGATGATGCCGGCGCTGTCCCACGAGTTTTCCATCAATGCCGCACAAAGCAGCCTGATCCTGTCGGTTGCCACTGCGATGTTGGCGTTTGGCTTGTTGATCACTGGGCCGATTTCCGACCGGCTGGGGCGCAAGCCGGTGATGGTCGCCGCGCTGTTCTGTGCGGCGCTGGCCACGATTGCCAGTGGCCTGATGCCGAACTGGGAGGGCATTCTGCTGATGCGTGCGCTGGTGGGCCTGTCCTTGAGCGGCTTGGCCGCCGTGGCGATGACCTACCTGAGCGAAGAGATCCACCCGCAGCACATTGGCCTGGCCATGGGCCTGTACATCGGCGGCAATGCGATTGGCGGCATGAGCGGGCGCCTGATCATCGGCGTGCTGATCGACTTTGTCAGTTGGCACACCGCAATGCTGATCATCGGCGGCCTGGCGCTGATCGCCGCGACGGTGTTCTGGAAAATCCTCCCCGAATCGCGCAACTTCCGCGCCAGCAGCCTCAAGCCGCGCAGCCTGCTGGACGGCTTCGTGATGCATTTCAAGGACGCGGGCCTGCCGTGGCTGTTTCTGGAAGCCTTCCTGTTGATGGGTGCGTTCGTGACCCTGTTCAACTACATCGGCTATCGCTTGCTGGCCGACCCGTATGACCTTAGCCAGGCCGTGGTCGGCCTGCTGTCGCTGGTGTACCTGTCCGGCATCTACAGCTCGGCGAAAATCGGCTCCCTCGCCGACCGCCTGGGCCGTCGCCGCGTGCTGTGGGGCACCATTGTGCTGATGCTCGCCGGTATGGTCCTGACACTGTTCAGCCCGCTGTGGCTGGTGGTGCCGGGCATGCTGATCTTTACTTTTGGCTTCTTCGCCGCCCATTCGGTGGCCAGCAGCTGGATCGGCCGTCGTGCGCTGAAGGCGAAGGGGCAGGCATCGTCGCTGTATCTGTTTTGTTATTACGCGGGGTCAAGCATTGCCGGGACGGCAGGCGGGTTTTTCTGGCACTTCGGCGGCTGGAACGGGATTGGCGCGTTTATCGTCGCGTTGTTGATTGGCGCGTTGCTGGTGGCGTTGAAGCTGGCCAAGCTGCCGCCGTTGGGGCGGGCGAGGGTCTGAGATTTTCCTGCTTTTAATGTGGGAGGGGGCTTGCCCCCGATGGCGGTGTGTCAGGCTCAGTATCTGTCACTGATCCACCGCTATCGGGGGCAAGCCCCCTCCCACATTTTGTTTTGCGTTTTATTCGTGGTACTGAGCCGAGAGTTCATGCACTGCGCGCAGGAACGCACCCGCATGCTCCGGATTCACTTCCGGCGTGATGCCATGGCCCAGGTTGAACACGTGGCCGGTACCTTTGCCGTAGCTGGCGAGGATGCGGCCGACTTCGGTGCGGATCGCTTCAGGCTTGGCGTACAGCACGGTTGGGTCCATGTTGCCTTGCAGCGCAACCTGGTTACCCACACGGCGGCGGGCTTCGCCAATATCGCACGTCCAGTCCAGGCCCAATGCATCTGCACCGGCGTCGGCGATGCTTTCCAGCCACAGGCCACCGCCCTTGGTGAACAGGATGACCGGCACTTTGCGGCCTTCGTGTTCGCGGATCAGGCCGCTGACAATCTTGCGCATGTAGGCCAGGGAGAACTCCTGGTACGCCGCAGCGGACAAGTTGCCGCCCCAAGTATCGAAGATCTGCACCGCTTGCGCGCCGGCCATGATCTGGCCATTGAGGTAGGACGTGACCGACTGCGCCAGCTTGTCCAACAGCAGGTGCATGGCGTGCGGGTTGTCGTAGAGCATGGCCTTGGTCTTGCGGAAGTCTTTCGACGAGCCGCCTTCGACCATGTAGGTGGCCAGGGTCCATGGGCTGCCGGAGAAGCCGATCAGTGGCACGCGGCCGTTGAGTTCGCGGCGGATGGTGCTGACAGCATCCATCACGTAGCCGAGGTCTTTGTGCGGATCAGGGATCGGCAAGGCTTCGATATCGGCCAGGGTGCTGACGACTTTCCTGAAGCGCGGGCCTTCGCCGGTCTCGAAGTACAGGCCTTGGCCCATGGCGTCTGGAATGGTGAGGATGTCGGAGAAGAGGATGGCCGCGTCCAGTTGCGGGTAGCGGTCCAGCGGCTGCATCGTGACTTCGCAGGCGAACGCAGGATTCATGCACAGGCTCATGAAGTCGCCGGCATTGGCGCGACTGGCGCGGTATTCCGGCAAGTAGCGACCGGCTTGACGCATCATCCACACGGGGGTGACGTCGACGGGCTGCTTGAGCAGGGCACGAAGGAAACGGTCGTTCTTGAGGGCAGTCATGTCGGCATCCGCAAAAAAAGTGCGGGCATTTTCTCAGAGCGCGACGCAAAAGGCACGGAATGCGCCGTGCCTTTTGTCTATCGGGTCAATTTGTCGCGCCAGCTTGAACACAGCACAAAACAATGTGGGAGGGGGCTTGCCCCCGATGGCGGTGTGTCAGCCAGTAAATCTGGTGACTGATACTCCGCCATCGGGGGCAAGCCCCCACCCACATTTTGATCCCGTTTCAAACGGGGATCGGCGTCAGACTTGCAGGTAATCCAGGATGCCTTCGGCGGCGTTACGGCCTTCGAAGATTGCGGTCACCACCAGGTCGGAGCCGCGCACCATATCGCCACCGGCGAAGATTTTCGGGTTGCTGGTCTGGTGCTTGTACTGGCCTTGTTCCGGGGCAACGACGCGGCCCTGGCTGTCGGTCTGGATTTCAAACTGTTCGAACCACGGCGCCGGGCTCGGGCGGAAGCCGAAAGCGATGACCACGGCGTCGGCCGGGATGATCTCTTCGGAGCCCGGGATCGGCTCGGGGCTGCGACGGCCGCGGGCGTCGGGTTCGCCGAGACGGGTCTCGACCACCTTCACGCCTTCGACGCGATCTTCGCCCACGATAGCGATCGGCTGGCGGTTGTAGAGGAATTTCACGCCTTCTTCCTTGGCGTTCTTCACCTCTTTGCGCGAGCCGGGCATGTTGGCTTCGTCACGACGATAGGCACAGGTCACCGATTTGGCGCCCTGGCGGATCGACGTACGGTTGCAGTCCATCGCGGTGTCGCCGCCGCCGAGTACCACCACCTTCTTGCCTTTCATGTCGACGAAATCTTCCGGCGACTTTTCAAAGCCCAGGTTGCGGTTGACGTTGGCGATCAGGAAGTCGAGCGCGTCATACACGCCCGGCAGGTCCTCACCGGCAAAACCGCCCTTCATGTAGGTGTAGGTGCCCATGCCCATGAAGACCGCGTCGTATTCGGCGAGCAGTTGCTCCATGGTGATGTCTTTGCCGATCTCGGTGTTCAGGCGGAACTCGATGCCCATGCCGGTGAACACTTCGCGACGGTTGCTCAGTACGGTCTTTTCCAACTTGAACTCGGGGATGCCGAAGGTCAGCAGGCCGCCGATTTCCGGGTTCTTGTCGAACACCACCGGGGTCACGCCGCCACGCACCAGCACGTCGGCGCAGCCCAGGCCAGCAGGCCCGGCACCGATGATCGCGACGCGCTTGCCGGTCGGCTTGACCTTGGACATGTCCGGGCGCCAGCCCATGGCGAACGCGGTGTCGGTGATGTACTTCTCCACCGAACCGATGGTCACCGCGCCAAAGCCGTCGTTGAGGGTGCAGGCCCCCTCGCACAGACGGTCCTGCGGGCACACCCGGCCGCAGACTTCCGGCAGGGTGTTGGTCTGGTGCGACAGCTCGGCGGCGGCGAGGATGTTGCCCTCGGCCACCAATTTCAGCCAGTTGGGAATGAAGTTGTGCACCGGGCACTTCCATTCGCAATACGGGTTACCGCAACCCAGGCAGCGATGGGCCTGGTCGGCCGAGTGCTGGGGTTTGAAGGGTTCGTAGATTTCCACGAACTCTTTCTTGCGTTGACGTAACAGTTTCTTCTTCGGATCTTTGCGCCCGACATCGATGAACTGGAAGTCGTTATTCAGACGTTCAGCCATGTTAAAACCTCATCAAACTCTTCAGGCGCATATCACTGCGGGTTGGCACGGATGCTGGAAAGCAACGATTTCAGGTTGGCAGCCTTGGGCTTGACCAGCCAGAAACGACGCAGGTAATCATCGAGGTTCTCGGCGAGGTTACGACCCCATTCGCTGCCGGTTTCCTCAACGTACTCGTCCAGCACGTGCTGCAAGTGGTTGCGGTACGACTCCATGGCCTCGCCGCTGATCCGCTGGATCTCGACCAACTCGTGGTTGACCTTGTCGACGAAGGTGTTGTCCTGGTCGAGCACGTAGGCGAAACCGCCGGTCATGCCCGAACCGAAGTTGTAACCGGTCTTGCCCAGTACCGCGACAAAGCCCCCGGTCATGTACTCGCAGCAGTGATCGCCGGTGCCTTCAACCACGGTGTGGGCACCGGAGTTACGCACGGCGAAACGCTCGCCGGCAGTGCCGGCGGCGAACAACTTGCCTCCGGTGGCGCCGTACAGGCAGGTGTTGCCGATGATGGCACTGTCCTGGGTCTTGTAGATGCTGCCTTGAGGCGGAACGATCACCAGCTTGCCGCCGGTCATGCCTTTGCCCACGTAGTCGTTGGCGTCGCCTTCCAGGTACATGTGCAGGCCACCGGCGTTCCACACGCCGAAGCTCTGGCCCGCGGTGCCCTTGAAGCGGAAGGTGATCGGCGCTTTCGCCATGCCTTGGTTGCCGTGCTTGCGCGCGATTTCGCCGGAGATGCGCGCGCCGATGGAACGGTCGCAGTTGCAGATCTCCAGGGCGAATTCGCCACCGCTGGCGTCATTGATCGAGGAGCCGGCCAAGTCGACCATCTTCTCGGCCAGCAGGCCTTTATCGAACGGCGGATTGCGGTCCACCTGGCAGAACTGTGGCTTGTCTGCCGGGATATGATCGCTGCCCAGCAACGGCGTCAGGTCCAGGTGCTGTTGCTTGGCGGTCTGGCCTTCGAGGACGTCGAGCAGATCGGTACGGCCGATCAGCTCTTCCAGCGAACGCACGCCCAGCTTGGCCAGCCACTCACGGGTCTCTTCGGCGACGTAGGTGAAGAAATTCACCACCATGTCGACGGTGCCGATGTAGTGGTCCTTGCGCAGCTTCTCGTTCTGGGTGGCAACGCCGGTCGCGCAGTTGTTCAGGTGGCAGATGCGCAGGTATTTGCAGCCCAGGGCAATCATCGGCGCAGTGCCGAAACCGAAGCTCTCGGCGCCGAGGATCGCGGCCTTGATCACGTCGAGGCCGGTTTTCAGGCCGCCGTCGGTCTGTACCCGCACTTTGCCGCGCAGGTCGTTGCCGCGCAGGGTCTGGTGGGTTTCGGCCAGGCCGAGCTCCCACGGTGCGCCGGCATATTTGATCGAGGTCAGCGGCGAAGCGCCGGTGCCACCGTCGTAACCGGAAATGGTGATCAGGTCGGCATAGGCCTTGGCCACACCGGCGGCGATGGTGCCAACGCCGGCTTCCGCGACCAGTTTCACCGAGACCAGGGCCTGCGGGTTGACTTGCTTGAGGTCGAAAATCAGCTGCGACAAGTCTTCAATCGAATAGATGTCGTGGTGCGGCGGTGGCGAGATCAGCGTCACGCCGGGCACCGCATAACGCAGCTTGGCGATCAAACCGTTGACCTTGCCGCCGGGCAGTTGGCCGCCTTCACCGGGCTTGGCGCCCTGGGCTACCTTGATCTGCAGCACTTCGGCGTTGACCAGGTATTCCGGGGTCACGCCGAAACGGCCGGTAGCAACCTGCTTGATTTTCGAACTCTTGATCGTGCCGTAGCGCGCCGGGTCCTCACCACCTTCGCCGGAGTTGGAACGCGCGCCCAGGCGGTTCATGGCTTCGGCCAGTGCTTCGTGAGCCTCAGGCGACAGCGCGCCCAGGGAAATACCGGCGGAGTCGAAGCGCTTGAGGATCGACTCCAGCGGCTCGATTTCGCTGATGTCCAGCGCTGTGTCCAGGGTCTTCACCTTGAGCAAGTCGCGGATCATCGACACCGGGCGGTTGTCCACCAGGCTCGTGTATTGCTTGAACTTGGCGTAGTCGCCCTGCTGCACAGCGGCCTGCAGGGTGCTGACCACGTCCGGGTTGTAGGCGTGATATTCACCACCGTGCACGAACTTGAGCAGGCCGCCTTGCTGGATCGGCTTGCGCGCGCTCCAGGCTTCGGCCGCCAGGGCTTTCTGTTCGGCTTCGATGTCGACGAAACGCGCACCCTTGATACGGCTTGGCACGCCACGGAAGCTCAACTCGCAGACTTCTTCGGACAGGCCGATGGCTTCGAACAGTTGCGCGCCACGGTACGAGGTGACCGTGGAGATGCCCATCTTCGACAGGATCTTGAGCAGGCCCTTGGTGATGCCCTTACGGTAGTTCTTGAACACTTCGTAAAGGTCGCCCAGCACTTCGCCGGTACGGATCAGGTCGCCAAGCACTTCGTACGCGAGGAACGGATAGACCGCCGAAGCGCCGAAACCGATCAATACAGCGAAATGATGCGGGTCGCGGGCAGTGGCGGTTTCCACCAGGATGTTGGAGTCGCAACGCAGGCCTTTTTCGGTCAGGCGGTGATGCACCGCGCCGGTGGCCAGCGAAGCGTGGATCGGCAGCTTGCCGGGGGCAATATGCCGGTCGGTCAGCACGATCTGGGTACGACCGGCGCGCACGGCTTCTTCGGCCTGGTCGGCGACGTTGCGCACAGCGGCTTCAAGGCCAAGGCTCTCGTCGTAGTTCAGGTCGATGATCTGGCGGTCGAAACCTGGACGTTCCAGGGTCATCAACGAACGCCACTTGGCCGGGGAAACGACCGGCGAGCTGAGGATCACGCGGGAAGCGTGCTCCGGCGATTCCTGGAATATGTTGCGCTCGGCACCCAGGCACACTTCCAGCGACATCACGATGGCTTCGCGCAGCGGATCGATCGGTGGGTTGGTCACCTGGGCGAACTGCTGGCGGAAGTAGTCGTACGGCGTGCGTACACGCTGGGACAGCACGGCCATCGGCGTGTCATCGCCCATGGAGCCAACGGCTTCGTAGCCCTGCTCGCCGAGCGGGCGCAGCACCTGGTCGCGCTCTTCGAACGTAACCTGGTACATCTTCATGTACTGCTTGAGCTGATCGACGTCGTAGAAAGCCGAGCCGTGGTCGTTGTCTTCCATGGTCGCCTGGATGCGCAAGGCGTTCTTGCGCAGCCATTGCTTGTACGGATGACGGGACTTCAAACGGTTGTCGATGGCGTCGGTGTCGAGGATCTGCCCGGTTTCGGTGTCCACGGCGAGGATCTGGCCAGGGCCTACGCGGCCTTTGGCGATCACGTCTTCAGGCTTGTAGTCCCATACGCCGATTTCCGACGCCAGGGTGATAAAACCGTTGGTGGTGGTGACCCAGCGCGCCGGGCGCAGGCCGTTACGGTCGAGCAGGCACACCGCGTAGCGGCCGTCGGTCATGACCACGCCGGCCGGGCCGTCCCACGGTTCCATGTGCATCGAGTTGTATTCGTAGAACGCCCGCAGATCCGGGTCCATGGTCTCGACGTTCTGCCACGCTGGCGGAATGATCATGCGCACGCCACGGAACAGGTCGATGCCGCCGGTGACCATCAGCTCGAGCATGTTATCCATGCTGGAAGAGTCCGAGCCCACGCGGTTGACCAGCGGGCCGAGCTCTTCCAGGTCCATCAGATCGTTGGCGAACTTGGTGCGACGGGCCACGGCCCAGTTGCGGTTGCCGGTGATGGTGTTGATCTCGCCGTTGTGGGCAAGGAAGCGGAATGGCTGGGCCAGCGGCCATTTCGGCAGGGTGTTGGTGGAGAAGCGCTGGTGGAACACGCAGATGGCGGTTTGCAGGCGCTCATCGCTCAGGTCCGGATAAAAGGCGGTGAGGTCCGCCGGCATCATCAGGCCTTTATAAATGATGGTCTTGTGGGAAAAGCTGCAGATGTAGTGGTCGGTATCGGCGGCGTTGAGCACCGACGAGCGACGACGCGATGTGAACAGCTTGATCGCCATGTCCTGATCGCTCAGGCCGTCGCCTGCGATAAACACTTGTTCGATCTGCGGCAGACGCTCCAGGGCCAGGCGGCCGAGGACGCTGGTGTCGATTGGCACTTTGCGCCAGCCGACGAGCTGCAGGCCGGCGGCAACGATCTCGCGGTTCATGTTCTCGCGAGCGGCTTGGGCTTTGACCGGGTCCTGGTTGAAAAACACCATGCCCACGGCGTACTGCTTGGGCAGTTCGACGGCGAAATGCTCTTTGGCGACAGCGCGCAGGAACTGGTCGGGCTTTTGAATCAGCAAGCCGCAGCCGTCACCGGTCTTGCCGTCGGCGTTGATCCCACCGCGGTGGGTCATGCAGGTCAGGGCCTCGATGGCCGTTTGCAAAAGGGTATGACTGGGCTCGCCCTGCATGTGGGCTATCAGGCCGAAACCGCAGTTATCCTTGAATTCATCGGGTTGGTACAGACCTGCTTTCATAGACACTTTCTCACCAGGCTGCCTCTTATACCGAGGCAAATTTCTTTTCAATTCAACCGGTTACCTTCCACGCCGAACGTACGCCGGCTTAGCGGGGGCAAAAGGGAGGTCATTGTACACACCGACACAGACGCTCACAAATTTAGCGACGAAATGTCGCAAATCTATGTCGCATTTATGAAAGGTTTAAAGCGATATGCTGTGCTAGTCAAAACTTTTTTAATTCTGACCGCTACGACTCAAAAGCTACTATGACGCAGACACCACAAAGCGCGCGGCCTGTAGAGGTCGCACGCACTTGCGGTTTGATTTTGAGGTGCCGGGAGGGCGGCCTGGGTAAGGCCGCCGGATCTTCAGCGAGTTGTTGCCAGTTCTTGTTGAACGCTGGCAACAGTGCGAGGCCAAGGTTTACCAGCCTGAACCTTCGCTGGCAAGGCCTTGATGGCGGAATCGGCTGCGGCGCGGCTTGGGAAGCTGCCGTAAGTGATCACATACAGCGGCTTGCCGTTGAGCACTTTCTTGAAATAACGGTACTGGCCGCCCTGCTCCTTGACGAACGCCTGGGCGTTGGCCTCGGAGCTGGTGCCGAGGATCTGCACCACGAAGTTGCCGGTAGGCTGGCTGCTGTACCAGCTGCTGCCGGCAGCACCGGCCTTGGCAACGGTGGCCGCAGGCTTTTCAGCAGGCTTGGCCGCTGGAGCAGGTGTTGGAGCGGGCTTGGCGGCCGGCGCAGGCTTGGCTGTGGCAACCGTCGGTGCCGGGGTAGGCTTGGCAACCGGTGCAACTGGGGTCGCTGGCGTACCGGCAGGCACGCCCGCAGGCGGCGCGGTGGTGGTCACGGTCGGCGGCGTGGCGCTGGAGCCTTCCACCGGCACGCCGTCGTCGCCTTCGGAGATGCCACCGGCTTCTTCAGCCAGCGGGCCGCGCATCACAGGTTGGCCGACCATCGGCAGGTTGGTCGGTTGGCCAGAGTTGGCGAATTCGACATTTGGCGTGGGCTTGCCCAGTGGCAACTGCGCCTGTTCGGTTGGCGCGCCGGCGGTTGTCGGTGCCTTGCTGCGACCTGGGATCAACCAGGCGGCGGCGACAGCGACCACGACAACGGCGGAAATAGCCAATACGTGCTTCTTAGGCATAGTGAACCCCATCTTTGGACGCTTGACCGCGGAGCGGCTGGCAATCATGGCTTCGATCATTGCATCGCGGGCAACCTGATTGATGTTGCCAGGCCAGCCATCGGAGCTTTCGTGAATATCAGAGATCTGCGCAGCGGTGAAAAGTTCGATACCGGCCCCGGCACCTTCGAGGCGCTGCGCCAGGTATTCGCGGGTTTCTTCTTCTTCGTACGGCTGCAATTCGATGACGTGAAACAGCTCTTGCTCACCGCTGATCTGCTCCAGATCGGCGATCAACGATGACTCGCCAAACAGGAACACATGGGGGCGACCTTCCGGCGTACCCGCGGCCAGCGCCAACAGTGCTTCCAGGGCGGACTCATCGAGCTGCTCGGCATCATCCACCAGCAGATAGACTTCCTGGCCGGTCAGGCCCAGTTGCACCACCTGCTTGAGGATCGCGTTGGGCTCGGCGTTGGCGACGTCCAGCGCCTGCGCCACCTGGCGCAGCACGCCGGCCGCATCACCGGCACCACGGGCCGAGACCACAACGCTCTGCACCGATTGCTTGTTGGTGCTGGCGACCAGCGCCTGGCGCAGCAAGGTCTTGCCGCTGCCCAACGGCCCCGTGACTACCAGCAGCAACTGGCTGTAGCGCGCGAGATGATGCAGTTGCCCCAGCACCGGCTTGCGCTGGGCAGGGAAGAATTTGAAACCTGGCACCCGAGGCGCGAAAGGGTCGTGGCTCAGGTGGTAATGGCCGAGGAACGCCTCGTCGGCATGCAAACTAGTCATCGGGTCTTGTTAACCTTTGAGCTGGGCCAGGGCGCGGTAATCCGCTCCCAGCGTGGCCTGTAGAATCTCTTTCGGATAATCGTCGGTCACCACTGCTTCGCCCATGTGGCGCAACAGCACCAGGCGCAGTCGACCGTCGATCACTTTCTTGTCTATTGCCATGTGTTCCAGGAAATCCGCCTCGGTCATTTCTGACGGCGGAATCACCGGCAGACCGGCGCGCTGGAACAGACGGATACCGCGATCACGCTCCTGGGCGCTGATCCAGCCCAGGCGCTGCGACATCTCCAATGCCATCACGGTGCCAGCCGCTACGGCTTCCCCATGCAGCCACACACCATAGCCCATGTGCGTTTCGATCGCATGGCCGAAGGTGTGGCCCAGGTTCAGGGTAGCGCGTACACCGGACTCCCGTTCGTCGGCATTCACCACCAGCGCCTTGGCTGCGCATGAGCGGGAAATCGCTTCGGTGAGTGCGACCTGGTCAAGGGCGCGCAAGGCGTCCATGTGTTCTTCCAGCCAGGTCAGGAAGGGCTCGTCGCAAATCAGCCCGTACTTGATGACTTCGGCCAGGCCCGCCGACAGCTCGCGAGGCGGCAGGGTGTTAAGGGTCGCGGTGTCGATCAGCACGGCCTGCGGCTGATAGAACGCACCGACCATGTTCTTGCCCAGTGGGTGATTGATGCCGGTCTTGCCGCCCACCGACGAATCGACCTGGGACAGCAACGTGGTCGGCACCTGTATGAAGTCCACGCCACGCTGGTAGCAGGCAGCCGCGAAGCCGGCCATGTCGCCGATCACACCGCCGCCCAGGGCGACCACGGTAGTACGGCGGTCATGCCGCGCGGTCAGCAGGCCATCGAAGATCAGTTGCAGGGTTTCCCAGTTCTTGTGGGCTTCGCCGTCGGGCAGGATCACCGAGATCACCGAGTACGCTGCCAGGCTACGGCTCAGGCGCTCCAGATAAAGCGGCGCCACCGTTTCATTGGAGATGATCGCCACTTGCCGACCGGCAATATGCGGTGCGAGCAGCTCAGGCTGGTCCAACAGACCTTCGCCAATATGGATCGGGTAGCTGCGCTCGCCTAGATCGACCTTAAGTGTCTGCATGTGTCCCCGCGTTGAAGATATTTTGACGACCGGCAGCGCCTGGGTCAGACGCTGCCTGATGGCTCTACGCCATACCCCGCAAGGTCATGGCGCGCCGCCGAGAATAGCGCATTTGCGGCCAGGCTTTAACGGGGTGGTAGCCGTTGCAGGCGCTCAAGGATATCGAGTACCACCATTCGAGGCGGCCGTTCATCGGTTTCCACCACCAGATCGGCGATTTCCCGATACAGCGGATCGCGCAGCGCAAGCAGGTCGCGCAGGGTTTTTTCCGGGTTGGCCGTGCGCAGCAACGGGCGATTGCGATCACGGGCGGTGCGACCCACCTGCTGCTCGACCGAGGCATGCAGATAGACCACGCGTCCACCGGCATGCAGGGCGCGGCGGTTTTCGTCGCGCATCACCGCGCCACCGCCGGTGGCCAATACCACGCCATCGCAGCCGCACAGCTCGGCAATCATCGCCTGCTCGCGGTCGCGAAAGCCCAGTTCGCCTTCCTTATCGAAGATCCATGGGATATTGGCACCCGTGCGCAATTCAATTTCCTTGTCGGAATCTTTGAATGGCAGGCGCAGCTCTTTGGCCAGCAAACGGCCGATGGTGCTTTTTCCAGCGCCCATCGGCCCTACAAGAATCAAATTTCGCACAGAATCAACGACTCACAGCAATCGCCTGGTTATTCATGATACGCGGAGTCAGGAATACCAGCAGCTCGGATTTTTTCTCCGCCCGCACATCGCGCCGGAAAAGGCGGCCAAGATACGGCACATCGCCCAAAAATGGCACTTTATCTAGCACTTTGCTTTGGGTATTGGAGAAAACCCCGCCGATGACAATGGTCTCGCCATCCTTGACCAGGACCTTGGCGTTGACCTCGTTTTTCTTGATCGGTGGAACGTCGTTGAGTTTGTTCAGATAGTCGGGCTCGTCCTTGGTGACCTTGACCTCCATGATCACATGGTCGTCGGGGGTGATCTGCGGCGTGACCTCCAGCGACAGCGAGGCTTCCTTGAACGAGACCGAGGTAGCGCCCTGGGACGTGGATTCCTGGTAGGGAATCTCGGTGCCCTTGAGGATGCGCGCGGTTTCCTTGTCGGAGGTGACCACCTTGGGCTGCGAGACGATTTCACCATTGCCGGATTTTTCCATGGCGGTCAGTTCGAGGTCGAGCAGCAGGTTGTTGGTGATAAAGGCCAGCCCCAGGCCAGAGGTGCCGGTCAGCGAACCCAGGTCGACAAAGGGTGAGCTGGGTGGGTTCTCGGGGGGCTGTGCACCGTCCGCCTGGGGCTTGGGAATCCCGCCAGCGCTCCAATTGCCGCGATCCAGGCGCCCGCCCCAGCGTGCGCCCAGGCTTTTGTCGTAATCGACATTGGCCTCGACGATGCGTGCCTCGATCATCACCTGGCGCACCGGCACGTCCAACTGCGCCACGATCCGTCGCAGTTCCTCCAGCCGCTCACTGGTCTGGTAGGCAATGATGTTGTTGGTGCGATCATCTACCGCCACCGAACCGCGCTCGTCGGTCGCGCCTTCAAAGCCGGTCACTGACTGGAACAGCTTGGCCAGGTCGGCTGCCTTGGCGTAATTGACCTGCAGCAATTCCCGACGTAACGGCGCCAGCTCCGCCAACTGCTTGCGCGCCTCCAGCGTCAGCAGTTCACGAGCGGCCATTTCATCGGCGGGAGCCACCAGCAATACGCCGGCCTTCACGCGTTTATCCAGGCCCTTGGCTTGCAACACCAGGTCCAGCGCCTGGTCCCAGGGCACATCCTTGAGCCGCAGGGTGATCGAACCTTGCACTTCGTCCCCGGCCACCAGGTTGAGGCCTGCGACGTCGGCGATCTGCTGCAACGCCGCGCGCAATTCGATGTTCTGAAAATTAAGGCTCAGTCTGTCGCCCGTATAACCCACCGCAGGTGGGCTTTCGGGCGGCGGCAGGTGGATCAGGTCGACGCGATTGGGTACAGCAGCAGCCATCGGCGCCGTGAACGCTATCCATAGCGCCACACCGAAGGACGAGAAAATCCTTTTCATTGTTTGATTCCGTTATGAGTTGACGTTTAGCACCAATGTTCGTGGACGCTCCAGCCAGAGGCCCTGTTCATCGGGAAAGCGCTCGAGCAGTTCGACATGTCCCTCCTGAATGGACATGACCCGGCCATGATCCGGCCCGAGGTAGTCACCGACCGCCAGCCGATGCACGGTCGATCCGGCACGCAACAACGCGTAGGTCTGCCCACCGCCCGACAGCGTACCGACCATGTTGAACCGATCGATTGCAATGCCCTCCAGCAGCCCGCGGGGCCGAGTGAGATCCGGTGCAAGGGCTGGTCGCCCAGGTATGTGGTCCGGTTGCAAGGCCAGCAGCTGGAATGGGTCGCGCAGGGAAGATGAGTCATAGACAAAGCGCGGGGCCGGGACGACTGTGTGGGACGCTTTACCTGCCTGGGACGTGCTTCGATAGGCCTTGGCCAGCAGCTCAAGACGTAACAAGGCACCCCCAGGCCGCAACGCCACGTCATGCACCGTGACAATGCGCTGCAACCCACCCAGGGCACTGACGAACGCCGCAAGGTCGTGATACGCCCCGGTAGCGCCCATCTTCAAGGGCTGCTCGATATGGAACGGCAGCAACGCCTCCTCCAGTACCTCGACGCCCTCGACCCAAACGCCTTTGGCAACCGCCAGCCGAGCGATGTCTTCAAGCAGGGCCGGTACTGCAGACTCACCGGGCAACTGTCCTTCAAGGCCCGCGACAGCCTCTTCCATCACCTTGACTTGCTCGGTGTACGCCTCAAGGTCGGCGGCCGCACCGGTTTTTTCGTCAAGCTGTTGCCGCAGCACTTGCTCCCGCACCTCGGCCCCGTGCAATCGCTCCCGCGAAGGCCCCAGGTACAACACCTCGCCTATCAACAGCACCAGGCCGGCCAGCACGCAGCCAAGCAGGCCCCTTCCAGGCCAGGGCCATTTTGCAGCGTTGTGGGAGAGTGCGGAAAAGTCGAGCCGGGGCAGGCTCATGGTTGCACCTCGATGGTTTCTCCCTGGCGTACCATCAGCTGGAACTCATGATCGCCGCGCTCTCCCTCGGCGCGCACCCGCTCGAGGCGCGCGGAGTGGCCGCCTTGCGACGCCTCCAACCGGCGCATCAACTGGGCGATATCCTGGTTGCTGTCTGCACTGCCGCGGATGCTGAGCGTATCCCCGCTCGCTACCACTTCGTGCAGGTGAACCCCATCAGGCATCGTCCGAGCCAATTGATCGAACAGCCGAGCGCCGGATGAGCGCGCATCGTGCAGGTCCTGCACAACCTTCATGCGTTGCGCCAATTGCTGGCTTCGCTCCTGCAGGTCGTCGATGGTCTTGATCCGTGAGTCTTGCACGGCAACTTCCCCACCCAGGCGGACATTGCGGGTTACCTGCCGGTCTATCGCCTGGTCGATCACTTGATCAGCCAGCCACACCGCCGCGAGCGCCAGGCAGGCAAAGGCCAGCAACAATGCCAGGAAATATTTGCGGCGCCGTTCTGCCAGCGCTTGGCGCCAGGGCAAAAGATTGATTCGTGTCATCCAGCGAAACTCCTCAGGGCCAACCCGCAAGCCACTCCCATCCCTTGGGCATCAACGGCCCATTGTGCGCCATCGACTCGATGCCCCGGCGTGAAGCTGGCAAAATCCTGAAGGCAAGCGCGCTCCAATGCAAACGCTTCGACATCCACCACCCGTGTCACCAGCCCGGCCAGGGCCAAAACCGCCTCGCGAGCCTCGACCTGCTCACGCAGGCACGCCGCCAGCAATACCTCGACCCGCCCCGCGCCTTGAGGCGACGACCCGCGCACCTGAAAGTCGAGAGCTACCTCATCCAGCGGGTAAGGAATGTACTGGTCGGCTTCCATCTGTATCTGCCAGGCCATTTCCTCATCGCTCAGGCCTGCAGCCATTTCGATCACCCGCGTTATCACCGAAGGGCCCGACACTGCCACGGCCGCGAGACTCGCGCCACTGTGCAGCCGGGATACGGCCTGGTGCAACGCCCGCCCGGCCGCCGCCAGGTCGAGCAATGTGCCATCGACCATCGCATGGGCCGGCAATAGCTGCGTGACATACCCCTGAATGCTGAACCCTTGCGCCGAGCGGCCCAGTTCGACCAGCTTGATCCCCTGGTCATTGATGTCGACGCCAAGGACGACGTCGCGTTTTCGCCTGAAAAATCCCTTTCCCATAAAACTCCCTAAAGCTTTGCCTGTCTTACCGCCTGATTGCCGCCGGGCAGCGTGCATTCGGTCGACTTGTTTAAGCCGCGCGAATGACGCCCGAAGGCGAAAATGCTTTAATGCCCAGCGTTTTTTCCCGCTTTTTATCTGCTGCCCGGGTCGATCCATCGTTTGCCATGCATGCCCCGACGCGTAACTCTTTCTTTTCTCTGGAAATCCAAAAGCCTTGATTCGTCTGCTGAAGTTTTTCGGGTACTCCATTGTCGCGATCGTCTGCGGGCTGCTGCTCGTGCTCAGCGGGGCCTACCTCTACCTTAGTCCGGGTTTGCCCTCCGTAGAGGCCCTCAGAAGTATCCAGTTGCAGATTCCTCTGCGGGTCTACAGCAGCGATGAAAAACTGATCGCGGAGTTCGGCGAAATGCGCCGCACCCCGATCCGTTTCGCCGACATTCCACCCAATTTCATCAGCGCATTGCTGTCGGCTGAAGACGATAACTTCGCCAACCACTATGGCGTCGACCCCAGCAGCCTGGTGCGTGCAGCCACGCAGCTGGTAAAAAGCGGACACATTCAATCCGGCGGCAGCACCATCACCATGCAGGTGGCGAAGAATTTCTTCCTCACCAGCGAGCGCAGTTTTTCACGCAAGGCCACCGAGATCCTGCTGGCGTTGCAGATCGAACGTCAGTTGACCAAGGACGAAATCCTCGAGCTCTACGTCAACAAGATCTACCTGGGCAACCGCGCCTACGGCATCGAGGCGGCTTCCCAGGTGTACTACGGCAAGTCGATTCGGGATGCCAGCCTGGCGCAGATGGCGATGATTGCCGGCCTGCCCAAGGCGCCGTCGCGCTTCAACCCCCTGGCCAACCCGGCGCGTAGCAAGGAGCGTCGCGACTGGATCCTGGGGCGTATGTACAAGCTCGGCAAGATTGACCAGGCCGCTTACGAAAGCGCCGTGGCCGAACCGTTGAACGCCAGCTACCACGTGCCCACGCCGGAAGTGAACGCGCCCTACATCGCCGAAATGGCCCGTGCCGAGATGGTCGGCCGGTATGGCAGCGAGGCCTACACCGAGGGTTTCCGTGTCACTACGACCGTTCCGAGCAACCTGCAGGAAATTGCCAACCATTCGCTGCATTCCGGCCTGATCGCCTATGACCAGCGCCACGGCTATCGCGGCCCTGAATCGCGCCTGCCGGGCAAGACCCTGAGTGCCTGGACCACCGAGCTGGGCAAACAGCGCTCCATCAGCGGCCTGGAGCCAGCCATCGTCACCCAGGTGCAGAAAGATGGTGTACAAGTCCTGACCCGTACCGGCGAAGCACATGTGGCGTGGGACAGCATGAAATGGGCGCGCCCATTCCTGAATACCAACAGCATGGGCCCGATGCCCAAGCAGCCGTCCGACGTGGCGCAGGTGGGCGACTTGATCCGCGTGCAGCGCCAGGCGGATGACAGCCTCAAATTCAGCCAGGTGCCGGTCGCCCAGGGTGCTCTGGTGTCCCTCGACCCGCAAAATGGTGCGATCCGTTCGCTGGTCGGCGGCTTCGCCTTTGAGCAGAGCAACTACAACCGCGCCATCCAGGCCAAGCGCCAGCCGGGCTCAAGCTTCAAGCCGTTCATCTACAGCGCCGCACTGGATAACGGCTACACCGCCGCCAGCCTGGTCAACGATGCACCGATCGTGTTTGTCGACGAGTACCTGGACAAGGTCTGGCGCCCGAAGAACGATACCAACACCTTCCTGGGCCCCATCCGCATTCGCGAGGCGCTGTACAAGTCGCGCAACCTGGTGTCGATCCGCCTGCTGCAGGCGATGGGCGTGGGCAAGACCATCGACTACATGACCCGCTTTGGCTTCGCCAAGTCCGACCTGCCGCCGAACCTGTCCCTGGCCCTGGGCACCGCGACCCTCACGCCAATGGAAATCGCCACTGGCTGGAGCACCTTTGCCAACGGCGGTTACAAAATTTCGCCGTACCTGATCGACAAGATCGAAAGCCGCAATGGCGATACGCTATTCACCGCTAACCCGCCACGGGTGCCGGGCGATGTGGTCAATGGGGTGGCGGCAACCGATGGCCTCGCCGCACCGAGCAACGGTGGCATCACCATCGAGCCGACGCCTGGCACGACGCCTGCCGCCAACACGCCCGCACCGACCGAGCCGCAGGCACCGGCGGTGGCCGAGCGCATCGTGGATGGCCGCACCACCTATATCCTCAACAGCATCCTGCAGGACGTGATCAAGAAGGGTACCGGCCGACGTGCATTGGCCCTGGGCCGCGCGGATATCGCCGGCAAGACCGGTACCACCAACGAATCCAAGGATGCGTGGTTCTCCGGCTACAACGGCGACTACGTGACGACGGTGTGGACCGGTTACGACCAGCCCGAGAGCCTGGGTCGTCGCGAGTTCGGCGGCACCGTCGCGCTGCCGATCTGGATGAGCTACATGGGCGCTGCCCTGAAGGACAAACCGCTGCACACCCAGCCGGAACCGGAAGGCATTCTCAGCCTGCGCATCGACCCGGTCAGTGGCCGCGCTGCCTCCCCAAGCACGCCGAACGCGTACTTTGAGCTGTTCAAGAGCGAAGACACGCCGCCGTCGGTCAACGAACTGGGCAATGGCGTTGCGCCGGGCAGCCCGCTGCCAGCGGATGAAAGTGCGCCGATCGATCTGTTCTAACGCCATAGCGTTCAAAATGTGGTAGGGGGCTTGCCCCCGATAGCGGTGTGTCAGTCACCAAGCTCATTGGCTGACAGTCTGCAATCGGGGCAAGCCCCCTCCCACATTTGGCTCTTCATAGACTTCAAGTAAATCGCCAGCCACAAAAAAAGCCCCGACTCGCGAGAGCCGGGGCTTTTTGTTGGTGCGCTACAACGGCTTAGCCGTTGAACACATCATCCACGCTTTTGAGCGGGTAGTTCTTAGGATACGGCAGGGTTGCCACACCGGTCTCGATTGCGGCCTTGGCCACGGCATCGGAGATCAGGGTGATCAGGCGCTTATCCATTGGCTTGGGAATGATGTACTCACGACCGAATTCCAGCTTGGCGCCACCGTAGGCATCGCATACATCCTGCGGTACCGGCAGCTTGGCCAGTTCACGCAGGGCGTTGGCGGCCGCTACTTTCATCTCTTCGTTGATGCGCTTGGCGCGAACGTCCAGAGCACCACGGAAGATGAACGGGAAGCCCAGTACGTTGTTGACCTGGTTCGGGTAGTCCGAACGGCCGGTGGCCATGATCACGTCGCTGCGGGTGGCGTGGGCCAGTTCCGGCGAGATTTCCGGGTCCGGGTTGGAGCAGGCGAACACAATCGGGTTCGGCGCCATCGACTTCAGGCCTTCAGCGCTCAGCAGGTTCGGGCCGGACAGGCCGACGAATACGTCAGCACCGTCAAGGGCATCAGCCAGGGTGCGCTTGGAGGACGGGTGGGCAAACATCGCCTTGTACTGGTTCAGGTCGGTACGCTCGGACTGGATCACGCCCTTGCTGTCGACCATGTAGATGTTTTCCAGCTTGGCGCCCATGCTGATGATCAGCTTCATGCAGGAAATAGCTGCAGCACCGGCACCCAGGCAGACGATTTTCGCCTCGGCCAGGGTTTTGCCGGCAATTTCCAGGGCGTTGATCATGCCGGCCGCGGTAACGATTGCGGTGCCGTGCTGGTCATCGTGGAATACCGGGATGTCGCACTGCTCGATCAGGGCCTTTTCGATCTCGAAGCACTCAGGTGCCTTGATGTCTTCCAGGTTGATGCCACCGAAGGTGATGGAGATGCGCTTGACGGTGTCGATGAAGGCCTGCGGGCTTTCGGAGTCGACTTCGATGTCGAAAACGTCGATGCCAGCAAAGCGCTTGAACAGCACGCCCTTGCCTTCCATGACCGGCTTGGAAGCCAATGGGCCGAGGTTGCCCAGGCCCAGGATCGCGGTGCCATCAGAAATCACTGCAACCAGGTTGCCTTTGCCGGTGTACTTGTACGCCAGCTCGGGGTCGCGGGCGATTTCACGTACGGGCTCGGCAACGCCAGGGCTGTAGGCCAGCGACAGATCACGGGCGGTGGCAGTGGCTTTGGTGAGCTCTACACTCAGCTTCCCTGGACGAGGATTGGCATGATATTCGAGAGCGGCAGTTTTCAAATCAGACATATCGGCATTCCGCTTTTACTGTTGGTCGACGGACCGCCGAGGATACGCGTGTCGCAAAGCCCCTACAAGACTGGTCAGTCACAGGTGTCAAGGCCCTGCGGCGGCGTACTTTAGTCTAAAGCCACGGGATACAAGGGCTTGACTGTTCACAATCAACTTAGAAAATGTCTACAATTTTTTATTAAATCGTTGTTTTGAGCATGCCGGGGTCGCTGATCGGCAGCAGCCAACGTGCCTGACCACCTTTAAGCGCTCCACGCCGAGAGCGATCCTGCACCCAGCCGCGCGCCTCGATTGTCTTGCCTTTCAGCCCACTGAGCAGGCCTGGGTCGAATTGACGGGCCAGATCGGGTGCAATGCGCAATACCAGTGAACCTTGTAACTCGATCCAGATTGCGCCGCGATTGCGCTCGATCTTGCTGACTCGGCCGCTGACCAGGGCGAAGCCGGACCGCTTGAGTTGGGCCACCGATTGCACCGGCGATCGCCGCCATAAACCCAACCCGGCCCGCCGCGCGGTGTTTTCAGCAGCCTGCTGGCAGGCTACGAGGTCGACGTTGGGCGCGACGCCCACCTGAAAGCCCAGTCCCTCGGCCAATATTCGTGCTTCCAGGTTTTCGCCGTCGGCGCCGTAGAGGTGCGCCAGGGTTCGCCCATAGCGATCCTTGGCCTCGCGGCCTGGCACCAAGCCGACGCGCCCCTCACTGGCCTCTACCAAAGCCTGCAGGCGCTGGCGAGCGGCGATGGCAAACGGTTCGTCAGGGCGCCCCTTCTTGCCGGTCTCCGGGGCGTTGAGGCCGATCATGCGCACGCTGCGGCCATCCTTGAGGCGCACGGTGTCGCCATCTACCACGCGCTGCACCTCGACACGCACCATCGATGCCGGCGCCGAGCAGAACGTCTGGGCCTGGGCAGCGCAGAGCCAAATCCCAGGCACAAAAAAGGCGCCCACAAGGGACGCCTTTTTCAACAGCGGGTAAAAGCCCATAAGGCTTTTGCGCCTTACTCTGCTGGAGTAGCAGGCTTCTTGCCGAAAGCACCAAAGCGATCTGCGAAGCGCTGTACACGGCCGCCGGTGTCCAGAGTTTTCTGCTTACCGGTGTAGAACGGGTGGCACTCGTTGCATACGTCGGTACCCAGTGGCTTGCACAGGTTCGAACGCGTTTCGAACTTGTTGCCGCAGCTGCAGGTGACTTCGATGGTTTCGTACGCTGGATGGATATCGGCTTTCATGGCACTTCCTCGGGCTAGCGTGCCGCCACTCGACACTATTGTCGAATACCGCACGTAATTAGGCCGCGGATTCTACCAGACCTTTCTTTTCGCGCAAGCGGCGGCGACACCCGAAAACTCCCTTTCATCAGAAATTCTGGCGCGCCAGTGCTCATGTGCAACGCCAGAGACGGGACACCCGTGCCGCCGGTCTGCTAGTCTCGCGCCCCTGCACCACCGCCTGTTTTCATATGAGACTCCCCGCGTGCCCGACGCCATTTTGCGCCTAGCCCTGCCCTCGCCCCTGCGCCGCCTGTTCGATTACCGGGCCCCGGCCGGCGTGCCGCGTGCGCAATTGGAGCCAGGCATGCGTGTGCGCGTGCCGTTCGGGCGCCGGGAAATGATCGGCATCCTGGTGGAAGTCACCGACCACAGCGAAGTGCCCGCCGAAAAGCTCAAGCCGGCCATCGCCATCCTCGACGCCACACCGCCGCTGCCGCCCGCGCTGTTCAAGCTGTGCCTGTGGACCGCGCAGTATTACCAGCACAGCCTGGGCGACACCTTGAGCTGGGCGTTGCCGGTGCTGCTGCGCCAGGGTGAACTGGCCGAAGCGCGCCAGGAGCGTTTCTGGTCGATGACGCCTGGCGCCCGCCTCGATGACCCACGCATCGCCCGCGCCCCGCGCCAGCGCGAGGCCCTGGCAACCCTGGCCCAGCATCCCCATGGCGTCGCCCATCAGCTGTTGAGCAAGCTGATGCTGAGCAAGGACAGCCTCGACCTGCTGCTCGCCAAAGGCCTGGTGCAGGTGGAAATCCGCAAGCATGCCCCCGACCCGCGCCATGAACACTGGCTGGCGCAACCCGAGCTGCCGCTGAACCCCGAACAACGCGCCGCGTATGAAGCGATCCGCGCCGGGTTCGACAGCTTCCACGCGTTCCTGCTGGCCGGTGTCACCGGCAGCGGCAAGACCGAAGTCTATTTGCAGCTGATCCGCGAAACCCTGCAAGCCGGTAAACAGGCGCTGGTGCTGATCCCGGAAATCAACCTAGGCCCGCAAACCCTGGCGCGTTTCGAACAGCGCTTCAACGCCCGCATCGCCCTGGTGCACTCGGCGGTCAACGACCGTGAGCGCCTGGAGTCATGGCTGGCGGCAAGGGACGGCGAAGCCGACATTATTATCGGCACCCGCTCGGCGCTGTTCACGCCGATGAAAAATCCCGGGCTGATCATCATCGACGAAGAGCACGACGGCTCCTATAAACAGCAGGAAGGCCTGCGTTACCACGCCCGCGACCTGGCGCTGGTGCGCGCACGCCAGGAAGACATCCCGATTGTGCTGGGTTCGGCGACGCCCTCCCTGGAAAGCCTGCATAACGCCTACACCGGCCGTTATGGCCTGCTGCGCCTGAATGAGCGCGCAGGTGGCGCCAAACAACCGCGTCTCCTACGCCTGGACGTAAAAAGCCGGCCCCTGGACAGCGGCATTTCCGGCCCGATGCAGCAAGCCATCGGCCAGACCCTCGCCGCTGGCCAGCAAGTCCTGGTATTCCTCAATCGCCGTGGTTTTGCGCCGACGTTGTTGTGCCATGACTGCGGCTGGATGTCCGAATGCGAGCGCTGCGATGCGCGCATGACCGTGCACCAGCGCTACGGCGAACTGCGCTGCCACCACTGCGGCCATGTCGAGCGCGTGCCGCGCCACTGCCCGCAATGCGGCAAGGTCGACCTGCGCCCGGTCGGCGCGGGCACCGAGCGCGCCGAAGAGCGCCTGGGCATCCTGTTCCCGGACTACCCGGTGCTGCGGGTCGACCGCGACAGTACTTCGCGCAAGGACGCGATGAACCAATTGTTCGCCACCATCCAGAAAGGCCAGCCGTGCATTCTGGTCGGTACGCAGATGCTCGCCAAAGGGCATCACTTCCCACGAGTGACGCTGGTGTCGATCCTGGATGCCGACGGTGGCTTGTTCTCGGGTGACTTCCGCGCCAGCGAGCGCATGGCGCAGCTGATCGTGCAGGTCGCCGGCCGTGCCGGGCGTGCCGAAGAGCCGGGCCGGGTGATTATCCAGACACACCTGGCCGACCACCCGCTGCTGATTCAACTGACCGAACAAGGCTACTTTGCCTTCGCCGAGCAGGCGCTGAGCGAACGCCGCGCCGCCGGGCTGCCGCCGTTTGCGCACCTGGCATTGCTGCGCGCCGAAGCGCACAAGCCGGGCCAGGCCGAAGGTTTCCTCGACGAAGCCTGCAGCGCCGCCGAACGTTTGCTTGCCGAACTGGGTCTGAGCGGCATCGAGTTGCTCGGCCCGGTGCCCGCGCCCATGGAACGCCGTGCCGGGCGGTATCGGGCTCAACTACTCTTGCAGGCAACGTCCCGTGCACCGCTGCATCGGCTACTAAGTAGCTGGTTGCTTGCTCTGGAGCAAATGCCCAGCGGGCGACAGGTGCGATGGTCACTGGATGTAGACCCGGTCGACCTCTACTGACCCGCCCCTGTAGGAGCGAGCTTGCTCGCGAAAATCGTTAACGATAACGCGGTATCCTGATTTCACGCGCCGCCCTCGGGTTTTTCGCGAGCAAGCTCGCTCCTACAGGGGCACAACTGCCTTAAACAGCTCCGCAGGTCTGGAACGGTTGGCAAGCCCGCCCTCGCCACGGATAATGCCCAGTTTTTCCACCTGCGCATCGCGCGCCGCCGCTTGCGGTCGAAAGAGAACACCATGAAAGACACCATTCGCCAGCTGATCCAACAAGCCCTCACCCAACTCGTCAACGAAGGTGTGTTGCCTGAAGGCCTGTCGCCGGCGATCCAGGTGGAGAACACCCGCGACAAGACCCACGGCGACTTCGCCAGCAACATCGCGATGATGCTGTCCAAGCCGGCCGGCATGAAGCCGCGCGACCTGGCGGAAAAAATCATCGCCACGCTGCCGGCCGACGCCAGTGTCACCAAGGCCGAAATCGCCGGCCCAGGCTTTATCAACTTCTTCCAGAACACCCAGGCCCTGGCCTCGCGCCTGGATGCAGCCCTGGCCGACGCCAGCATCGGCGTACGCAAGGCCGGCGACAGCCAGCGCGTGGTCATCGACCTGTCGGCGCCGAACCTGGCCAAGGAGATGCACGTTGGCCACCTGCGCTCGACCATCATTGGCGACGGCGTGGCGCGGGTGCTGGAGTTTCTCGGCGACACCGTCATCCGCCAGAACCACGTGGGCGACTGGGGCACCCAGTTCGGCATGCTGATGGCGTACCTGCAGGAGAACCCGATCACCAGCAACGAGCTGGCCGACCTGGAAAACTTCTACCGCGCCGCCAAGAAGCGCTTCGACGAATCCGAAGAATTCGCCGACCGTGCGCGCAGCCTGGTGGTCAAGCTGCAGGCGGGCGATAAGGAATGCCTGGAATTGTGGGGGCGCTTTCGCGACATCTCGCTGTCCCACTGCCAGGAAATCTACGAGCTGCTCAACGTCAAGCTGACCATGGCCGATGTGATGGGCGAAAGCGCCTACAACGACGATCTGATCAACGTGGTCAACGACCTCAAGGCCGCGGGCCTGCTGGTCGAAAGCAACGGCGCGCAGTGCGTGTTCCTGGAAGAATTCAAGACCGCCGACGGCGAGCCACTGCCGGTGATCATCGTCAAGGCCGATGGCGGCTATCTCTACGCCACCACCGACCTGGCCGCTGTGCGCTACCGCAGCGGTGTGCTCAAGGCCGACCGTGCGCTGTATTTCGTTGACCAGCGCCAGGCCCTGCACTTCCAGCAGGTGTTCGAAGTGGCGCGCCGTGCCGGCTTCGTCACCCACCCGATGCATATGGAACACATGGGCTTCGGCACCATGAACGGCGCCGATGGCCGCCCGTTCAAGACCCGTGACGGCGGCACCGTGAAGCTGATCGACCTGCTGACCGAAGCCCAGGAACGCGCCTACAACCTGGTGAAGGAAAAGAACCCCGAGTTGGCCGAGGCCGACCTGCGCAACATCGCCCGCGTGGTGGGGATTGGCGCGGTGAAATACGCCGACCTGTCCAAGCACCGCACCAGCGACTACAGCTTCAACTTCGACCTGATGCTCAATTTCGAAGGCAACACCGCGCCGTACCTGCTCTACGCCTACACCCGCGTGGCCGGCGTGTTCCGCAAACTGGGCAAGGACTTCAGCGAAGTCGAGGGCCAGATCGTGCTGGACGCGCCCCAGGAGCAGGAACTGGCCGCCAAGCTTGCGCAGTTCGGCGAAGTGCTGAACAGCGTCGGCGAGAAAGGCACGCCGCATATCCTCTGCACCTACCTGTACGAAGTGGCCGGCCTGTTCTCCAGCTTCTACGAGAACTGCCCGATTCTCAGCGCAGACGACCAAGCGCAGAAGCAAAGTCGCCTGCGCCTCGCCGCACTGGCGGGACGGACCCTCAAGCAAGGCCTGGAGCTGTTGGGCCTGGAAACACTGGAGCGCATGTAAGTTGGCCGCCAAGAAAAAACCTGCACCCAAGCGCGGCGCGAGTCGCTACCAGGCCCCGGCGAAGCAGCCGATCCCAGGTTGGCTGTGGATGGCCATCGGCCTCACGGTCGGCGCATTCGTGGTCTTTCTGATGAAGCTGGAGCCCGGCCAGGGCGATGACGTCAAGCGCGTCAAACAGGAGCAGCAGAAGGCCACGAAAATCGCCGAGGCCAACAAGACGGCGCCGAGCCCGACCGCTCCGGTGAAGCCCAAGTACGACTTCTACACGTTGCTGCCCGAATCGGAAGTGATCGTGCCGCCCGACGCCGTGCCGGAGAAAACCCTGCCGACGCCGCAAGTGCCGACCACGCCGGTAACGCCTGCGGAAGCGGCGAAGATCGACACTGCACGCGCCCAGGCCGCGCTGGCCGGGATCACCCCGCCGCCCGCGCCACCGGTGGCCGCGACCAAGGCCGCCCCGGTGACCAAGTTCTTCCTGCAGGCGGGCTCGTTCCCCAAACAGGCGGACGCCGACCGTGTGCGCGCGCAGATCATTCTGTTGGGGCAAGCGGTGACGGTAGAGTCTGGCACCGTCAAGGACGCGACCTGGTATCGCGTGCTGGTGGGGCCGTTCAGCAACCGCGAACAGTTGACCGTGGCGCAGAAACAATTGGCCGGGGCAGGCTTTAGCAACCTGCTGTTACAACAGCGCCAGAGCCGCTGACTCAAGCTCAACACCCAGCAAAATGTGGGAGGGGGCTTGCCCCCGATAGCGGTTTATCAGTCAACATATTCATTGGCTGACAGCCCGCCATCGGGGGCAAGCCCCCTCCCACATTTGGTTTGGTGGTGTTCTTGGATGAGTGTCAGATCAATAAACGCCACTCGTCCGCCGCACTGCCCTACGGTTGAAATCCTCCTCGCCACCCCCATATGAGTTTCCATCAGGGCATTTTCGCCCCGCTGCGTGGAGACTCTCCCCTTGACCACCATCGTTTCAGTACGTCGCCACGGCAAAGTCGTCATGGGCGGCGACGGCCAGGTTTCCCTGGGTAATACCGTGATGAAAGGCAACGCCAAGAAAGTGCGTCGCCTGTACCACGGCCAGGTGCTCGCCGGCTTCGCAGGCGCTACCGCCGACGCCTTCACCCTGTTCGAGCGTTTCGAAGGCCAGCTCGAAAAACACCAGGGCCACTTGGTTCGCGCCGCCGTCGAACTCGCCAAAGAATGGCGCACCGACCGCTCCCTCAGCCGCCTCGAGGCCATGCTGGCGGTCGCCAACAAAGACGCGTCCCTGATCATCACCGGCAACGGCGATGTGGTTGAACCCGAGCATGGCCTGATCGCCATGGGCTCCGGTGGCGGCTATGCACAAGCCGCGGCCAGCGCACTGTTGAAGAAAACCGACCTGTCGGCCCGTGAAATCGTCGAGACCGCCCTGGGTATCGCTGGCGATATCTGCGTGTTCACCAACCACAACCAGACCATTGAGGAGCAGGACCTCGCCGAGTAAGCCGTAGGCTTATTCCCGCTTGAGGCCGCCAAACACTATGTCCATGACTCCCCGCGAAATCGTCCATGAACTCAATCGCCATATCATCGGCCAGGACGATGCCAAGCGCGCCGTTGCCATTGCGCTGCGCAACCGCTGGCGCCGGATGCAACTGCCCGAAGAACTGCGCGTTGAAGTAACGCCGAAGAACATCCTGATGATCGGCCCGACCGGCGTCGGTAAAACCGAAATCGCCCGGCGCCTGGCCAAGTTGGCCAATGCCCCGTTCATCAAGGTCGAAGCCACCAAGTTCACCGAAGTGGGCTACGTGGGCCGCGACGTCGAATCGATCATCCGCGACCTGGCCGATGCCGCCCTGAAAATGCTGCGCGAGCAGGAAGTGACCAAGGTCAGCCACCGCGCCGAAGACGCCGCCGAAGAACGCATCCTCGACGCCCTGCTGCCACCGGCACGCATGGGTTTCAACGAAGACGCCGCACCGTCGTCGGATTCCAACACGCGTCAGCTGTTCCGCAAGCGCCTGCGTGAAGGCCAGCTGGACGACAAGGAAATCGAGATCGAAGTCGCCGAAGTGGCCGGCGTCGATATTTCCGCGCCACCGGGCATGGAAGAAATGACCAGCCAGTTGCAGAACCTGTTCGCCAACATGGGCAAGGGCAAGAAGAAAAGCCGCAAGCTCAAGGTGAAGGAAGCGCTGAAACTGGTGCGCGACGAAGAAGCCGGGCGCCTGGTGAATGAGGAAGAGCTCAAAGCCAAGGCCCTGGAAGCGGTCGAGCAGCACGGCATCGTGTTTATCGATGAGATCGACAAGGTGGCCAAGCGCGGCAACTCCGGTGGTGTCGATGTGTCTCGCGAAGGCGTACAGCGCGACCTGCTGCCGCTGATCGAGGGCTGCACGGTCAACACCAAGCTGGGCATGGTCAAGACCGACCACATCCTGTTTATCGCCTCCGGTGCTTTCCACCTGAGCAAGCCAAGCGACCTGGTGCCGGAGCTGCAAGGCCGCCTGCCGATCCGCGTGGAACTCAAGGCCCTGACCCCGGGCGACTTCGAGCGCATCCTCAGCGAGCCCCATGCCTCCCTGACCGAGCAATACCGTGAGCTGCTGAAAACCGAGGGCCTGGGCATCGAATTCCAGGCCGACGGTATCAAGCGCCTGGCGGAGATCGCCTGGCAGGTCAACGAGAAGACCGAGAACATCGGTGCCCGTCGCCTGCACACCCTGCTGGAGCGCTTGCTGGAAGAAGTGTCGTTCAGCGCCGGCGACATGGCAGGTTTGCAGAATGGCGAAGCGATCAAGATCGATGCGGACTACGTCAATAGCCACCTGGGCGAATTGGCGCAGAACGAAGACCTGTCGCGGTATATCCTGTAAGCCTCACACAGAACTGCTTTGCTTCAAATGTGGGAGGGGGCTTGCCCCCGATGGCGGTCTGTCAGACAGATGTATGCTGGCTGACACACTGCTATCGGGGGCAAGCCCCCTCCCACATTGTTAGGCCGGTTCCTTCAGGGTTATCTCTAATGTCGAAATTTCCTACTGCTGTAAACCTGCACAAAACCTCCAATACCCTTGGCCTGACTTACGGCCCGGACGAAACCTACCAACTGCCCGCCGAGTTCCTGCGGGTGCACTCGCCTTCCGCCGAGGTCCAGGGCCACGGCAAACCCATCCTGCAATTCGGCAAGCTCAACGTTAAGTTGATCAAGCTGGAGCCGGCCGGCCAGTACGCACTGAAATTGACCTTCGACGACGGCCATGACAGCGGACTGTTCACCTGGGATTACCTTTATCAGTTGGCCGTGCGTCAGGACGCGCTGTGGGCTGATTACCTGGCCGAACTCAAAGCGGCCGGAAAAACCCGCGACCCGAACCAGTCGGTCGTGCGGCTGATGCTCTAGCGCAGGCCTCTTGCGCTTTAGAGGGCATTTTCTAATTTCATCTGCTTGAATGCCCTGTCTGGTGGCCAATGATTGGCCCGCTTGCGAAAAAAATTAAACTCGGGTAACCAATGGAACTGGCAAGTTCCCTGCATTTGACGATGCGGTATCAACGGTCACCCGAGTCGCAGTACCAGGCTGGTGTCGTGTATCGAAATGGGTGCGCAGCAATCGCCGGTACTCGTCTTTCGGACAATGGAGCGTCGTAGATGAGTAACAAGAATAACGATGACTTGAAACGCCAGGCCTCGGAAAACACCCTGGGGCTGAACCCGATCATCGCGTTACGCAAAAAGGATTTACTGGCCTCGGCGAAGATGGTGCTGACCCAAGCCATCAAGCAACCGTTACACAGCGTCAAGCACGTCGCCCATTTCGGGATGGAGCTCAAGAACGTGATGTTCGGCAAGTCGGCGCTGGTGCCCGAGAATGACGACCGTCGCTTCAATGACCCGGCCTGGAGCCAGAACCCGCTCTACAAGCGCTACCTGCAGACTTACTTGGCGTGGCGCAAGGAACTGCACGACTGGATTGGCGACAGCAATCTGTCGGAACAGGACATCAGCCGTGGCCACTTCGTGATCAACCTGATGACTGAAGCCATGGCGCCCACCAACAGCGCGGCCAACCCGGCGGCGGTCAAACGCTTCTTTGAAACCGGCGGCAAAAGCCTGCTCGATGGCCTGTCCCACCTCGCCAAGGACATGGTGCACAACGGCGGCATGCCGAGCCAGGTCAACATGGGCGCGTTCGAAGTGGGCAAGACCCTGGGCACCACCGACGGCGCCGTGGTGTTTCGCAACGACGTGCTGGAGCTGATCCAGTACAAGCCGATCACCGAGCAGGTGCACGAGCGCCCGCTGCTGGTGGTGCCGCCGCAGATCAACAAATTCTATGTATTCGACCTGAGCCCGGAGAAGAGCCTGGCGCGTTTCTGCCTGCGCAACGGGCAGCAAACCTTTATCGTCAGCTGGCGCAACCCGACCAAGGCCCAGCGCGAGTGGGGCCTGTCGACCTATATCGAGGCGCTCAAGGAAGCGGTCGATGTGATCACGGCGATTACCGGCAGCAAGGACGTGAACATGCTGGGCGCCTGCTCCGGCGGCATCACCTGCACCGCGCTGCTGGGCCATTACGCGGCGCTTGGGGAGAAGAAGGTCAACGCCCTGACCCTGCTGGTGAGTGTGCTGGACACCACGCTGGACACCCAGGTGGCGCTGTTTGTCGACGAGCAGACCCTGGAAGCGGCGAAGCGCCATTCCTATCAGGCCGGCGTGCTGGAAGGCCGCGACATGGCCAAGGTGTTCGCATGGATGCGGCCCAACGACTTGATCTGGAATTACTGGGTCAACAACTACCTGCTGGGCAACGAGCCGCCGGTGTTCGACATTCTGTTCTGGAACAACGACACCACGCGCCTGCCGGCCGCCTTCCATGGCGATCTGATCGAGCTGTTCAAGAACAACCCGCTGGTACGCGCCAACGCCCTGGAAGTGTGCGGCACGCCCATCGACCTCAAGCAAGTCACGGCCGATATCTATTCCCTGGCTGGCACCAATGACCACATCACGCCCTGGCAGTCGTGCTACAAGTCGGCGCAATTGTTTGGCGGCAAGGTGGAGTTCGTGCTGTCCAGCAGCGGGCATATCCAAAGCATCCTCAACCCGCCGGGCAACCCCAAGTCGCGTTACCAGACCAGCGACGGTTTGGCGGGCAATGCGCTGGAGTGGCAGGAAAATGCGACCAAGCACACTGATTCGTGGTGGCTGCACTGGCAGGCATGGCAGGCGGAACGGGCCGGAAAGTTGAAGAAGGCGCCGACTGCTCTGGGTAACAAAACCTACGCCGCAGCCGAAGCAGCGCCGGGCACTTATGTGCATGAGCGCTGAGAACACAGACTTATTGATTGAGATGGGGATCAAATGTGGGAGGGGGCTTGCCCCCGATAACGGTGTAACAGATACACCGCGCCGCCTGCATCGAGGGCAAGCCCCCTCCCACACTGACTGCATTCCGGCTGTCGTACTTCACAGGGCTTGAACATGCCGCAACCGTTCATCTTCCGCACCATCGACCTGGACGGCCAGGCCATCCGCACGGCGGTACGACCGGGCAAGCCGCACCTGACGCCGCTGCTGATCTTCAACGGTATCGGCGCCAACCTGGAGCTGGTGTTCCCATTCGTCCAGGCCCTGGACCCGGACCTGGAGGTGATCGCCTTCGACGTGCCGGGCGTGGGCGGTTCCTCCACGCCCAACCGGCCCTATCGCTTCCCCGGCCTGGCCAAGCTCACGGCGCGCATGCTCGATTACCTCGATTATGGCCAAGTCAACGTGGTGGGCGTGTCCTGGGGCGGAGCGCTGGCGCAGCAGTTCGCCTATGACTACCCGGAGCGTTGCAAGAAACTGATCCTGGCCGCCACGGCGGCGGGTGCGGTGATGGTACCGGGCAAACCGAAAGTACTGTGGCTGATGGCCAGCCCGCGCCGTTATATCCAGCCGTCCCATGTGGTGCGCATTGCACCGATGATTTACGGCGGCTCATTCCGCCGCGACGCCAAGCTGGCCGCCGAACATGCCAGCAAAGTGCGCTCGGCCGGCAAGCTCGGTTATTACTGGCAGCTGTTCGCAGGGCTGGGCTGGACCAGCATCCATTGGCTGCACAAGATCCGCCAGCCCACCCTGGTGCTGGCCGGGGACGACGACCCGCTGATCCCGCTGGTCAACATGCGCATGCTGGCTTGGCGCATCCCCAATGCGCAGCTGCACATCATCGACGATGGTCACTTATTCCTGATCACCCGGGCTGAAGCCGTAGCGCCGATCATCATGAAGTTTCTCGAAGAAGAGCGCCTGCGCGCCGTGATACATCCGCGACCGGCGGTGTGAAGGATCGCACCGCCGCGCAACTTGCCAGGAACCGACTATGGTTCTGAATTGGCGTGCCTCTTGATGGCTTGACGAAGGAGTGTTGGCTCATGCGAGAAAGACCCGTGACGAACCCGGCGCCCACCCCCGCTGCGTTCATCAACGCGCAAAATGCGATCACCGGCCTGCGCGGCCGGGATTTGCTGTCGACCCTGCGCACTGTTGCGGCGCATGGCCTGCGCAACCCGGTGCACAGCGCACGCCACGCCCTGGCCCTAGGCGGTCAGTTGGGCCGCGTGTTGCTGGGTGAAACGGTGCATGAGCCCAACCCCCACGACAAGCGCTTCGCCGACCCCACCTGGAAGCTCAATCCGCTGTACCGGCGCAGCCTGCAAGCCTACTTGAGCTGGCAAAAACAGACGCGCAGCTGGATCGACGACAGCGCCCTCAGCGCGGACGACCGTGCGCGCGCGCAGTTCGCATTCGCCCTGCTCAACGATGCCGTCTCGCCGTCCAACACCTTGCTCAACCCGCTGGCGATCAAGGAACTGCTCAATTCCGGCGGCAACAGTGTGGTGCGCGGCGTGAGCCACTTGTTCGAAGACCTGCTGCACAACAACGGCCTGCCGCGCCAGGTCAACAAGCATGCCTTTGAAGTCGGCAAGACCGTCGCCACCACCCCCGGCGCCGTGGTGTTTCGCAATGAGCTGCTGGAGTTGATCCAGTACAGGCCCATGAGCGAAAAACAATACGCCAAGCCCTTGCTGGTGGTGCCGCCGCAAATCAACAAGTACTACATCTTCGACCTCAGCCCTGCGAACAGCTTTGTGCAATACGCCCTTAAAAACGGCTTGCAGACCTTCATGGTCAGTTGGCGCAACCCGGATGTGCGCCATCGCGAATGGGGCCTGTCCACCTACGTTGCCGCACTGGAGGAAGCGCTCAATGTCTGCCGGTCGATCACCGGCGCGCGGGAGGTCAACCTGATGGGCGCCTGCGCGGGTGGCCTGACCATTGCCGCCCTGCAAGGTCATCTGCAAGCCAAGCGCCAGTTGCGACGCATCGCCAGCGCCAGTTACCTGGTGAGCTTGCTGGACAGCCAGATCGACAGCCCGGCCATGTTATTCGCCGATGAGCAAACCCTTGAAGCCGCCAAGCGCCGCTCATACCAGCAAGGCGTGCTGGACGGCCGCGACATGGCCAAGGTGTTCGCCTGGATGCGCCCCAACGATCTGATCTGGAGTTATTGGGTCAACAACTACCTGCTGGGCAAGGAACCGCCGGCCTTCGACATCCTGTACTGGAACAACGACAACACGCGCCTGCCCGCCGCGCTGCATGGCGACCTGCTGGATTTCTTCAAGCACAACCCGCTGAGCCATCCCGGCGGCCTTGAGGTGTGTGGCACCCCCATCGACTTGCAGAAGGTCACGGTAGACAGCTTCAGCGTGGCCGGCATCAATGATCACATCACGCCATGGGACGCTGTGTATCGCTCCACCCAACTGCTGGGCGGTGAGCGGCGTTTCGTGCTGTCCAACAGCGGGCATATCCAGAGCATCCTCAACCCGCCCGGCAACCCCAAGGCCAATTACGTCGAGAACCCCAAGCTGAGCAGCGATCCGCGCGCCTGGTACTACGACGCCAGCCACGTCGAAGGCAGCTGGTGGCCGCAGTGGCTGGCGTGGGTCCAGCAACGTTCGGGCGTGCAACGCGAAACCCTTACTGCCCTGGGCAACCAGAATTACCCACCGATGGAGGCGGCGCCAGGCACTTACGTGCGCGTGCGTTGAGCTCAACGATCACACTAAGAAGGCTGGATGAAGACCCGCGACCGTATCCTTGAATGTGCCCTGCAGTTGTTCAATCACAAGGGCGAACCGAACGTGTCGACCATGGAGGTGGCCAATGAAATGGGGATCAGCCCCGGCAATCTCTATTACCACTTCCACGGTAAAGAGCCTCTGGTACTCGGGCTGTTCGAGCGCTTTCAGGCTGAGCTGGCGCCCTTGCTCGATCCGCCCCCCGACGCACAACTGGAGGCAGAAGATTACTGGCTGTTCCTGCACCTGATCGTGGAGCGCATGGCCCACTACCGGTTCCTTTTCCAGGACCTGTCGAACCTGGCCGGGCGATTGCCGAAGCTGGCCAAGGGTATTCGCAACCTGCTCACCGCGCTCAAACGCACACTGGCCTCGTTGCTGGCACGGTTGAAGGCGGCGGGGCAATTGGTCAGCGATACGCAGGCGCTCGGGCAACTGGTGGAACAGATCACCATGACCCTGCTGTTTTCCCTGGACTACCAACGGATTCTCGACCGCAAGGGTGAAGTGCAAGTGGTGATTTACCAGGTGATGATGCTGGTAGCGCCGCACTTGCTCGCACCGGCACGGCAGGCGGCCGAGCGATTTGCGCTGAAATACCTGGATGACGCCGATTGAACAGGTGAACGTTCTATGAATGCGGTGCCATAAAAAATGCCCGACCTTTGCAGGCCGGGCATTTTTTGTGTCCTGGAAAAACTCAGGACTGACTGGATGGCGTCGGCGTCGTCGACGTAGCAGTCGGGGCCACAGCAGCAGGGGTCGGTGCGGACACTGAGTTGGCTGTGGAAGCGGTTGTCGCCGCAGCAGGCTTGGCTGCCGCTGGTTTTTTCGCGACTGCTGGCTTCTTCGCAGCGGGTTTTGCCGCAGGCTTGGCGGCGGCAGGTTTGGCTGCGGTTTTTGCAGCGGCAGGTTTGGCGGCGGGTTTCGCGACGACCTTGGCTGCGGGTTTTGCCGCAGCTTTGGCGGCTGCGGGTTTTGCAGCTGGCTTGGCAGCTGCAGTTTTCGCCGCAGGCTTGGCGGCAGGTTTTGCAGCCGCTTTGGCAGGCGCCTTGGCCGCAGGTTTAGCCGCAGCTTTAACCAAGGGCTTGGCAGCCGCTTTAGCAGCGGGTTTAGCCGCAGCCGTTTTAGCGGCCGGCTTGGCTGCCGGCTTTGCAGCAGGTTTGGCCGCTGCAACTTTCGCGGGTGCCACTTTGGCGCCGGTCAGTTTTTCGATTTGCTTGGTCAGGGTGTCAACCTTGCTGTGCAGGGTTTTCAGTTCAGCCTTGCTCGGCACGCCCAGTCGCGAAATAGCGCTGTTAAGGCGCTTGTCGAATGTTTCTTCCAACTTGTTCCAGGTGTCGGAAATGCTCGACTTGGCCGAACCCGCGCTCGCCTTGGCGGCATCAACTTTTTTACCAACGGTGCTCTTGGTCAGCTTCTCGGCTTTCTCACCGTCCTTGACCAGAGTCTCGAAGTATTTGCCGCCGTCACTGCTAACCTTCGAGTACACGCCTAAACCAGCAAGCCAGATTTTTCGGGAGTATTTTTCAACTTCCCCGACCCACGAGCTGCCTTCTTTCTGAGTAGTTTTTTTAACAGCCATCCCGATGTCTCCTTAGTGTTTACGCGCGACACGTTCGAGCAATGCCGTCAGCTCTTCGAGCTTAGCAGAGAGTGTCTCCACGTCATGTTTAGACGCAATGCCGATTCGATTCAAGGCACTTGCAACACGTGTGTCAAAAGCTTTCTCAACTTTATCCAGTTGAACTTCAACCACGCGACTGACGCCGGAGACGTTACGCTTTACTTGGTCAATCTGACTGTTGGCAGCATCCAGTTGTTCAACCACAACTTTTTTGCTTTTACTTTCAACATCTTGACCGCTCTTAACCAACTCTTTGAAGTATTCGCCACCCTCACTGCCGACCTTGGCATAGGCACCCAGACCTGCCAGCCAGATCTTGCGGGCATAGCTTTTAACCTCACTCAGAGCGCTGGTTTGAGTGTCGATTTTTTTCTTCAAAATAACTTTGGCCATGGTGCACCTCACGCAAAAAGGGTGGAGGAACCGCCCACCGGAGTTGGGGGCATGGGCACAAAGTAGGGTGAAAAATTAGAATCGGCACCCTAAGTGCCGTCGAATCAGGCCAGCGCCTTGTCCAGGGCTTTTTCGATCTCGGATTTGAGGGTACCGCTCATGGCCGACATCAACAGGCCCAGTTCCACGTCGATACGCAATGAGTCATCGGCGACCAGAACACTGCCTTTGACGCCCGATCGCTTGAGCTTCAAAGTATCGCCGGACCATGACGACTCCACGCCATATTTGTCCTTGAGTTTTTGCGCCAGCGTTTCGGCCTTCGCCCGTGCGCCTTCTTTACCCAGGGAATGTTCGCGCTCAACGGTGATACGGGCCATTGCAATGACTCCTCTCTATAAAGGCCTGGAAACCTTCCATGCGGCAAAAGGTCTCGATAAGCACCTATCTTACCTTCAGCCTTGCCAAGACAAAGCAGGCCTTGGGGATTATCATGTCCCGCATTCTCTTTTGGTGACAGCGATATGACTGATCAGCGCAAAGGCAGCGATGCCGAACCCACCACTCACTTCGGCTTCAAGAACGTCCCGGAAAGCCAGAAAGCGGAAAAAGTCGCTGAGGTGTTCCACTCCGTAGCCGCCAAGTACGACTTGATGAACGACGTGCTTTCCGGCGGCATGCACCGCCTGTGGAAGCGTTTCACCATCGAACTGTCGGGCGTACGCACCGGCAATCGCGTGCTGGATATCGCCGGTGGCACGGGCGACCTGGCGGCCAAGTTTTCCAAGCTCGTGGGCCCGACCGGCCAGGTGGTATTGGCCGATATCAACGGCTCGATGCTCAAGGTGGGCCGTGATCGCCTGCTCGACAAGGGCGTGGCCGGCAATATCGAATTCGTCCAGGCCGACGCTGAAAAGCTGCCGTTCCCGGACAACCACTTCGATTGCGTGACCATCGCCTTCGGCCTGCGCAACGTCACCCACAAGGAAGACGCGATCCGCTCGATGCTGCGCGTACTCAAGCCAGGTGGCCGCCTGTTGGTGCTGGAATTTTCCAAGCCGACCAACGCACTGATGTCCAAGGTGTACGACACCTACTCGTTCGCCTTCATGCCGCTGATGGGCAAGCTGATCACCAATGACGCCGAGAGCTACCGCTACCTGGCCGAATCGATCCGCATGCACCCCGACCAGGAAACCCTGAAGTCGATGATGGTGGAGGCCGGTTTCGACCGCGTGACCTACCACAACATGACCTCGGGCATCGTGGCCCTGCACCGCGGCATCAAACCCTGATGCTGCTCGCCGGCCTTCTCGCCAGCGTCGAACACGGCCTCAACCGTGTTTTGCGCCTGGACAGCACCGCCCTGGCGCGGCTTGCGCACCTGACCGGCAAAGTCATCGCCGTCGATTGCCGCAGCCCTGCCTTGCAGCTGTTTATCCTGCCCAGCGATGAAGGCCTGCTGCTCGCCACGCAATGGGCCGCCGAGGCCGACTGCACCCTGCGTGCGCCAGCCGCCAGCCTGTTGCACCTGGCCGTGAGCCGCAACAAGACCGCTATCCTGCACAGCCCCGAAGTGGCGCTGGAAGGCGACAGCGCGGTGCTGATGGACCTGGCCGCCGTGCTGCAGGACCTGGAACTGGACTGGGAATACGAACTGTCACGCTGGATCGGCCCTGTCGCCACCCAGTTGATCGGCGGCCACCTGCGCAGCCGTTCGCGCTGGTACCAGCAAGGGTTCGCCAGCCTCAACCAGAACCTCGCCGAATACCTGAGCGAAGAATCGCGCACCCTGGTCGGGCAACGGGAAGCGCAAGCGCGCTTTCGTGAGCTCGACAAGGCCAAAATCGACCTGGAACGCCTTGAGGCCCGCTTCGAGCGCCTGAGCCGTTCCCTTGAGCCAAGCGATAACGCATGAAGCTGCTCGCCGTCCGCCGTTTGTTTCGTATCCAGCGCGTCGTAATCCGCTACCGCCTCGATGACCTGCTGTTCGCCCTGCCCCTGCCATGGTTCCTGCTGGCGGTGCGCTACGTGCTGCCGTGGCGCTGGTTGCCGCGCAAGAAGCTTGCGCTGAGCCGCGGCGCCTGTCTGCGACTGGCCTTGCAGGACCTGGGGCCGATCTTTATCAAGTTCGGGCAGATCCTGTCGACGCGCCGCGACCTGCTGCCCGAAGACATCGCCGATGAGCTGATGCTGCTGCAAGACCGCGTACCGCCGTTCGATTCGCAGCTGTCGATGAAGCTGATCGAGGAACAGCTGGGCAAGAAGATCAGCGAGGTGTTCAGCCGCTTCGATGTCGAGCCGCTGGCTTCGGCCTCGGTCGCGCAGGTACATGCCGCGCAGCTCAAGAGCGGCGAAGAAGTGGTGGTGAAGGTCATCCGTCCGGGCCTCAAGCCGATCATCGGCCAGGACCTGGCGTGGCTGTTCATTCTCGCCCGCGCCGCCGAGCGCTTCTCTGCCGATGCGCGCCTGCTGCATCCGGTGGATGTGGTGGCCGACTACGAAAAAACCATCTACGACGAACTCGACCTGCTGCGCGAAGCCGCCAACGCCAGCCAGTTGCGCCGCAACTTCGAAGGCTCGCAATTACTCTACGTGCCGCAAGTGTATTGGGACTGGTGCCGTCCCAAAGTGCTGGTGATGGAGCGCATCTACGGCGTGCAGGTCACCGACCTTGCGACCCTCGCCGACCAGCGTACCGATATGAAGATGCTGGCCGAGCGCGGCGTGGAAATCTTCTTCACCCAGGTGTTCCGCGACAGTTTCTTCCACGCCGACATGCACCCGGGCAACATCTTCGTCAGCACCGTCAACCCGTGGAGCCCGCAGTACATTGCGATCGACTGCGGCATCGTCGGCAGCCTTACGCCGGAAGACCAGGACTACCTGGCACGCAACCTGTTCGCCTTTTTCAAGCGCGACTACCGCCGCGTGGCGCAGTTGCACATCGATTCGGGCTGGGTACCGGCAGAAACCAAGCTCAATGAATTCGAAGCGGCGATCCGCACCGTGTGCGAACCGATCTTTGAAAAACCGTTAAAAGATATTTCCTTCGGCCAGGTGCTGATGCGCCTGTTCCAGACCGCGCGGCGCTTCAATATGGAAGTGCAGCCGCAATTGGTGCTGCTGCAAAAAACCTTGCTCAACATCGAAGGGCTGGGCCGCCAGCTGTACCCGGACCTCGATCTGTGGAACACCGCGCAGCCGTTCCTGGAGCGCTGGATGCGTGAGCGGATGAGCCCGAAAACCGTGCTGGGTAACCTGCACAGCCAGATGGAACAGCTGCCGCACCTGGCCAACATGACCCGCGACCTGCTGGAGCGCATGTCCCAGCCTCACGCCAACGACCCTGAGCCGCCATGGCGCAAGCGCAAGGACGATTGGTTCCTGCGCCTGCTCGGTGCCGCCCATCTGGTGGGTGGGGTCATGCTGGCGATTGGCGGTCCGTTGAACCAATTGGGCCACTGGCCGGCCGGCATCATGGTCGCCGTGGGCGTTTATCTGATCGTGCGTCGATAACCCATCCGGTTATACACTGTCGCAAATTGCCGGAGCCGAACATGAAAGACTGGCTGGACGAGATCAAGTGGGACAGTGACGGCCTGGTGCCGGCCATTGCCCAGGACTACAAGACCGGGCGCGTGCTGATGATGGCCTGGATGAACCGCGAGGCCCTGAGCCTTACCGCCGCTGAGCAGCGCGCCATCTATTGGTCACGTTCGCGTGGCAAACTGTGGCGCAAGGGCGAAGAATCCGGGCATGTGCAAACACTGCATGAGCTGCGCCTGGACTGCGATGCCGACGTGGTGATCCTCAAGGTCGAACAGATCGGCGGCATTGCCTGCCACACCGGCCGTCACAGTTGCTTCTATCGCGTGTTCGAGAACGGCGAATGGAAGGTGGTGGAACCGGTGCTCAAAGACCCGCACGCCATCTATTCGGCAGGACATTGAACATGAGCGATACCCTCAACCGTGTGGCCCAGGTGCTGGAAGAGCGCAAAGGCGCGGACGCCGACAGCTCCTACGTCGCCAGCCTGTATCACAAGGGCTTGAACAAGATCCTGGAAAAGCTCGGCGAAGAATCCGTCGAGACCATCATCGCCGCCAAGGATGCGCAGATCAGCGGCGATTGCAGCGATGTCATCTATGAGACCGCCGACCTGTGGTTCCATAGCCTGGTCATGCTCGCCCAACTGGGGCAGCACCCCCAGGCCGTGCTGGATGAACTGGACCGTCGCTTCGGCCTGTCCGGGCACGCCGAGAAGGCTTCGCGCCCGTCCGCCTGAACAACTTTGACTGAGGATTTACAGCATGGGCATTTTTGACTGGAAACACTGGATCGTCATTCTGGTGGTGGTGGTACTGGTGTTCGGCACCAAGAAACTGAAAAACCTCGGCACTGACGTTGGCGAGTCGATCAAGGGCTTTCGCAAGGCCATGAACGATGACGAAAAACCTGCCGACCCGGTGGTGAACCCGGTCCCGCCGGCCCAGCCTGTGCACCCCCAGGCCACCCAGCCGATCACCGAGCGTCGCACCTTCGACGTGCAGGCTGAAAAAGTCGAAGAGCCGACCCGCAAAGACTCGTGAGCACTGACTAATGTTTGGTATCAGCTTCTCTGAACTGCTGCTTGTCGGCCTCGTGGCCCTGCTGGTACTGGGGCCGGAACGCCTGCCCGGTGCAGCACGCACGGCCGGCCTATGGATCGGGCGCCTGAAACGCAGCTTCAACGCGATCAAACAGGAAGTTGAACGGGAAATCGGCGCCGACGAGATCCGCAGGCAGCTGCACAACGAACATATCCTGTCGTTGGAGCAGGAAACGCGCAAGATTCTGTCGCCGGTGCAGGAGCCCGCCAAACCCGCGGAGCCTGTGGTCGAAAACAGCATCGCGCCAGCCGCCGTTGCCGCCCCCGCTGCGCCCACCTCGACAGAGCCTGCGCCGACGCCCGTTGCGTCGCCCGCGCCCCATGACCCTACATTGCCGCCGCGAGCCCCATGAGCGCTGATAAACCGGAAAACGACCAGCACATGCCGCTGGTCTCGCACCTCACCGAGCTGCGTACCCGCCTGCTGCGTTGCGTAGCGGCCATCTTCATCATTTTTGCCGGGCTGTTTGCCTTTACCCAGCAGATCTATACCTTCGTCTCCACGCCACTGCGCCAGTACCTGCCGGCGGGCGCGACGATGATCGCCACCGACGTGTCGTCGCCGTTCCTGACGCCGTTGAAGCTGACCATGATGGTCTCGCTGTTCCTGGCCATCCCGGTAATCCTGCATCAGATCTGGGGCTTCATCGCGCCAGGGCTGTACAAGCATGAGAAGCGCATTGCCGTGCCGTTGCTGGTGTCAAGCATCCTGCTGTTCTACACCGGCATGGCGTTCGCCTACTTCCTGGTGTTCCCGCTGATCTTCAAATTCTTCGCCGCCGCTACCCCGGCCGGCGTGGAGATGATGACCGACATCACCAGCTACCTCGACTTCGTGATGACGCTGTTCTTCGCCTTTGGCGTGGCCTTCGAAATCCCGGTGGCGGTGGTGTTGCTGGTGTGGATCGGCGTGGTCAACGTGGCGTACCTGAAGAAGATCCGCCCGTACGTGATCATCGGCTGCTTCGTGGTCGGCATGATCCTCACCCCACCGGACATCTTCTCCCAGACCCTGCTGGCCGTGCCGATGTGGATGCTGTTCGAGATCGGTATCCTGTTCAGCGGGCTGATCAGCAAGCGCGGCGAACACCCGGACGAACAGGCCGACGACGACCAGCCGCCAGCGACCCAGCCGTGAATCTGCTGCTGCTTGAAGAGGCCGATTTCATTGCGGCCGACCGGGTGGTCCTGCGTGATCGGCGCCTGGTGCATATGCAGCAAGTGCATCGCGCCGAGGTGGGTGACAACCTGCGGGTCGGGCGTATTGGCGGGTTGATGGGCAATGCGCAATTGCTGCGCCTTGACGCCAGCGAGGCCGAGCTGCAGGTCAGTTTCGACCAACCGCCGCCGAGCAAACTGCCGCTGACCCTGCTGCTGGCGTTGCCACGCCCGAAGATGCTACGCCGGGTGCTGCAAACCGTCGCGGCCATGGGCGTGCCAAAGGTGGTGCTGGTTAACAGTTATCGGGTGGAAAAAAGCTTCTGGCAAACCCCGTTCCTCGAGCCGGAAGCGGTCCGCGAGCAACTGATCCTGGGCCTGGAGCAGGCGCGGGACACGATACTGCCCGAGATCATTATCGAGAAACGCTTCAAGCCGTTCGTTGAAGATCGCCTGCCGGCCATGACCGTGGGCACGCTGGGCCTGATCGGCCACCCCGGCGACTACCCGCCCTGTCCCCGCGGCCTGGATGAACCGGTGACACTGGCGATTGGGCCGGAAGGCGGCTGGATCCCCTATGAAGTCGAGTTGCTGACCAAGGCCGGCTTGCAACCGGTGCAGCTCGGTGCGCGCATCCTGCGGGTTGAAACCGCCGTGACCGCCCTGCTCGCCCGGCTGTTCTGACCCAATAATTCGGAAAACCATACCGGCCCAATGTGGGAGGGGGCTTGCCCCCGATAGCGATGCATTGGTCACTGAATGGGGTGACTGACACTCAGCCATCGGGGGCAAGCCCCCTCCCACAGTGGATCGGCGGCGCTACAGAATCCTGTGCACATGCCGATAGCCTGTGAATAAGTCCAAGCCTTGTTCCAGGGGAGTTTGCAGCATGTATCGTTGGTCAGCCGAAAAATTGGGGAACGTGAGCGTCAACCGCAAGCTGAGCGTAGGCTTTGGCTTGGTATTGATCCTGACGCTGTTGATCACGTTCACCGGCTGGACCGGCTTGAGCGATGTGATCAGTCGAGGCGACAAACTGGGCTTTATCTCCAGTCTCAACGGGCTGACCAAGGACCTGCGCCTGGCGCGCCTGGACTTCGAAATGCGTCGCGGCGAACAAGGCACGGATGTAGTCAACGGCCTGATCACGCAGTTGGACAATGGCCTGAAAACCGCCGCCGAGCTGATCGAACAGCCCGGCGACAAGGCGCTGGTCGAACAACAACAGGACGCCCTGAGCCAGTACAAAAAGGCCTTCGGCACCATGGTGCAGGCCGGTCTAAAGCGTGAAGGCGCGCGCAGCAAGCTCGGCGATACCGCCGACAATGCCGTACTCAAGATCAACGAAATCGAAAAAAACCTGTTGCAGGGCGATAGCGTCAGCCAGTTCAACAGCGTGGTCGACCTGAGCAAGCTGATCCAGCAAGCGCGCTTCCAGGTGCGTGGCTACACCTACAGCGGCAAGGTCGAAGCCGAGCAGCCCGCGCTCGACGCCATCGACAATGCCCTGAAGAAAGCCAGCGAACTCGAAGGGCAACTGCCTGAGCAATTCCACGCCAACCTGCAGGAGGCCGGCGTCTCGCTGCAGGCTTACCGCGCTGCCGTCAGCCAGTACCGCGATTCGCAGGTAGCCAGCGCTGCAGCCTTGAAAATCATGATGGCCCAGGGCGATATCCTGCTGGACCACAGCGATAAACTCACCACCTCCCAAACCGCCGTGCGCGACGCCGATGCCGCTCGGGCCAAATACCTGTTGCTGCTGGCGACCGTGTTGGCGCTCGCCTTTGGCGTCTTCGCCGCCTGGGTAATCACCCGCCAGATCATCATTCCGTTGAATCAAACCCTCAAGGTTGCCGAACGCGTCGCCTCGGGCGATCTGAGCCAAAACCTGGAATCCTCTCGTCAGGACGAACTGGGCCAACTGCAGCGCGCCATGCAAAGCATGACCGTGGGCCTGCGCGAGTTGATTGGCGGCATCAGTGACGGTGTCACCCAAATCGCCAGCGCCGCCGAGCAGTTGTCGGCGGTGACCGAACAGACCAGCGCCGGGGTCAACAGCCAGAAGATCGAGACCGACCAGGTGGCCACTGCCATGAACGAGATGGCAGCCACCGTGCAGGAAGTAGCACGCAATGCCGAAGAAGCGTCGGAGGCCGCCGTAGCTGCGGACCTGCAGGCCCGTGAAGGCGACAAGGTGGTCGGCGAAGCCATCGCCCAGATCGAACGCCTGGCCACCGAAGTCGGCAATTCGACGACCGCCATGGGTGATCTGAAACGCGAAAGCGACAAGATCGGCAGCGTGCTCGACGTGATCAAATCCGTGGCCCAGCAAACCAATCTGCTGGCGCTCAATGCGGCCATTGAAGCCGCACGCGCCGGTGAAGCCGGGCGTGGCTTTGCCGTGGTGGCCGACGAAGTGCGCAGCCTGGCCCAGCGCACACAGAAGTCCACCGAAGAGATCGAGGAACTGATCGTCGGCCTGCAAAACGGTACCCAGCAGGTGGCGACCATCATGGACAACAGCCGCGGCTTGACCGACAGCAGTGTCGAACTGACCCGTCGTGCCGGCAGCGCGCTGGAGAGCATCACGCGCACCGTTTCGACCATCCAGGCGATGAACTCGCAGATCGCCACGGCTGCCGAGCAGCAGAGCGCCGTCGCCGAAGAGATCAACCGCAGCGTATTGAACGTGCGCGATGTCTCCGAACAAACCTCTTCGGCCAGTGAAGAAACGGCGGCGTCCAGCGCAGAGTTGGCACGCCTGGGCATCTACTTGCAAACCCTGGTCGGGCGCTTCCGCATCTGACTGGAACTGCGCGGCGGCCGATCGAGGCTGCCGTATCTTGTGAAATTTCCTACGCAGTTATCAGCCCGCCCTCACCTCGATTCGAATTAGCGTTTCAGCTGTCGTGAAACGCTTTTTCTGACTGGGAGGTGCGCCATGTTTTCTCGCCTGACCCGCATACTGGTGAATGCCAGCGTCCGCCTCAAACTCGCGCTGGGCTTTGGCCAAGTGCTGATACTCAGTTTCATGATTGCCGCAGCGGGCTGGCAAGCCCTGAACGCCGTGCTTTATCGGTCCAATAGCCTGACGAGCCTGGGCGAACTGGCCGTGTACGCGGAGGCCATGCGCGCCGACCGCATCGTGTACCGCACCCTGGCAGACAGTGCGAGCCGGGAACAGATGCTGCAGAAGGTCGAGAAAATCGACCAGCTCCTGGCAGACCTCTCGCATCGCCTGGTCGACCCGGTCGATGTGCAACGCAATCAGGAGGCGATACGCCTGGCGGCCGGTTTCAAAGCGGCGCTGGCCGAACTGCCCGCGTTGATCGAGCAGCGGGAGACTGTCCGGCCAGCGCTGAAAAAATCCGCCCTGCAAGCCAGCGACACCCTCGCTCAGTTCGCCAGCGACCTGCCCGACCAGAATGACGAAAAGGCGCTCGACGCCCTCGAGCATTTGCGCCAGGCCATGGAGCAGGCCGAGGATCGCGCCCAGAATCCCGCCTGGGCTGCCGAATCGCTGCAAGCCTATGCCGAGGCTGCGAGCCAGGCGCTGGATGCGCTGGACGTCGCACAGGCGAGCGTGTCCACCCTGCCGGTGGACTCAGCACCGCTTAAAACCGACTTGGCCGACTACCGTGAGCAATTGCTCAAGCTCAAGCAAGCCCAACTCAACGTCGAGACCGCGCAAAATCGCTTCGAACAACAGCTCAATGAGTTGCGCGACAACAGTGACCTGCTGAGCCAGAGCCAGAACGCCAAGCGCAATGACGAGGCCGACCACACCCGCACATTGCTGATCGGTGTCACAGTGGCTGCATTGGTCCTCGGCGCCCTGGCCGCGTGGTGGATTGCCAGCCAGATCGCCGCGCCGTTGCGTGACATCCTCGTTGCCGCCAACCGCGTCGCCCAAGGCGACTTGAGCCACGACACCCAATCGGAGCGCGGTGACGAGCTGGGCCAGTTGCAGCAAAGCATCGGGCAAATGACCCGCAGCCTGCGCAGCCTGATCAGCAGCATCGGTGACAGCGCTCGGCAGATCGCTGGTGCGGCGACGCAGTTATCCACGGTAACCGAACAGACCCGCAACGGGCTGAACAACCAGAAAGATGAAACCGACCAAGTGGCCACGGCGATGAACGAAATGCTCGCCACTGCCCAGGAAGTCGCACGCCATGCCGAACGCGCTTCCGTCGCTGCGAACGAGGCCGACCAGCAGGCCGGCGCTGGCGAGCAGGTGGTCACTCAGGCCGTTGAGCAAATTGGCAACCTGGCCAGCGAAATGGCGTTGTCCGGCCGCGCGATGCTGACCCTGCAGCAGGAGAGCAATAAGATCGCCAGCGTGCTGGACGTGATCAAGTCCGTGTCCCAACAGACCAACCTGCTGGCCCTGAACGCCGCCATCGAAGCGGCGCGCGCGGGCACTGCCGGCCAAGGGTTCGCCGTGGTCGCCGATGAAGTGCGCAGCCTGGCCCAGCGCACACAGGAGTCGGCCGAAGAAATTGAAGGGCTGATCCAGGGCCTGCACAACGGCACCCAGCAGGTAGCGGACATCATGGACAGCAGTCGCAACCTCACCGACAACAGCGTGGCCCTGACCCGCGACGCCGGCGATGCCCTGGCAGCGATTGCCCGCACGGTATCGGTCATCCAGGAAATGAACCCGCAGATTGCCGCCGCCGCCGAACAGCAAAGCGCGGTGGCCGAGGAGATCAATCGCAGTGTATTGAAGGTACGGGATGTGTCGGAACAGACCGCCGCCGCCAGCGAGGAAACGGCGGCGGCGAGTGCTCAGTTGACGAGGTTGAGCCTGGATTTGCAGACGCTGGTCGACAAATTCAAGCTTTGAAACACCACTATCCAATGTGGGAAGGGGCGGGCTCCCTCCCACATTGGCGCCCGAACCTATAGGACCTGGCGCAGGAAGGCCTGGGCCCGCGGGTCTTTCGGCGCATCGAAGAACTGCGCTGGCGCGGCGTCCTCGAGCAGTTTGCCGTGGTCGAAGAACAACACCCGGTCCGCCACTTCGCGGGCAAAGCCCATTTCGTGGGTGACGCACACCATGGTCATGCCTTCCAGGGCCAGGGTCTTCATCACGTCGAGCACTTCGCCGACCATTTCCGGGTCGAGGGCCGAGGTGGGTTCGTCAAACAGCATCACCTTGGGTTCCATCGCCAGGGCTCGGGCAATCGCTACCCGCTGCTGCTGGCCACCGGAGAGGCGCGACGGAAACTCGTGGGCTTTCTGTGCGATACCGACCTTTTCCAGCAGCGCCAGGGCCTTGGCTTCACGCTCCTGCTTGCCGCGCTTGCGCACGACCTTTTGCGCCAGGCACAGGTTCTCCAGCACGGTCATGTGCGGGAACAGGTTGAAATGCTGGAACACCATGCCGACTTCACGGCGATAGGCATTCACATCGGTCTTCGGGTCGGCCAGTTGCAGACCGTCGATGCTCACCGAGCCCGAATCGAACTCCTCCAGCCCATTCAGGCAGCGCAGGAAAGTGGACTTGCCGGAACCGGACGGGCCGATCACCACCAGCACTTCGCCCTTGGCCACCTGGGTGGTCACATGGTCCACCGCACGCACCACTTGGCCACGGGTGTCGAAGACTTTCACCAGATCGCGGACTTCAATCACTTTGCGCAAGCCTCCGCTCAAGCCGGCTGGCCATTTTCGACAGCGGCAGGTTGATCAGCAGGTACAGGCCTGCCACACAGAACAGGATTTCGAAAGGCGAAAACGAGGTGGTGATCACTTCGCGTCCGCTCTTGAGCAGCTCGGTAATCGCGATCACCGAGACCAGCGAAGTGTCTTTCACCAGGCTGATGAACTGCCCGGCCAGCGGCGGCAGTACGCGCTTGAAGGCCTGTGGCAGCACCACATGCCGCATCGACTGGCTGGCACTCAAGCCCAGGGAGCGCGCGGCTTCGTTCTGGCCACGGGTGATGGACTGTACGCCGGCTCGCACGATTTCCGCCACGTAGGCACCGGTGAACAGCGACAGGGCGGCGATCCCGGCAAACTCCCGGGACAGGTTTAGCACCGTGCCGATGAAGAAATAGAAAATGAAGATCTGCACCAGCAACGGCGTACCGCGCACCAGCTCGACATAGATCGTCGACAGGTCGCGCAAGGTCGGGTTGCTCGACAGCCGGCACAAGCCGGTAGCCAGGCCTATCGCCAGGCCAAGGATGCCGGACACCACCGACAACCACAGCGTGGTCCACAAGCCCCACATCAGCGGGCCCAATGCCCAATGACGGTTGACACCAATGACGTCACCTTCAGCCACATCATCGCCGCGCGCCACTTGCAGGCTGTTGTCGGCGACGCTCACGCGCTGCTCGACCCCGGCATCGTTGCGCAGGGTGACTTCGGCTACATCGCCCTTGCGTACCAATTCAATGACGGTGGAAATATCCGCCGCACGTTGCGCTTCCTCGGCCTGATAGGCGAAGTACTGCGGCACGCGGTTCCAGCGCCATTCGTAAGACATCAGCGAGGTGGCGTAATACAGGGCGCCAGCCAGGCCGACCAGCACGGCTACCGTCAGCAGGTGCCAGGGCCATTGGGCTTTTTTCTGTTTCATTTCACTGTCCGCATAGGTGTTGCCTGGTAGGCCGCTATCGGGGGCAAGCCCCCTCCCACAGGGAAACGCATTCCAAATGTGGGAGGAAGCTTGCCCCCGATACAGGCAACTCGGTCTTAAGCCTTATTCCATGTCCTTGAGCCACTCGGAGCTCTTGAACCACTTGTCATGGATACGATCGTAGGTGCCGTCGTTCTTGATCTGGTGCAGGAAGTTGTTGATGAAGTTGACGCTGTCGTAATCGCCTTTCTTCAGGCCGAACGCCAGGGGCTCAAAGGTGAAGGGTTCTTCAAGGAACACCAGCTTGCCATTGCCGACTTTCTTCTCGGCCACCACGTTGTACGGTGCGTCGTAGACAAAGGCGTCAGCCTTGCCGTTGACCACGTCCAGCACGCCTTCCTGCTCATTGTCGTAGCCGTGATACTTGGCTTTGGCGATCAGCTTTTTGGCGACCATCTCGCCGGTGGTGCCCAGCTTGGAGGTCAGGCGGTATTTTTCGTCGTTCAGGTCTTTGTAGGACTTGATGGTGCCTTCCAGGTCCTTGCGAATCAGCAGGGTCTGGCCGACCACGATGAACGGTTCGCTGAAGTTCAAGCGCAGGTTACGCTCCTGGGTCAGGGTCATGCCGCTGCCGATCATGTCGAACTTGCCGGTCAGGAAGGCCGGGATGATCCCGTCGTAGCCGGTGGATACCAGCTCCAGCTTGACGCCCATGGACTTGGCCATGGCCTTGAGGATGTCGACTTCGAAGCCGATGATTTCGCCGCGCTTGTCGGTCATCTCGAACGGCATGTAGGTCGGGTCCATGCCGACTTTCAGCGTGCCGCGCTTGACCGCATCATCGATGGCGCCGGCCTGGGCCGCAGTGGCCGCCACCAGCGCGGTGACGCCGAGCATCAGCATCGACAGATACTTTTTCATCATCAAGTCCCCTGAACGGTTCTTATAAGGTTGGCGCACAAACGGGCTGCGCCATTTCGGGGTGCGATCCTAACCCACTCGATGCCCGTCACAAAGGTTTCACGGCTAAATGTTATCGGCGTATGTAAGAGAAGCCCTACGGCGCGGCGCCGGACCACAGGCCTAGACACCTCAGTGCACGGATGCGCTAATGGGTTGATGTGTAAGTAGTTATGACGATCAGTCAACCTCCGCGATCCAGGCCGTGTCCTTGAACCACTTGTCATGCAGCTGATCGTAGGTCCCGTCCTGGGCCACTTGATTAAGGAAATGATTGATCCAGTTGAGGCTGTCGTAATCGCCTTTTTTCAGGCCAAACGCCAGGGGCTCGAAGGTGAACGGTTGTTCCAATGTGAGCAATGCGCTGTTCTCGGGCCGAGCCATTGCCACCAGATTGTAGGGCGCATCATGGATGAAGGCGTCGGCCCTGCCCGCCACTACCTCGCGCACACCCTCCTCCGGCGTTGCGAAGCTCTGCAACCGGGCCGCTCCGAGAAAGCGCTGCGCCGCTGCCTCGCCGGTGGTGCCTTCAATAACGGCAATCCGATAGCCCGCCTCGTCCAGGTCTTCGATGCTGGATACCGTGCCGGCCAGGCGCGGGTGCAGCAGCACCGTCTGGCCCACCACGATGAAGGAATCACTGAAGTTGAGCTTCAGGTTGCGCTCCTGGGTAACCGTCATGCCGCTGCCAATCAGGTCGTACTTCTTGGCCATCAAGCCCGACAGCAAATCCGTGTAGGGCACCGCAACCAGTTCGAGTTCAACCCCCAGCGCACGACTCATGGCGTGGAGCAGGTCGATCTCGAAGCCGACGATGCGCCCCTGCTTGTTCGTCATTTCGAAAGGCACGTAAGTCGGCGTGGTGCCTACTTTCAACACGCCACGGCGCACAGCATCGTCAATCGCTCCGGCATTGAGCAGGCCTGCGTGAATCAATGCGGCAATACCCATCAGCAGTGCCGAACAATACCTTCTGAACATGTATGCCCCCATGGCGAGTCGAATTTGGGGGCGATGCTACCCCAGCTGCAGGCACGGCAATACGCCTCGGCACAAGGTCTTTTGTTTCGAAATAACAAGGACTTAGGAAAGAAATGAAAGGATGCGAAACGCTGTAGGACCAGCGCCTGGAACACCCCCGAGGTGAGCCCTCGGGGGCGTCTGAATCAGGCCGGTTGAGCCTGGGGCGACTGCGGTTGCAAAGGCAGCAACGGCGCGTGGGGATCGGCCTTGATCGAAGCACGCCAAGCGTCCAGCCACTCGGCGTGGCCTTCGCTCCACACTTGCTCATGCAAGCGCGCCAGGGCCACCGGGTCGCTGAGCAAGGCCAGGCGTTCGCTGTTGTTGAGGCCTGCCGGGCCGACTTTCAACGCGTGGCGAACTCGCTCCCCACGCAGGTACTCGATCGGCTCCGCCTCGCGGTGACGCGAAGTGGCCAGGGCGCAGGCCAGGGCGTTCTGCTGCGGGTCGACCACCGAACGCACGAAGCCGTCATTGAGCGCGTGCCAGCGGTTTTCGTGGGTGTACTTCTCGGTCGACAGCAACGCCTGCGGCGGATTGTATTCCTCGGGAATCAGGAACAGGCTCTCGTCACGGGACTTGAGGCCCAGCTTGACCCGGCTGGAAATGACCGACACCGGGATCGACAGCATCAGCGAACCGACGATCGGGATCAGCCACCACAGGAAGCTCGGGTTCAGCCACACCACCAGCAAGGCCCACAGGAAGCCCAGCACGGTCTGCGGGCCGTGGCGCTTGACCGCTTCGCTCCACGGGGTGGAGTCGTCGTCGCGCTGCGGCGAGTTCCAGGTCGCGGCCCAGCCGAGGAACGCGGCGAGTACGAAACGGGTGTGGAAGATCATGCGCACCGGCGCCAGCAGCATGGAGAACAGCATCTCCAGCAGCATCGACAGGGTCACCTTGAACTTGCCGCCGAACTCTTTCGCGCCCTTGGCCCAGATCAGGATGATGCTGAGCAGTTTAGGCAGGAACAGCAGCACGATAGTGGTGGAGAACAGCGCCACTGCCTTGTCCGGGTGCCATTGTGGCCACAGCGGGTACAACTGGCGCGGCGCCATGAAGTACTGCGGCTCCATCAGGGTGTTCACCGCCAGCAACGCGGTGGACAACACCAGGAAGAAGAACCACAACGGCGCCGACAGGTAGGACATCACGCCGGTCAGGAACACCGCACGGTGCACCGGGTGCATGCCCTTGACCAGGAACAGGCGGAAGTTCATCAGGTTACCGTGGCACCAGCGACGGTCACGCTTGAGCTCGTCGAGCAGGTTTGGCGGCAGTTCTTCGTAGCTGCCCGGCAGGTCGTAGGCAATCCACACGCCCCAGCCAGCACGGCGCATCAGCGCTGCTTCAACGAAGTCGTGGGAAAGGATCGCACCGGCAAACGCGCCTTTACCCGGCAGCGGCGCCAGGGCGCAGTGCTCGATAAACGGCTTCATGCGGATGATTGCGTTGTGGCCCCAATAGTGGGATTCACCCAGCTGCCAGAAGTGCAGACCGGCAGTGAACAGCGGGCCGTAGACGCGGGTGGCGAACTGCTGCATGCGCGCATACAGGGTGTCCATGCCCGACGCACGCGGCGCGGTCTGGATAATCCCGGCATCCGGCGTGGCTTCCATCAAGCGCACCAGGCTGGTCAGGCATTCGCCGCTCATCACGCTGTCAGCGTCGAGCACCACCATGTACTTGTAGTCACCCCCCCAGCGACGGCAGAAGTCGTCGAGGTTACCGCTCTTGCGTTTGACGCGACGGCGACGGCGGCGATAGAAAATCTTGCCGAAACCACCGGCTTCGCGGCATACGTCGAGCCAGGCCTGCTGTTCGGCGATGCAGATATCGGCTTCATTACTGTCGCTGAGCACGAAGAAGTCGAAGCGATCCAGGTCACCGGTGGCGGCCACCGATTCGAACGTGGCGCGCAAACCGGCAAATACCCGGGGCACGTCTTCGTTACAGATCGGCATCACCAGCGCGGTGCGTGCATCCTTCGGAATCGGCTCATTGCCGGCACTTTTGCCGGAGATACGGTATTTATCGTGGCCGGTCAGCAGTTCGAGAAAGCCCATCAGCGCGGTCCAGAAACCGGCCGACACCCAGCAGAACAGAATCCCGAACATGATCAGGATGCTGGTCTGCAGTGCGTAAGGCAGTACCTGGGTCGCCGTTTGCAGCAGGGTCTGGTTGCGGATCTCGTCGAAGTCGACCAGCGACCAGCCCTGATACGGCATGATGCCTTTCATGTACCAGCCAGCCACGATGGTCTGGCCCAGCATCAGCACCAGCAGAATATAGCGGCGGATCGAGCCCACAGTGCGCCAGCGCGCAGCCGGCAGTACCCGCTCGTCTTTTGGCGGCTTCGGCGGGTTGGTACGCCCGGTCATCCGGCGCCAGCCGCGTACCAGGATATTGGTACGCCACGGCTCGGGCACGACTTTGGTACGACGGATCGGCGGCGTGGCCTTGAGGCAAACCCGACCGCTGGCGTCGAGCGCCAGCATCTCGGCGTCCTGCAGTTCTTCGGCCGTGCTGAGCGTCAGCCTGCGGCCCACCGACGCTTGGGCAGCGTCGACAGGTGCATCGAAGGTGGCGGACGACAGGCGTTCGTGCAACTCGCTGAAGGAGCTGCAGCCCGCCAGCTCGGCGCGCTGCTCAGCCGTCATGGGGAGATGCGCCAGGTACTCGGAAAGAGTCTCTGGCTTGGCGTGTGAATTACTCATCGGCGGGCAACTGGTAGCTCCAGGTTTCGGTCAGGACTTGTTCGGTCTTGGCCGGCTCCGGCGTGGCAGGAACCGGTGCAGCTTCTGGCTGCTTGGCGTCCTTGTCCTTGGCCTCTTTGGCGTCTTTCCTGGCCTGTTTCTCGTGCTGCTTGGCCAAGACCTTGTCAGCCTTGAGCACATGGGTCGACACCTGCTCAGGCTCGGCCTGTGCAATCTCTTGCACCAGCGCGGCACGCATTTCAGTCGGCTTGCCCGCGTCCTTGATCTTCATGCGCAGGGTCAGGCGCCAGCCTTTGGTGTGCTCGTTGTAGCGCACGCTGTTCTCAACCAGCTCGGCGTTGTCGCCAACGCTCACCTGGCTGCGCACCGGGGCGTCCGGCAGCAGTTTCTTCAGGGACGGGCCCTCGAAGTCCACCAGGTAGGCCACAGTGCCGTCCGGCTGACGGATCAGGTTCGATTGCTTGACGTCACCGGTGGAACGCAGGGTCTGCTTGACCCAGGCGCTGTCCGGCGAATGAAAGGCAGCGTCGTCCAGCGTCCAGTGCAGGCGGTAGGACACGTCCAGCGGCTTGCCGACTTCCGGCAGTTCGGCCGGGCTCCAGAAAGCAACGATGTTGTCGTTGGTTTCGTCAGCGGTCGGAATCTCTACCAGGTCGACGCTGCCCTTGCCCCAGTCGCCTTCAGGTTCGATCCAGGCGCTCGGGCGCTTGTCGTAGTTGTCGTCCAGGTCTTCGTAGTGGCTGAAGTTGCGACCACGTTGCAGCAGGCCGAACCCACGCGGGTTTTCGACGCTGAAGTTGCTGACCGACAGGTGTTTAGGGTTGTTCAGCGGGCGCCAGATCCACTCGCCATTGCCGGCATGGATCGACAGGCCGCTGGAATCATGCAGCTCGCGACGGTAGTTGAGGACCTTGGACGGCTGGTTGGCGCCGAACAGGAACATCGAGGTCAACGGGGCCACGCCCAGCTTGCTGACCTTGTCGCGCAGGTACATCTGGGACTTGACGTCCACCACGGTGTCGGTGCCCGGACGCAGGATCAGGCGGTAGGCGCCCGTCGCACGCGGCGAATCCAGCAGGGCGAAGATCACCAGGTGCTTGTCGCCAGGCTTTGGACGCTCGATCCAGAACTCGGTGAAACGCGGGAATTCTTCGCCGGACGGCAACGCGGTGTCGATTGCCATGCCACGGGCGGACAGGCCATACACCTGATCCTTGCCGACGACGCGGAAATAGCTGGCGCCGAGCATGGTCATGATTTCGTCTTGCTTGTCGGCCTTGTTGATCGGGAACAACACACGAAAGCCGGCATAACCCAACTGTTCGGTGGCTTTCGGATCAAACTTCACGTCGCCGAAATCGAAACGATTGGGGTCGTACTTGATTTCCTGGACGCTGTCAGCGGTGACTTCATTGATTTTCACCGGTGTATCGAAGTGCATACCCTGGTGATAGAAGGACAGCTTGAACGGGGTGTTCTGATCGGCCCACTCGGCTTTTTCGTTGCGGAAACGAATCTTCTGGTAGTCAGCGAATTTCATTTCGCGGAATTCGTTCGGCAGATTGCTGCGCGGAGCTTCGTATTTCTGCCCAGCCAGCTCTTTTGCCTTGGCCGACACATCGTCCAGACTGAATGCCCACAGTTGACCCGCGCCGAACAGGCAAAACAGGGCAGAGCCCGTCACCAGTGCGTTTCGTAACCGTTTGGCAGACAATTTTGGTGCATTACAGGGACTAACAATCACGAGCAACCCTCGCCGAAAACAGATCAAAAAACCAACGGCCAGCTATCTATATGCCAGGTTGGCGAGCATTGTTCCGACTCCCCAGGGGCAAAATGATTCCCCACTGGTTTATCGGACAAGTCTCTACCTAAGTCAAAAATGGACCAAACAACGCTGATCCCCGTAGCGCGCGATTATCTAGTAGCCCGCGAGACAACGCATCAGGGACAACGAAGTATTTGTAGCGAAACCCTGCGTTTTTAGGCATTAAAGTCGTTTTTCATACATTCAGGTCTGTAAGAGGAACGTCACAGGGCCATCATTGACCAGATGCACCTGCATATCCGCGCCAAAACGCCCCGACGCCACCTTGCCATGCAATTGTTGCGCTTGTAACAACAAGTGATCAAATAGCGCCGCTCCCAGGGCCGGTGGGGCTGCTGTGGAGAAGCTTGGTCGCAGCCCGCTTTTGGTATCCGCCGCCAGGGTGAACTGCGACACCAGCAGCAAACCGCCGTCGATGTCTTTCAACGAGAGGTTCATCTTGCCCTCATCGTCGCTGAACACCCGATAGTTAAGCAGCTTATGCAGCAGTTTATCGGCGCTCTCGGGCGTATCTGAAGGTTCGACGGCCACCAGCACCAGCAAACCTTGTTCAATCGCCCCGACTATGTCACCGGCCACCTCGACCCGGGCGCCTCGCACCCGCTGCAACAGGCCCTTCATGCTTCTTCGGGCGGCAAATCAAGCAGGCGCCGTGCCATTTCGCCGGTTGCGCGTACCAACGCATCGGTAATACCAGGCTCGGACGCGGCATGCCCCGCTTCGCGGATCACCTGCAATTCGCTGTTCGGCCAGGCCTGATGCAGCTCCCAGGCGTTATCCAGCGTGCAAATCATATCGTAGCGGCCGTGGATGATGACGCCCGGCAGATGGGCGATCTTGTGCATGTCGCGTATCAGCTGGTTGGGCTCCAGGAACGAGTCATTGGTGAAGTAATGGCATTCGATACGGGCAATCGACAACGCCCGCTGCGGCTCGGAGAAGCGCTCGACGTGCTGGGGGTTCGGGCACAGGCCCAGCATGCGCCCTTCCCAGCCGGACCAGGCTTTGGCCGCGTGCATCTGGGCGATCTGGTCGTTGCCGGTCAGGCGCTTGTGATACGCCGCGATCATGTCGTGGCGCTCGTCTGCAGGGATTGGCGCCAAATAGTCCTGCCAATAATCCGGGAACAGGCGGCTCGCGCCCTCCTGGTAGAACCAATGAATGTCCTGCGGGCGGGCCAGGAAAATGCCACGCACAATCAACCCATGCACGCGCTCGGGGTGGGTTTGCGCGTAGGCCAGGGACAGCGTCGACCCCCAGGAGCCGCCGAATACCACCCATTTGTCGATGCCCAGATGCTCGCGGATGCGCTCAAGGTCGGCGACCAGGTCCCAGGTGGTGTTGTTTTCCAGACTGGCGCGGGGCGTGGAGCGCCCGCAACCGCGTTGGTCAAAGGTGACGATGCGGTACAGGTTCGGATCGAAGTAGCAACGGCTCTGCGCGTCGCAACCGGAGCCGGGGCCGCCATGGATGAACACCACAGGCAGCCCTTCGGGGGAGCCGCTTTCATCGACGTACAGGGTGTGAACATCATCGACTGCCAGATCGTGCCGGGCGTAGGGTTTGATCTGCGGGTACCAAGTCTGCATTGCGCGCTCCGTAGGGTGCCGGGTTCATCCCTGGGGGGACGTCTATTATTCTGCCGTCTGGCATCATAAACCCGAATTGTGCAATGAGCATGCCCTTGAGCGCGTAGACCGGGGTCAGCCTTTATCGATAATGCGTTTGCCCCCACGCCAGCAGAGCTTGCAGCAATTGTTTCAACACCCCCTGCGTCGGCTCCGCGAGGTCGGGGCGGTACCGGAACGGCTCGAACTCTTCCATATAAGCGCTCTGGCACAACTCCAACTGCACCGCATGAATATCCTGCGCCGGGTCACCGTAGTGCCGGGTGATATGGCCGCCCTTGAAGCGCCCGTTCAGCACATGGGTGTATTGCGGGTGTTGGGCGCAGATGGCTTCGAGCTGGCTGGCCAATGCTGGATCGCACGCGGCGCCGTTGAAGGTGCCGAGGTTGAAGTCCGGCAACTTGCCGTCAAACAGATGCGGGATTACCGAGCGGATCGAATGGGCGTCGAACAGCAACGCGTAGCCGAACTTGGCCTTGAGGCGGGCAAGCTCCTCCTGCAGTGTGCGGTGATACGGCCCCCAGATTTTCTGCAGATAGTTTGCGCGCTCGGCCTCGGACGGTGCCTGCCCTTCGCGGAACAACGGCACGCCGTCGAACAGTGTCTCGGGGTACAGGCCGGTGGTGGCACCCGCGTAGAGCGGTTTGTTGTCGGACGGCCGGTTCAGGTCGATGACAAACCGCGAATATTCCGCCGCCAGGGTGCTGGCACCCAGTTCTTCGGCAAAGTCGTACAGGGTGGGGATGTGCCAGTCGGTGTCCGGCAGGCTTTGCGCTTCGGGGATCAGCCCGGCCTCGACTGCGGGCGTGAGCCGCAGTCCGGCGTGGGGCATGCTGATCAGCAGCGGTGTGTTGCCTTGTTTGAATGTCAGAACCTTTTCCACAGCGCGACTCCTTATACAGTGACGTCCACGCCGTGGCGCACGACGCGTTTATCCAGCTCGCCGCCCAGCCAATAGGCCAGGTCGGCAGGGCGGTCGATCTGCCAGGCGACAAAATCCGCGACTTTGCCCACTTCCAGGGAGCCATGGGTATCGCCCATGCCCAGCGCAGTGGCCGCATGTTGCGTGGCGCCGGCCAGGGCTTCTTCCGGGGTCATGCGGAACAGGGTGCAGGCCATGTTCAGCATCAGTCGCACCGACAGTGCCGGCGAGGTGCCAGGGTTGAGGTCGCTGGCGATCGCTATCTTCACGCCGTGCTTGCGCAGGGCTTCCATCGGCGGCAGCTGGGTTTCGCGCAAAAAGTAGAAAGCGCCCGGCAGCAAGACGGCGACGGTGCCGGCAGCGGCCATGGCGATGGCGTCCTCTTCGGTCATGAATTCCAGATGGTCCGCCGACAACGCGTGGTAGCGCGCTGCCAGGCTGGAGCCATGCAGGGAAGACAATTGCTCGGCGTGCAGTTTCACCGGCAGGCCCAGTTGCTGGGCGACCTTGAACACCCGCTCCACCTGCTCGGTGGAAAACGCCAGGTATTCACAGAACGCGTCTACCGCGTCCACCAGCCCCTCTGCGGCCAGGGCCGGCAGCATTTCGTTGCAGATGTGGTCGATGTAGTCGTCGGCGCGATCCTGGTACTCCGGCGGTAACGCGTGGGCCGCCAGGCAGGTGGCGCGCACGCTCACCGGCAGCACTTGCCCAAGGCGCCGCGCCACGCGCAGCATCTTGCGTTCGTTGAACAGGTCCAGGCCGTAGCCGGACTTGATCTCCACCGTGGTCACGCCGTCGCGCAAAAGGCTGCGCAGGCGCTTTTCCGCGCTGAGGAACAATTCATCTTCGGTTGCCGCACGGGTAGCGCGCACGGTGCTGGCAATCCCGCCGCCCTTGGCCGCGATGTCCGCATAGCTGACGCCTTCCAGACGCTGCTCGAATTCGCCGCTGCGGTTACCGCCGAACACCGTGTGGGTGTGGCAGTCGATCAGCCCGGGGGTGACCCACGCGCCTTGCAGGTCATGCACATGAGCGTAGTCCGCCGTCGGCACTTGGCTGCGCGGGCCGATCCACTCGATGAGCGAACCGGCGGTGACCATGGCGGCGTCCTCGATGATCGAGTATTTGCCATGAGCCATGGTTGCGACGTGGCAGTGTTGCCAAAGGGTTTTCATCAACGCCTCCCTAAGTTATCGATGAGACAAAGCCGGTTCGTAATGGACCTTGGCCGCTTGCCCGGCAGCGGGCTTGACCCACAGCAGGTAGGCAACGATCAGCAGCACAATCCATACCGCACCGACCATCAAGGCCGCCTGGGTGTCTGGGAAGTAACCGAGTACGCCAAACACAAACAGCATGAACACGATGGCCGCAGCCGGCGCATAGGGCCAGAACGGCACCGGGAATTTCAGCTCGGCCACCTGCGCCTTGGTCATCGAGCGGCGCATGGCGACCTGGGTGAACAGGATCATCAGCCACACCCACACAGTGGCGAAGGTGGCGATCGAGGCGATCAGCAGGAACACGTTTTCCGGGATCAGGTAGTTGAGCACCACGCCGCCCAGCAACGCGGCGCCCATCACCAGCACGGTCATCCACGGCACGCCGTGCCTGGACAGCTGCGCGAAGCCCTTGGGCGCCTGCCCTTGCTGGGCCAGGCCGTACATCATGCGACCGGCGCCAAAGATGTCGCTGTTGATGGCCGAAACCGCCGCCGAGATCACCACGATATTGAGGAGGGTCGCCGCCGAGCCGATACCCAGGTTACTGAAGATCTGCACGAACGGGCTGCCCTGGCTGCCGATCTGCGGCCATGGGTAGATCGCCATCAGCACGAACAGGGTCAGCACGTAAAACAGCAGGATGCGCAGCGGCACGGCGTTGATCGCCTTGGGGATCACGCGCTGCGGGTCTTTGGCTTCGCCGGCGGTGATGCCGATGATTTCGATGCCACCGAAGGCAAACATCACCACGGCGAAGGATGCGATCAGGCCGCCGACGCCATTGGGCATGAAGCCGCCGTGCGCCCACAGATTGCTCAAGCCAGCGGCCTGGGTTTCACCGGCCGAATGAATACCGAACAGCATGATGCCGAAGCCGCCGAGGATCATCGCGACAATGGCGCCGACCTTGAGCAGCGACAGCCAGAACTCCATCTCGCCAAACACTTTGACGTTGCACAGGTTCAGGCCGCCGATCAAAAAGACAATGCCGAGCACCCAGACCCAACGTGCGACTTCGGGAAACCAGAAACCCATGTAAATGCCGAAGGCGGTGACGTCGGCGAGGCAGACGATGATCATTTCGAAGGCGTAGGTCCAGCCGAGGATAAACCCGGCCATGGGCCCCAGGTAGGTGCCGGCGTACTGGCCGAAAGAGCCGGACACGGGATTGTGCACGGCCATTTCACCGAGGGCGCGCATCACCATGAATACTGCGGCGCCGCCGATCAGGTAGGCCAGCAGCACGGCGGGGCCGGCCATCTGGATGGCTGAGGCAGAACCGTAGAACAGCCCGGTACCGATCGCGGAACCGAGGGCCATGAAGCGAATATGTCGGGCGTTGAGCCCGCGTTTCAAACCTGTTTCTTGCTGGTGCATTTCTCGTCCCTATTATTTTTATCCTGAGAAAAATTCAAAGCAGCGAACCACGGGCTCTGTGGCGAGCGAGCTTGCTCGCGCTGGGCTGCGCAGCGGCCCCGAGAAACTACGAGCGGGAGCAAGCTCCCTCGCCACAGGAATCCGTCCTTCGAATGAGTTACAGACTCGGCAACAGCTTGGCCGGCACCAGCTCATTCAGGCAGCGGCTGGCGAGCAGTTCGCTGGCGGCGTTGATGTCCGGGGCGAAGAAGCGGTCTTTCTCGTAGAACGCTACCTTGTCGCGCAGCAGGGCACGGGCTTTTTCCAGGGTTGGCGAGGTTTTCAGGCCGTCGCGCAGGTCCAGGCCCTGGCAGGCGGCGAGCCACTCCACCGCGAGTACACCCCGGGTATTCTCGGCCATTTCCCACAGGCGCTTGCCCGCAGCCGGGGCCATGGATACATGGTCTTCCTGGTTGGCCGACGTCGGCAGGCTGTCGACGCTATGGGGGTGGGCCAGCGCCTTGTTCTCGCTGGCGAGCGCCGCCGCCGTCACCTGCGCGATCATGAAACCGGAGTTGACCCCGCCATTGCCCACCAGGAACGGCGGCAATTGCGACATGTGCTTGTCCATCATCAACGAGATACGGCGCTCACTGAGCGAGCCGATTTCGGCGATGGCCAGGGCCATGTTGTCTGCAGCCATGGCCACAGGCTCAGCGTGAAAGTTACCGCCGGAAATCACATCGCCTTCAGCGGCAAACACCAGCGGGTTATCCGACACGGCGTTGGCTTCTACCACCAGCACTTCGGCAGCCTGGCGGAACTGGGTCAGGCAGGCGCCCATCACTTGTGGCTGACAGCGCAGGGAGTACGGGTCTTGCACCTTGTCGCAGTTCTGGTGCGACTGCGATACCTGGCTGCTTTCACCGAGCAGGTCACGATAGGCCGCCGCGGCATCGATCTGCCCACGCTGGCCGCGTGCGGCATGAATCCGCGCGTCGAACGGCGAGCGCGAGCCGAGCACCGCTTCCACGGTCAGGGCACCGCAGGCGAGGGCGCCGGCGAACAGGTCTTCGCCTTCGAACAGGCCGCGCAAGGCGTAGGCGGTGGACACCTGGGTGCCGTTGAGCAAGGCCAGGCCTTCCTTCGCGGCGAGGGTCAGCGGCGTGAGGCCGGCGACCTTCAGCGCTTCGGTTGCCGAAAGCCATTCGCCGTTGTGACGCGCCTTGCCTTCGCCCAGCAGCACCAGGGACATATGGGCCAGCGGCGCCAAGTCACCGGAGGCACCGACCGAGCCCTTGAGTGGAATATGCGGATACACCTCGGCGTTGATCAGGGCGATCAGCGCGTCGATCACTTGCCGACGGATCCCGGAGAACCCACGGCTCAGGCTGTTGACCTTGAGCACCATGACCAGCCGCACCAGCGCATCGCTGATCGGCTCACCTACACCGGCAGCGTGGGACAGCACCAGGGAACGCTGGAGGTTTTCCAGGTCAACGCTTGCGATGCGGGTCGAGGCCAGCAGGCCGAAACCGGTGTTGATGCCATACGCGGTGCGGTTCTCGGCGAGAATCTGCTCCACACAGGCCACACTGGCGTCGATCTGCGCCGTGGCGCTGTCATCCAGACTGAGGGTTACCGGCTGCTGGTAGATGGCCCGCAGTTGGGCGAGGCTCAGTTGGCCTGGAATCAGGTTTAGCGCAGTCACATTCGTTCTCCTTGTGAATTGTTCTTTTTGAATAAGTATTCAGTGCACGTTCGGTGTTGCGGTGTCCTTGAGTAACTGGGCGGCCGCCGCAATGTCCGGCGCCAGCCAGCGGTCCTGTTCATAGGCCGGTACTTTCTCGCGCAGCAAGCGCCAGGCGCGGTCGGTGCCGGCGCCGAAGCGCTGGTCCTTGAGGAACTCGAACGCCTGGGCTGCCAGCAAGTATTCGATGGCCAGGATCTGGGTAACGTTGGCCAATACCTGATGCAGCTTGAGCGCGGCGTTGGTGCCCATGCTCAAGTGGTCTTCCTGCAGGCCCGAGGTGACGAAATTGTCGAGCACCGCCGGTTGCGCCAACTGGCGGTTCTGCCCGCACAACGAAGCGGCGACGTACTGCACGATCATCATCCCGGAGTTGACCCCGGGGTTGCTCACCAGGAACGCCGGCAGGCCACTGACGTGCGGGTTGATCAGGCGGTCCAGGCGGCGTTCGGCCACCGAGCCGATTTCGGCCATGGCGATGGCGAGCAGGTCGGCGGCCAGCGCCACCGACTGCCCGTGGGGGTTGGCCTGGGACACCACGCGGTAATGCTCCGGCGTGCCGAGCACCAGCGGGTTGTCTGTGACGCTATTGAGTTCGGTCTCGATCTGACGGGTAGCGTGCTCCAGCTGGTCACGCGCCGCGCCGTGGATCTGCGGGATCGAGCGCAGGCTCAGGGCGTCCTGGGTGCGAATGCCGTGGCTGCTGGCGATCACTTCACTGCCGTCGAGCAAGGCGCGCAGATGCCGACCGACGTGCTGCATGCCGGCGTGCGGCTTGAGGGCGATGATTTCTTCGTCGAACGCATCGATCTGGCCGCGCTGGGCTTCGAAGCTCATGGCACCGATCACATCGGCCCATTCCAGCAAGTGATGCGCTTCGGCCAGGGCCAGGCAGCTCAGGCCGGTCATGCACGGCGTACCGTTGACCAGGCACAGGCCATCCTTGGCGCCGAGCACTACTGGCTGCAAACCTTCGGCGGCCAGCGCCGCTTGGGCCGGCACCACCTGGCCGCGATAGCTGACGTTGCCCACGCCAAGCAGCGCCACGCCGACATGGGCCATGTGGGTCAGGTAACCGACCGAACCCTGGGATGGTATTTGTGGCGTGATGCCGTGGTTGAGCAGCGCCAGCAGCGCCTGTACCACCTGCGGATGCAGGCCGGATTTGCCGTGGCTGTAGTTGACGATGGCGGCGCAGATGATCGCGCGGGTCTGCTCGTCGCTCAGCACCGGGCCGACACCACAGGCGTGGCTCAGCAAGGTGTTGCGCGACAACTGGCTCAGTTGTTCGCCCTGAAGCGAGACATTGCACAGCGCGCCCAGGCCGGTGTTCACGCCATAGGCGCGCTCGCCGCTGGCGACGATGCACTGCACGATGGCCTGGGCATTGTCGATGCGCGCCCAGGCGTGGCCCGAGAGTTCGAGCACTGCGCCGTGGCGAGCGACGGCGACCACGTCCTGCCAGCGCAGTGGCGTATCGGCGAGGGTGATTTTTGTTGCCTGGGACATGTTCATACCTTCTTCAATGCTTATGCAGCTTTGCCGGCCTCATCGGGGGCAAGCCCCCTCCCACATTTTGAACTGTGAACACCTTCAAAGGTGGGAGGGGGCTTGCCCCCGATAGGGCCAGCAGCCTCACCACAAAACCTGGATCAGACCACCGCCGCCCGCCGCTGAACGAACCGGTCCACGTACTCATCCGCCGGCGAATGCAGAATTTCGCGCGGCGTACCGACCTGAATCAGCCTGCCGTCCTTGAGGATCGCAATGCGGTTACCAATGCGCACCGCCTCGTCGAGGTCATGGGTAATGAACACGATGGTCTTGTGCAGGGTCTTTTGCAGCTCGAGCAACTGGTCCTGCATCTCGGCGCGAATCAGCGGGTCGAGGGCGCTGAACGCTTCGTCCATCAGGATGATGTCGGTGTCCGCCGCCAATGCACGGGCCAGGCCGACGCGTTGACGCATGCCGCCGGAGAGCTGGTGCGGGTATTTGTTTTCATAGCCCTTCAGGCCCACGGTTTCGATCCAATGCAGGGCACGCTCGGCGCAAACCTGCTTGGTTTCCCCGCGCACCTTCAGACCGTAGGCGACGTTGTCGAGCACGCTCTTGTGGGGCAGCAGGCCGAAGCTCTGGAACACCATGCTGATCTTGTGGCGACGGAATTGGCGCAGGGCTTCCATGTCCAGTTGCAGGATGTCTTCACCGTCAACCAGGATCGCCCCGCTGGTGGGGTCGATCAGGCGGTTGAAGTGACGCACCAAAGTGGATTTGCCGGAGCCCGACAGGCCCATGATTACGAAAATCTCACCGGTGCCGATGCTCAGCGACAAGTCGTTCACGCCCACCACACAACCGGTCTCGGCCAGCACCTGGTCCTTGGTCTTGCCCTGGCCAATCAGTGCCAGTGCTTCCTTCGAACGGTTGCCGAAGATCTTGAACACGTTTTTGACTTCGATTTTGCTGACGCTAGTCATTTGCTCGCCTCATGCCGTGGACGACCATAGGCCTGGGTAATGCGGTCGATGACCACAGCGAGAATCACGATCGCCAGCCCGGCTTCAAGGCCACGGCCGACGTTGAGGGTCTGAATGCCGACGAGCACGTCTTCACCCAAGCCACGGGCGCCGATCATCGAGGCGATCACCACCATCGACAACGCCATCATGGTGGTCTGGTTGATACCCGCCATGATGCTCGGCAGCGCCAACGGCAGTTGCACGCCGAACAGTTGCTGCCAGCGGTTGGCACCGAAGGCGTTGATGGCCTCCATGACTTCGCCGTCGACCTGGCGGATGCCCAGATCAGTCAGGCGAATCAGCGGCGGCGCGGCGTAAATCACCGTGGCGAAAATCGCCGGCACCTTGCCCAGGCCAAACAGCATCAGCACCGGGATCAGGTACACGAAGCTGGGCATGGTTTGCATGATGTCGAGCAACGGCATCAGTACCGAACGCAAGCGATTGCTGCGCGCGGAAAGGATGCCCAGCGGGATGCCGATCAGCACCGAAATCACCGTGGCGACCATCATCAGCGCCAGGGTCTGCATCAGTTTGTCCCACAGGCCAACCGCGCCGACGAGAAACAGCAAGCCGACGATCACTGCCGTGGTCACCACTTTGCGGGTGGCGTGCCAGGCAATGACGCCAACGATGGCCAGCATCAGCCACCAGGGAGCGGCGCGCAGCAGGCCTTCCAGGTTGACGATGGCCCATAGCAGGGTGTCGGAAATGTGCCGGAACACGTCGCCGTAGTTGGTGACCAGCGAGTCCACCCAACCGTTGACCCAGTCGGCGATGGAAAACGTAAAACTCTCAGGAAACATAGCGTGCTCTCGATCCAGTGGGTTGAGGCCAGGTGTCCGGCTGCCCCTCAGGGTAGCCGGACACGCTTGACCTACAAGGCCGCGTCGATTTTCTTGGCGGCGTCGTCGCTCACCCAGGCGTGCCAGACTTCAGGATGTTCCTTGAGGAAAATTTTCGCCAGTTTCGGCGACTCGATTCGCTCTTTGGCCATGCGGCCGAGGTTCTGATTCAGCAGGTCGATGGGCAGGTTGACCTTTTCCAGCACAGCCACCAGTTCCGGCGCTTGCTCGTGGAAGGCCTTGGACAGGCCGACCTTGATGCTCACGCTTTTATCCACGCCCGGCTTTTCTTCCAGCTTGACCAGGTCGACCTGGCCCATCAGCGGCGTCGGCGACCAGTAGTAGAACAGGATCGGCTCGCCGCGCTTGTAGCTCGACAGAACCGCCGCATCCAGCGCCGGGCCGGTGCCGGGGCGGAAGTTGGTGTAGGTGCTTTCCAGGCCGTAGCTTTTCAGCATTTCACTGTTGTCCAGCTCACAGGTCCAGCCGGCCGGGCAGTTGTAGAAGCGGCCCTTGGACGGTTCTTCCTGGTCCTTGAACACCGAGGCGTACTTGGCCAGGTCAGCGATATTCTTCAAATCCGCAGCCTTGGCTTCCAGCTTGCGCTTGGCATCGCCTTCAATCACATAGCGCGGCACGTACCAGCCTTCCACAGCGCCTACGACAGGGGCGCCGACGCCGACGACCTTGCCGGCCTTCTCGGCCTTGTTCCAGACTTCACTGCGGCCAACCCACTCTTCGGCAAACACCTGGATGTCGTTACTGCTCAGGGCGTTTTCCATGGTGATGGAGTTGCCCGGCAGGCTGTCGGTTTTGCAGTCGTAGCCTTTTTCCAGCACGGTTTGCAGGATGTCGGTGAGCAACATGCCGCTTTCCCAGTTCAGCCCGGCAAACTTCACCGGCTTACCCGATTCGCACCAGCCGGCCGCCTGGGCGCCGGCGCTTGCGAGCAAACCTGCGCAAAGTAATGGGGTCAGCAGGGTCTTATGCATTTTCATTGTGTGACGCTCCCAATCATGAAATGGATTACGGCAGTCAAAAGGCATCCTGCCTTGTCCACGTCCCGTCAGGCCTGCGCCGCAGCGCGACCGGTCCCGCTTGTTTGCACGGGTATAACGCTGTCCGGCTCGACCGGCAGGATCAGTTGATCAGGCATCGTGCCATGCCATTTTTTCGCGCACAGGTAGTACAGGCCGGCTGGCAGCACCAGGCCGATGATCCAGGAGATGTCCACGCCACCCAGGGTTTCCACCAGCGGGCCGGTATAGAACTTGGTGGAGATGAACGGCAGTTGCACCAGCACGCCGAATACATAGACGCTGATGCCCAGCGGGTTCCAGCGGCCATAGCGACCTTTGGGATCGGCCAGCGCCGGCACGTCATAGCGCTCGCGGGTAATGCAGTAGTAATCCACCAGGTTGATCGCGCTCCAAGGCGTGAAGAACGCCAGCAGGAACAGGATGAACGACTTGAACGCGCCCAGGAACGAGTGCTGACCGAGCAGTGCGATCAGGGTGGCCGTGCCGACAATCGCCAGTACGAACAGCAGACGCTGCAGGCGCGATATCCGCAGATGGCCCCGGAAGCCGCTGATGATGGTGGCAATGCACATGAAGCTGCCGTAGGAGTTCAGCGTAGAAATCGTCACCTTGCCGAACGCGATGCTGAAGTACAGCAACGCGGCCGCGGCACCGCTGCCACTCAGGCCCACGATATAGGCCACTTCGTGCCCGGCGAATTGCCCGTTGGCCATGGCGGCGGCAAACACGCCGAGAATCATCGCCACCTGCGCGCCGATCACCGAACCTGCGCCAGCCGCCAGAAAGGTTTTCACCGAGGAGGTGCTGCTCGGCAGGTAACGTGAGTAGTCCGCCACATAGGGGCCGAACGCGATCTGCCAGGAAGCCGCCAACGAGACCGCGAGCAAGAAACTGCTCCAACTGAAATGGCGGATCTGCAGCAGTGCGCCAATGTCAGCCTGGCCCATCAAGCGGCTGAACAGGTAGACGAAAGCGATCACGCCAATGACGCTGGCGACGCGACCGATGAAGTGGATCACCCGATAACCGAGCACCGTGACCAGCACGATGACACTGGCGAAAATCAGGATGCCGACGCTGTCGCTGACCCCAAACAACTGGCCCAGCGCCTGCCCGGACAATACCGTGCCGGTTGCGGTGAAACCCAGGTACATCAGGCACACCAGCACGATCGGGATGGCCGCGCCATACACGCCGAACTGCACCCGGCTGGAAATCATCTGCGGCAGGCCAAGCTTGGGGCCCTGCGCCGCGTGCAGCGCCATCACCCCGCCGCCTAGCAGTTGACCGATCAACAGACCGATCAACGACCAGAACACATCGCCGCCCAGCACCACGGCCAGGGCCCCGGTGACGATGGCAGTGATCTGCAGGTTGGCACCCAGCCACAGGGTGAACTGGCTCAATAGACGACCGTGTCTTTCCGCTTCCGGGATGTAGTCGATCGAACGCCTTTCGATCAACGGGGTGGTGTCGTTTGCAGCCATGTGTGTTCAACCTCTGATGGATTGTCTTGGGTTCGCCGCCGCTCCAATGTGGGAGGGGGCTTGCCCCCGATAGCGGCGGATCAGTCACTGATTTTTTGGCTGATACACCGCCATCGGGAGCAAGCCCCCTCCCACACTTATTACTTGATCATTGGCAGGTTGAGGCCCTGCTCCTTGGCGCAATCGATAGCGATCTGGTAACCGGCATCCGCATGGCGCATCACCCCGGTCGCCGGGTCGTTGTGCAGCACCCGCGCAATGCGCTCGGCTGCTTCGTCGGTGCCGTCACACACGATCACCATGCCCGAGTGCTGGGAGAAGCCCATGCCCACGCCGCCGCCGTGGTGCAGCGAGACCCAGGTCGCGCCGCTCGCGGTGTTGAGCAAGGCGTTGAGCAGCGGCCAGTCGGACACGGCGTCGGAGCCGTCCTGCATGGCTTCGGTTTCACGGTTCGGGCTGGCTACCGAGCCGGAATCGAGGTGATCGCGGCCAATAACCACCGGGGCGGACAGCTCGCCACTGCGCACCATTTCGTTGAACGCCAGGCCGAGCTTGGCGCGCTGGCCCAGGCCCACCCAGCAGATACGTGCCGGCAAGCCCTGGAAACTGATGCGCTCGCGCGCCATGTCCAGCCAGTTGTGCAGGTGGGCGTCGTCGGGGATCAGCTCTTTGACTTTGGCGTCGGTCTTGTAGATGTCTTGCGGGTCGCCCGACAGCGCAGCCCAGCGGAACGGGCCGATGCCACGGCAGAACAGCGGGCGGATGTAGGCCGGTACGAAGCCAGGGAAATCGAACGCGTTTTCCACGCCTTCTTCCTGGGCCATCTGGCGGATGTTGTTACCGTAGTCGAAGGTCGGGATGCCTTGCTTCTGGAATTCCAGCATGGCTTTGACGTGCACGGCCATCGACTGCTTGGCGGCCTTGATCACGGCGGCAGGTTCGGTCTTGGCGCGGGCGCGGTATTCGTCCCAGGTCCAGCCGGCCGGCAGGTAACCGTTGAGCGGGTCGTGGGCGCTGGTCTGGTCGGTGACCATGTCCGGGCGCACGCCACGCTTGATCAGCTCCGGCAGGATTTCGGCCGCGTTACCCAGCAGCGCGATGGAGATCGCCTTGCCTTCCTTGGTGTACTTGGCGATACGCGCCAGGGCGTCATCGAGGTCGGTGGCCTGTTCGTCGACATAGCGGCTGTTCAGGCGGAAGTCGATGCTGACCTGCTGGCATTCGATGTTCAGCGAGCAAGCACCCGCCAGGGTTGCGGCCAGCGGCTGCGCGCCACCCATGCCGCCCAGGCCTGCGGTGAGCACCCAGCGGCCAGTGAGGTCGCTGTTGTAATGCTGACGACCAGCTTCGACGAAGGTTTCGTAAGTACCCTGGACGATGCCTTGGCTGCCGATGTAGATCCAGCTCCCGGCGGTCATCTGGCCGTACATGGCCAGGCCCTTGGCATCCAGCTCGTTGAAGTGTTCCCAACTGGCCCAGTGCGGCACCAGGTTGGAGTTGGCGATCAGCACGCGCGGCGCGTTGCTGTGAGTCTTGAACACGCCCACCGGCTTGCCGGATTGCACCAGCAGGGTTTCATCGTCGTTCAGATGGGTGAGGCTCTCGACGATCTGGTCGTAGCACTCCCAGTTGCGCGCGGCACGGCCGATACCGCCGTACACCACCAGCTCTTTCGGGTTCTCGGCCACTTGCGGGTCGAGGTTGTTCATCAACATGCGCAGCGGTGCTTCAGTCAGCCAGCTTTTGGCGGTGAGCTTGTTACCGCGGGCGGCGCGGATTTCGACGTCACGGTATTTTGTAGGCTTGGTCACAGCTAGGACTCCTCGGCGATCGATGCGCGGACACTGATGGTGCAAAAAAAGGTCTTACGCACACATCTTTACTTGTATGTACAAGCATATGCAATCAAGCGGCCAACTTGCTAAGCGCGTGTTCGAATTTTTTTGGAAAGCACATACGAGCCTTGAAAATTAAGGCTTCGAAGGAGGATGAAATTTCTTACGGAGGAGTTTTACAGCGGGGGAGGTTTATCAAGACAACGTGGCTTTGCGCCGCACTGGGGCATTCGGTAACAATTTGGTGCGCGGGTTGGAAACAGTTTTTATGAGCAGCACATAACAAATGTGGGAGGGGGCTTGCCCCCGATTGCAGTGTGTCAGTCAATGGAATAATGACTGATCCACCGCTATCGGGAGCAAGCCCCCTCCCACATGTTTACCCGCGCTGGGTCAGTTCGATGACGCAGCAGCGGCCATTGACCGAGATGTCCAGCAAGCCGGTGTTACCGTCCACTTGCAGGCAGTCGTGATGGCCGAGTTTCTGGTCCAGCACCTTGACCTCATCGGCAACGCTGAACACCAACACCGTCTGCGCCGTGCTGAAAAACTGCTGCACGCCATCCACCCACTGCAGCCGCGCGTGATAACGCTGGGGCGAGTAGATCAGGTTGAAATCGCGGATCGGCCCGGTGATCAGGCGGCACGACACCTGGCTGTCACCCTTGAATGCGAAGGGTTGCAGCGGTAACAAACCCCGCTGTTCCTCACCATCCACGGTCAACACCATGCCCGCGCCCTTGATCACGGTGATCACGCGCTGGTAACCGGCGAAGGTGGAAAAACCACCTGACTCGGCGATATCGGCAATCGACAGACGCCAGCCGAAACCGTCCAAGCCGGTGCCCGCGTCACGGGTGATTTCTTCGGTACTGCCGCCGCCGTTCTTCCACGGCATGCGCACGTAGTCGGCGGCGCGCCAGACGTTGACTGAACTCATTTGCTGAAACGTCCTTCAAGGCTGTGCCGGGAACCGGGGTGAATCAGGCGCGCGGCTGTCACCGGCTGGCGACCAGACCAGGTGCGTCGGCGGATCAACAGGCAAGGCTCGCTCGGCTCGATCTGCAGCAGCTTGCACTCGCTGGCATCGGCGAGGATCGCTTCGACCACATGCTCGCCTTCAGTCAGCGGTGCGACCTGGTTGAGGTAGGCGTAGGGCGTTTGCTGGGTGAAGTCCTGCTGCAGGTATTGCGGCGCAACCAGGGCGTTGACGAAACGGTCTTCGATCTGCACCGGAATGTCGTTTTCGAAATGCACGATCAGCGAGTGAAACACCCGCCCGCCTTCGCGCATTTCCAGCGCGACGGCCCGTTCCGAGCCGGCCGCCTCTTCGCCCAGGGTAATGACCTGGCAGGTATGCCGATGGCCCCGGGAGGCGATCTCATCGGCAATGTTATGCACTTCAAACAGCGCCGACTGGCTCTTGGGCTCGGCGACGAACGTACCGACGCCTTGCATGCGCACCAGCAAGCCTTCGGCCGTGAGCTCGCGCAGTGCGCGGTTGATGGTCATGCGGCTGAAGCCCAGCTGGCTGACCAGTTCGCTCTCCGACGGCACACGATAGTGAGGCGGCCAGTTGCCGTTGAGGATCTGCTGGCTGATCATCTGTTTGACGCGGGCATACAAGGGCGCCGGACTTTCGTCCATGTGGGCAGCCAGCGGAGACTTGGCAGGCGGAGTCGGCACAGGGAATCCTTGCAGGGGGAAAAGATGCATAGATTGCCGGAGTTTACCGAGCAGGCAAACGTCTGTATATGTATATACAAATAAACACACGACCGAGGTGCCTTGATCATGTCCGCTTTCTTTGCCGAACGCGCACTGCTGCCTAATGGATGGGCCAATGATGTACGTCTTGAAGTCAGCGCCGATGGGGTGCTGACACAGGTTGAGGCCAATGCCAGCGCGGAGGGCGCCGAACGGCTGAGAGGTCCGGTACTGGCCGGCATGCCGAACCTGCATTCCCACGCATTTCAGCGCGCCATGGCGGGATTGGCGGAAGTGGCGGGTAATCCGAACGACAGCTTCTGGACCTGGCGTGACCTGATGTACCGCATGGTCGGCAAGATCAACCCCGAGCAGTTGCAGGTCATCGCCCGTCAGTTGTACATCGAGATGCTCAAGGCCGGCTACACCTCGGTGGCCGAGTTTCATTATGTGCACCACGACGTCAGCGGCCAGCCCTACGCCGACCGCACGGAGCTGTCGCAGCAGATCAGCCAGGCCGCCGCCAGTAGCGGGATCGGCCTGACACTGCTGCCGGTGCTTTATACGCATTCGGGGTTCGGTGGCCAGGCGCCCAACGACGGGCAGCGCCGGTTTATCAACAGCACCGAAAACTATCTGGACTTGCAGGCGCGCTTGCAGCCGATGCTCGCCGCGCAACCTGCGCAGCAACTGGGCCTGTGTTTCCACTCCCTGCGCGCGGTCACACCCGAGCAGATCAAGCACGTGCTGGCCGCCAGCGATAAGGCGTGTCCGGTGCACATCCACATCGCCGAACAGCAAAAAGAAGTCGACGACTGCCTGGCCTGGAGCGGCAAACGCCCGTTGCAGTGGCTGTATGACAACGTTGACGTCGATGAACGCTGGTGCCTGGTGCATGCCACCCATGCCGACTCCGCCGAGGTCACGCGCATGGCCAAAAGCCGCGCGATTGCCGGCTTGTGCCTGACCACCGAGGCCAACCTGGGTGACGGGATTTTTCCGGCGGTGGATTTTCTTGCCCAGGGTGGACGCATGGGCATCGGGTCCGACAGCCATGTGTCACTGAGCGTGGTGGAAGAATTGCGTTGGCTGGAATACGGGCAGCGTCTGCGGGACCAGCGGCGTAATCGCTTGTATCGCAGCGATCAGCCGATGGTCGGACGTACGCTGTTCGATGCCGCATTGGACGGCGGCGCCCAGGCATTGGGCCAGCCGATTGGCCGATTGGAAGTAGGCAAGCGTGCGGATTGGATCGTGCTGGACGGTAGCGATCCCTACCTGGCGACGGCCAGCGAGGACGGGATTCTCAACCGCTGGTTGTTTGCCGGCGGTGATCGACAGGTGCGGGATGTGCTGGTCAACGGCCAGTGGGTGGTGCGCGATGGACATCATGCTGGCGAGGAAGAAAGCGGCCGGGCATTCACTCAAGTCTTGAGAAGCTTACTCGGGTAAAAAATGTGGGAGGGGGCTTGCCCCTCCCACATTTGGATTTAGGGTGATCCCGTTACTGCGAAGTCTTCGCCATCTGCTTGTCCGACGTACGCCAGATCAGGCGAGTGGTGTCATAGCCCTGCTGTCGCGCCCGGCTCAACAGGTCTTCACGCGTATCGGCGCTTACCGTCGGCGTGCGCGACAGGATCCACATATAACGCCGGCTCGGGCTGCCCACGATGGCCGTCTTGTAGTCATCGCTGACATACAGCACCCAGTAATCGCCTTTGGCGACGCCCGGCAGTAACGACGTAAACCAGTTATCGAATTCGACCCAGAGCTTGTCGGTCTTGCCCGGCACTTGCGGCGTGGCCGTGCCTTTGGCTTCCTGCCATTTCCACTCAGGCGTCAGGCAGCGGTTGAACACCGACATGTCGCCATCGGGCAGCAGGGTGTAGCGCGCTTCGGATTGCGCACAATTGCGCTGGAAATACATCGGCAAGCGAGCCAACTCATACCAGGTGCCCTGGTAACGCTTGAGGTTGACGTTGCTCGCAGTCTTGGGTTGCAGATCATCGCCAGAATGGCTGGCGCAGCCCGCCAAAAACAGGCTGGCGCAAAGGAACACAACAAAACGCATCATTCTTCTTCTCCCGCAGGCTCGCGCCCCGGTTTACTTCAGGCCTTGCCCGGAAAACATCAGAACTTTGTCACCGGCGTACTGCACGCTGATAAAGCTGTTTTTATCGCCCCAGGTGCAGCTGGACATGCCCAGTGCGCCGGAACAATCGGTCGGCTTGCCCAGCAACGACTCTACCTCGGCCTTGGCCATGCCGGCCGACAGTTTCTGGTAGTTTTCTTGGTTGACCTTGCTGCAAGCGGCTAACAGCACGCAAAAAGCCAGCAGGGCGAGACGGCGTAAAGACATGGAATAGCTCCTGGAGAGACAAAGCAGCTGGGGTATCTGCCAGAAGCTTAGAAGGAAAAAGAGGTGTCTGGTTCCCGACGAGCGAAAACAAAAAAGCCCCGAAAACGCTGAAACGTTTCGGGGCTTCTTATCGCTCAAAACCAACTGCTTTGAACGTGGCGAGGGAGCTTGCTCCCGCTGGGCTGCGAAGCAGCCCTGAAAACCTTGCGGGCGCTACGCACCCGAGCGGGAGCAAGCTCCCTCGTCACAGTTACTTCTTGTGATACGCGGTCACACGCTCAACTTCTTCCTTCGAACCCAGGAACACCGCCACACGCTGGTGCAGGCCTTCGGGCTGAATATCGAGGATGCGCTGGTGGCCGTCAGTGGACGCACCGCCTGCCTGCTCGACCAGGAACGACATCGGGTTGGCTTCGTACATCAGGCGCAGCTTGCCCGGCTTTGAAGGCTCGCGGCTGTCACGTGGGTACATGAACAGGCCACCACGGGTCAGGATGCGGTGCACGTCGGCAACCATGGCAGCGACCCAGCGCATGTTGAAGTTTTTCTTCAATGGGCCTTCTTCGCCTTCCATCAATTCGTTGACGTAGCGCTTCACCGGTTCTTCCCAGTGACGCTGGTTGGACATGTTGATCGCGAATTCCTGAGTGGAGGCAGGAATGGAGATGTCTTCGTGGGTGAGTACGAAGCTGCCCATTTCGCGGTCCAGGGTGAAGCCTTTGACGCCATCGCCCAGGGTCAGCACCAGCATGGTCTGCGGGCCGTAGATGGCGTAACCGGCGGCGACCTGCTCGGTGCCAGGCTGCAGGAAGGCCTTTTCGTTCAGGGCTTCGTTCTGGCTCAGGTATTCGTTCGGGCAGCGCAGTACCGAGAAGATGGTGCCGACCGGCGCGTTGATGTCGATGTTGGACGAGCCGTCCAGTGGGTCGAATACCAGCAGGTACGCGCCTTTAGGGTATTTGCCCGGGATCTGGTAGGCATTGTCCATTTCTTCGGAAGCCATGCCGGCCAGGTGACCGCCCCATTCGTTGGCTTCGAGCAGGATTTCGTTGGACAGCACGTCCAGTTTCTTCTGCACTTCGCCCTGCACGTTTTCAGTGCCCATGCTGCCCAGGACACCGCCCAGTGCGCCTTTGGACACGGCGTGGCTGATCTCCTTGCAAGCACGCGCCACCACTTCGATAAGGAAGCGCAGATCGGCAGGCGTGTTGTTGCTGCGGGTCTGCTCGATCAAATAGCGACTCAAGGTAACGCGGGACATGGACGGCTCCGGAGAATGGGGGGCTTAAAAACCCGCGCAGTTTAGCGCGAGTCGGGGCTGATTTCCTCTAATCAGAGGATTTAACGCCAATAGAGTTCACGGCTGGCCCTGCGGTTTGCGCAACAGACTGTAGGCCATCGCCCCAAGCGCAGCCACGCCGAGCAGTAACACGGCCCATAGACCGAGCTTTTTCCAGTCGGCGCCCACCGGCGGCGATGCGGCAACGGCAGATGGCTTGAGCACCACCTCCCCCGCCAGCGTGGCCTGGCCGAGCGCGTTGAGACGCTCAGTGCTGTAATCGGGAATCAGGGTGGACAATGGCAGATTCGCCGCCTTGACCGAGCCATTCCCGAGCGCCAGCGTGAACGGTGGCTCGCCCCGCGCCAGGAACACAAGCTGCGTGGAGCGCACCGCGAAGCGCAACGCCGGGGCTTCGCTGCCCAAGCCACCGCCGCGCTCATCCACTTGCAGTTTCAGCTCAGCGACCGTCTGGCCCGGCAACTGCAATTGGTCCTGCATCACGTCCTTGCCGTTCTGGGTCAGGCGGTACAACAAGCCCTTGCTCAACGGCTGCCACGTTTGCCTGGCATCACTTCGCCCCAGCAGCGTCACAGGCGCCAAGGTGTTGGGCTGCTTGAGCTCGATGCGCAGGCGCTCGACATTCAGCCCCGTGGGCAACTGCCAGCTGTATTCACCCGCCGTGAGCCGTACGCCCGCCAATGGTTGCGACCACACCAGCGGCAACGGCAGGCTGCTGCGCGTCGCGCTCGCCAGCGTGGCAGACGTCAGCAGTGGCGCCGCCTGCCCCTGCCACACCAGGCGCAGGTAACGCGCTGATTGGCCCGGCAAGCTGACGTCATGCTGTTCGACCCGCTCATCGGCAAACGACAGGCGCGCCACTTGCCCGTCACCCCAGGCTTGCCAGTGCTGCAAGTCGTTGCTGGCTTCGATGCTGAAACGCTGGAAACCGTCCTGTTCACGGCTCCAGTCGAGGCTCAGTTGCTGCAACGGGGCCTTGATCGCGCTGGCATCGAGCACCCAGCCGCGCAATACCTGCTTGCCGGGTTTCGCAGCGCTGGCCGGTTTGATTTCAACCAGCGTGCCTTCGGCCGTGGTTTTCATCACCACACCGGGCAGGTTTTCCTGGGTGTCGGCGGCGTACAGTGGGAACCACTTCACCGGCGTCACATCGCGGCTTTCAGTGTGCGAGGGCGATTGACGCGACAGTGCATAAGCCTGCGCATCGCCTGCGGCGTTAAACACCCGCACATCGCTGAGGTCGGCCTGGCGCGCGCTCAGTTGCACGGCCAAGGGCAATTCGAGGCGATACCAAGGGCCTTCGCCGCTGACACTCAGCGCCACCTGAGTACTGAAGTCGGCGGGCGTTTCCCGCGCCCAGGCGGACAACGTCGCACACAGGCCCACTGCGACTACGCTCAACTTACCTATCAAGAGGCTGCTCCTTCAGTTTCCAGTACAGGCTCGGCGCGCTTGGGCGGCAGCGGCGCGAAGTAGCCCACCACCAGCAACAACGCGCCCACGCCGATGAACGACACGATCCGCGCCAGGCCGCCACGGTTGCTCAGTTCGACAAAAAACAGCTTGGCCACCACCACGGCAATCAATACCGCGCCGATCAGCCACACCTCGCGACGATGACGCAGGTGGCCGCCGATCATCAGGCCCAGCGCGATCAGGGTCCAGACAATCGACAGGCCGGCTTGCACCAGCATTGACTCGAGCAACGCATCCAGATGGAACGGCACGCCGCCCCAATGGTGAGCGGTGCGCATCACCAATGCGGTGAAGAACGCAAACAGTGAAAGCCCCGCGATGCCTTGGGCGAGCCGCTCGGCCTGCGGCCCGCGTTGCGGCGCCACGCTTCGCGACCACACATACACCCCCAGCAATGCGAACAGCAGGCCCAGGTCCAGCGGGTTCAGCAAGGGCACATAGGGCAGCGGGTTGGCCGTACCGTCGCTGAAGCTATTCGCCAGCCAGAACCAGCCGAGCATCAGCACAGCCAGGGGCAGTGCCGCGAATACGCGGTATTCCCTGGCATACGCCGACACCGGCCACGCAAACGTGCGCGGCGCGGCGGCCAGCACCAGGTAGAGGCTTGGCAGGATCGCCCAGCCCAGCCAGCGCCAGGCGTTGTATTCGGCCGTGAAGCGCAGCAACCCGTAGCGCAGCTCCAGCGCCAGCAGGCCAAGCAACATCCAGCAGCCCAACACATGGGCGATACCCAGCGCTCTGCGCGGAGCCACCGCCGCCAAGCGTCGCAGCGAAAGGAAATGCACCGCGAACAGCGCCGGCCAAGCCAGCCAGCCGTAATGCGCCGCCGGGTGATAATAGGTATGGGCGCTCAGCAGCAAAACCACACTCGCCGTCGGCATCAGCAAGGTGCACAACAGGCCCAATGACGACCACTTCAGCCGCCAGGCCAGCAGCGTCCAGATCGCCACGCTGATCGCCGCGCTGCCCAGCAGGAAAGCGCCGCGCAGCTCGACGGGAACAAACCTCAACACTTCGCCCGCCACCGCCAGCGTCCACCAGGCCGCGCCCCACACCAATAACAGGTCGGACAGGCGTTGCAGTTTCAGCCTCGAAAACAGCGGCGCATGGGGTTCACGCTGCAAACGCCACGCGCCCACCAAGGCCGCCAGACCCAGCACCATCGGCGTCCAGAAACCGCTGTGCGCCAAGGGGCTCAAACCCTCGCCAGTCAACGGCCCGACCCACTGCGGCACGGCGAGCAGGAACGACCCGCCGCCAACCAGTTGCAGCAGCAGACCAAACACAAAACTGACGCGCTGTTGCAGGTACAGGCTCAGCCAGATGATCAACAAACCACTGGCTGCCCATACGCCGCTGGCGCTTTCCCACGGCAGTACGAACAGCACCGCCAGGTTAATCAATACCAGTCCGGCCAGCATCACCACCGACAACCCGCGCAGCAGCCGCCCATCACTGCGCACCATGTCGTCACGCGCCGCCAGCAGCATGCCTGCGATCAAGGCCAAGCCGATCAACGAGGCGGTGATCAAACCGCCCCAGCCAGCACTGAACACCGCCGCGCCATCACCGCCCTGCAAGCGCAGCAGGAACAACGCACCGCCCAGCAACTGCACGGCGAAGGCCACGAAGAGGAAAGTGCGCGAGCCGATGCGCAGGCCGACGAACAACGTCACCAGGCCAGCGATTGCCCAACTGATGGCCGTGCCTTGGGTCAGTAACAGCAGCGGCGCCAGCAGGTATAGAAAGCCCAGGCCCAGGCTCGCCAATACCGGCAAACCGTTGCGCTCCCGCTCCCTCGCCTGTTCGGTCGGCGCCTTGCGCAAATGATGGAAGCTCAATAGCAGCGCGGCGCCGAGCAGCAGCGCGCCCAACGGAGCGCCGTCGAGCAACGTCAGCTCGCCGGGGTGCAGTTCGCTGAGAAACGCCAGCGCCGAACCCAACTGCAGCAGCAAGCCGAACACCCGCGCCAACGGCCGCTGTTGACGCAAGCCCAGCCAGAAGATCCCCGCCCCTTCCACCGCCCAGGCCGCAGCGGTCCAGCGCGCATCCAGCCCCAGGGGAATGGCCAGGCTGGCAAAGATCACGCCCAGCGCCAGGCAGGTTTGCGCCAGCAGCAAGGCGCGCCCGCCGCTCAATAACCGCGCCAGCCCCATATAGATAATGCCCAGGCCCAACGCACTGAAGGCGGCGGCAAATTCCAGGTGCTGGACCAGCGCGAACTGCAAGCCGAACCCCACCAGCGGCGGGCCGAACAGCAGGCTACCGTCGACATAATCGCCCTTGGCCGCCGACCAGCGTAGCAAGCCATCACGGTCCTCGGGCGCATTCCCCGCCTCCAGCAACTTGCGCCGGGCAAACAGCAGGCCGATCGCCAGGTACATCAGGAAAAACACAATCAGGAACGGCTCGGTGCTCCACAGCAGTTCCGGCGTGTAGGAGCGCATACCCCAGGCAAAGCCGATGCCGAAGGTGCCGACAAAACCGATCAGGTTGAGCAGACGCCAGGCCTTGAACCAGGCGATGGCGAGGATGCCGGCATTGAGCAAGGCGAAATAACTGAACAACGCGACATGGTTGCCGGCGCCCGTGGAGGTGAGGATCGGTGCCGCAAAGCCACCGAGCGCCGCAGCACAGGCCAGCCCCAACGCATCCTGAGTAATCGCCAGGATCGCCGAGAACACCGTGACCGCCACCAGCAGGCCCAGCGCCGCGCCCGGGTCGATCAGCGGGTGCAGGCGCATCGCCGCAAACACCGTCAGGTACAACACCGCGATGCCGGTGCCTTGCAGCATCAGCCCGTACTGGCGGTTGCGCAGCCGCAGCCACCAGCCCAGGCCCAGCAGGCCAACGGCAGCGGCGGCAACCCCGGCGTAGCGCAGCTCGACCGGCACCACCATGCCTTCGGTGGCGTAGCGCAGCAGGAACGCCAGGCCGAGAAACAACAGCACCACGCCGACGCGCAGCACAGTGTTGCCGCCAAACAACCAATTGCGCGCAGCGCTGATGCCGCGTTCGATCAGGTTGGGCCCACGGGGAATGGCAGGCGCTTGAAGGCGCTGCGCAGAAACCCAGACGTCGTCCGGCAGCGGCTGGCTCGGCTCGGCAACCACGGCGACGGGCGTCAATTCAGCCGGCAGCTCCCAGACAAGCTCGGGGGCCTTGGCGACAGGAGTAGGCTCAGGCGTAGGCGTTTCAACCACGGAGTGATAGGTCGGCTCCGGCACTTCCACTCGCCGCAATCGCTCACCCAGCGCTATCAGCGCCTTCTGCGTGGCTTCCAGCTGTTGCGCCTGCTGGTCCGCCTGGGTCGCCAGTTTCGACAGGCGAATCGCCTGGCCGATGCCCAGCCCCAATAACGCACCGATGCCCGCATCGCTGAACGACTCATCGAGCGTCCAGCCAAGCACCAGGCCAATCAGCATGAAAATCCATTGCATGGTCGATATCCCTAAGCAAGCCGAGGCCCAGTATATCGATGCAAGACCACTCTGTACGGGCTTCGACAAATAACCTCAAGGCCGGCGGCCCTCCCGGCTATCGCCCACAAAAAAGTCACAAGGACACGCGCCATGTATTGGTTATCTATTCCTGCCTCGCTCTTGAAGATCGTTAATTTAGGCCGGGTCGCTCGAACCGCGTGTACAGCCCCAGCCTCTCGCCCAAGCCTGCACGGAGCCTCCCGAAATCGATAGGAACCCCAATGACGTCTTCCCCTCCCACCACCGAAGAACAGCTACGCCAGTTGTCAGCTTGCGCCACCAGCAGTGAGCATCTGCTCGATGCCCAGCCGCGCCTTGCCACACTGATGGCAAGCCACTTGCGCCATGCGTTGGCAACTCTCATGCCCACCAGCCCGCCCAATCCCAATGAAGTGTTTCTCAACGAGTACGTTTACGACACACCATCGACGGATACACCGGGCACAAGAGTGCCAGTGCCCCGGGTAACCCGTTCTAACAGCCTGACACAGGTGCTCCACGAGGCTATCGCCACCCAAAGAGTGCCCACCCAACTCGCCAAAGAGCAGCAGGGCTGCACCGTCAGCCAGGCGGTGGGCTTCTACAGACATTTCAATGGCGCTGGTCGTGACGGCGAAATAACCTCTCTTGAGGTCGCCGCCTTCAATAAGCTGATCAGCGATATGCAACAGGACAGCCTGGGCTTGTATTTAAGCGAGCTTGAGGCGTTCTGGACCTCACCCCATGTCGGCACCTGCGCCCTCAGCGTCCACGATGCGATCAGTCAAAAACAACGCCAAATGTTTGTCATTGAGGCAGATCTGAAACTGCATGATGCCCGGCAACAGCGCACACCGGCACGGCTGAAGATCGTGACCGAGGGCAGACAGTTGATCGAAAACCTGATAACCCACGAGAACTCGGGCAACGCTACGCCAGCACAAAAGCACGATATTAGCCTTTACTCAACGCAACAACCTGAGTGGTGCACAGCCCTTAACGGCTGTTTCGTACTCACCGAGCGAATACACGCAGCCCTGCCAACGGTCCTGTATACGCCCCAGTTTGGAGTTGAGATCTTCGAGCAGTTCTCCGTCATGGAAAACGCCCTGCGCCAACGCCTCCTGAATGGTACCGAAAAAACCCAACTGCTCGCCAACGTTGCGGCCAGCGAAAGAACACGTGCCAACGAGGTACTAACCCGTGAGCGGAACTTACGTTATGCACCCATCACCGGGCAGGTATTCAGCCAGTGCCTGCAAGCCCACCGTAACCAGCAAGCGGCCGACATAAATCACCTATTCAGCACCTCCCACACCACGTTTGAAGCATTGGCGACAAAGCTGCTCACCCCGCTGGCGCTGCCGCTCAAGGGTAATCCAGCCCTGCTGGCCCGCATGCCTGAAGCGACACCGGTGGCCCCCCTCAGCGCCCATACCCCGCCGGATATCGAACAGCAAACCAGCCTGATACGGCTCTGGAATTCGCTCAATGAGCAGATCGGCGATGTACTGGACAAGCACAAACATCCCTCGCTCGAAAGCGCTCTGAAGTCTTTGCTCAAGGAAACCTTCGCGCAATTAGCCCCTGAAACCAAGCCGAGCAGCTTGTATGTCAACCGCTACCGTATCGACAGCCTCGGCCAGCGTCACTTTGAAGCCTCTCAAACATTGTCGCAGAGGCTGTGTGCCTTGCTTCGCTGGGAAAACATTGCATTGAATACCGAGGAGCCAGAAGATCAGGCGGCGCAACAAGCCCAGGACGTAACCGACGGCACCGTCACTGAAGGCGTCTTCAGCACGGCTACCGCCTTCAGTGCAACCGACCAGATTGCGCAGAACGGCACCCTGCTGGAACTGGCCGAAACGATGCAGGCTCGACTGGCCGAGCAGGTCAGCACCTATTGGCGTACGCCCATAGCGCCTGAACTGGCCTGCCCCCAGGCCAGGCTAATAGACGTTTACCGCCAAGTCCTCGATGTCCAGGCGCGGTTGGGCAAGGTCGACAATACCCTGAGCCCACGGGGTAAACAGCTGATTGACCAAGTGCTGCTCTATCCGACCCAGGCTCGGCGTGAAGCCGCCTTTACCCATGGCTGCCGCCCCGGGGTCTATCAATTGACAGTCAGCACCGGTACCGCAGACGGCGCACGCCTGGCGGGCAGTTTCGTGCTGGCCTCCACTGACGGGGCCAGCCCGGTGCAACCCCACTGGCCATTCGGGCACAAATGGCTCAGCACCCAAGGAGTTGGCGGGACCGTTCCTTCGGGGGTGGTGCTGCTCTACACCCCAGACCAGGGTTTTGAAGAGTTTGCGACACTTCAAAGCCTGCATGACACGCTTAAAACCCGCATCGATGTTGGTGAGGACGCCGGCAAGGCGTTGGCCAGCGGCCTGCCACTGTCGGTGCAACAGACAAAAGCCGGGCTATGGGGAGGCGACCTGCGCAACATCTTTGCGCCGATTGAGTCCGACTTTGTAGCCGACACCATACAAACGTTGCTGGACAAACAGCAGGCCGATATCCAGGCCCTGCTGGGCTTGGCCGAGGGCGAGACGGATCTCGAATACAATGGCCGCGCGCAGATGATCGACTCGTTGGATATGGCCGCGCCGTTTCTTGCACGCGACCAACGATTCCTGGAGCACTGGCAACCTGATTGGGAAAAGCGCCTGAGCCCGACGGAGCGGCAGACACTGCAAGACCTGGCCACGACGGCACAAGCGAAGCAGGACGAGCTGAGCGAGCAGTGGCAAGCCCTTATTCCGACATTGGCTGAATATGCCAAGGAACAGGTACTGCTCAAGATACGCGCGTTCCTGGCAGAAAAGGGCCCGAGCGGCCACGTCAGGGCAGGCTATCCCGCAGAGGGCATCGACCCGGACAAAATCATCGTCATTCGTACCACGAAGACCCGCATCAAGGCCGAGGGTGGTTTTGGGACTTTAAATGAAAGCGTAACCTCCCAGCAAATAAGCCTGACCAACCTGCTGTTAAAAAACAACAAGCCGTGGGAAAGGAGCCTCCACTGGACTGAGGACGACCTGTTGGAAGCCACACTCGTGAACGCCCAGGGTCGAACGATGAGGGATGCCCAAGGCCGCTCCATCACCCTGGGCAAGGAACGCCTTGAGCAATGGGTCACGGAGTTGAATATCAGCCATGAGTACATCGAAAACGTGCTCAAGAAACACCTCGCCCCGGATACCACAAACGCGGCTGGCCAAGCCCTGCAAAAAGCCTGGATAGAGAGCCAGGCGTCCGCCCTGAATTACGCGGCCCTGGTGGCACGGTTGAGCCCGGATGCCTACAGCACGACATTGGTCAGCAATAACCTAGAGAAGAAAGGCGCCGCCTGGGTAGCCGCGGTACTGACCGATCCAGACCCCAAGACCCGCCAAAAGGTAGACGGACAGGCGGTGGTCGCCAATGCGCTGATGTTTAATCCGATTATGGATAGCCGCGAAGCCCGCGGCGGGCAGACGGTGAACGGGGTTCTGATTCTTTCCACCGACACCGACACGATGACAGTGCTGTTTACCCCAAATGCCCCAGACCTTCTGGAGCTCCGGGAAATAGCCAGTGAAACCGACCTGGTCAGGCTGATGCGCAGTCCGGCATGGCAGGATTATCTTAAGGCACGACTGCCGGACAACACGCGTTTGCGGACTTATCGCCTGGCGGCACACGCGGGCGATTTACTGCCCGGGCTGTACCGACAGAACTACCTGCACCTGCTGGACAAAACAGACACCGAAAGCGTGACTAACGAGGAGCTGAACGACCAGTCCGTCGCCAACAAGGTCTTATTCGGCGTTGAGGTCGTCACGACCGCACTGAGTGGGTTTCCGTGGGCGGGAAGGCTGACCTCTTCGGCCTTTCAGTGGTTGGGCAGAATAGGCCGCACCACGGTCCAGACCTTGCGCAACCTGGGGCACAGCGCTGCGGGGTTGATTATGCGTCGCAGGATCGCCGGGCGGGTGCTGTTCGAGGTCGCAAGCGCAACCACGATGGTCACCGGTGTTGCACGGTCCTCGGGGCTCGGCGTCAAACCGTTACAAATGCTACTCAAACCTGCGAAGCGAACACCCTTGTCGGGCCTGACGGCACACCAGCGTGCGTTCCAGCAGGAAAGCGCCAACCTGGCGGTCCCGGGCGGAATACCTGCTGATACATCCTTGGCCGAAGGTACGGGCATCTATCGAACTGCCGGGTCGCCCACCACGTTGCTGGTACGCAGCACCAGTGAAACGGGCAGACAGCAGGTGTTTCGCATTCAGAACTCGTTCAACCTCCACGATCCAAATGGGCTGGTCGCACCGCTGCTCAAGCCATCGGGAGGCTGGACCCCGTTCAGATTGCGGCGCTTGCCCAACAAGAACTGGGTACTCGACACCTTTGAACGTGCGCCCGGCGGGACCCCGCCAGCCCATTCCAACACGACGGAGGCGCTCAGGGAATGGCAGGCACAAGTCAACGCCCACGCCCAGTCAACTGCCCCGCAAGCAGCTCTGGACCCCGCCGCTTTTTTTCGGAGCCGCGGTATCCCGGTCGGCACGTGGAACAAATTTGTCAGGCAAAGCGGCAGTATCAATGCGAGAGGGCTCCACAGGATCAACCCTAACCAGGGGCATGCTCCCCTCACCGATGAACTATTCATGAAATGGGTGGAGCTCGGTCAAGAAACCCGCGAAGCAGCCACTCATTTTGTCCTCGCTCACAACATTCATCCCGCCGTGTGGGCACAGTACGTTACGAAGTGGGGGTCATTGACCTCAAGCGGCGCGATCCGAACATTACGACTAAGTAGGCTCGCACCAGGAATACGAAGCACTATTACCGACCAACACCTTCTGGACTGGGACAAGTTGTACCTTCGACCACCGGTCCCAAGAACGACGCCCATCACAAGAAATGACGTCGTGGCCTATGCCATTGAGAAAAACATCCGCATTGATACCTGGATGCGTTACGTATCGTCGATCAACGGCGAATTTCGGTTGAGTGTTCCCAAACTACCCGCACGCCTGCAACGACTGGGAATAACAAGTACGCCACCACCAGCAGCGCCTCCGCCAGGTACGACCTCACCGACGTGAACACACGCAGAAGCTCCTAAAGGACCACCCGGCTCGCGACTGCATCAGTTGCATAATCGTGAGCCGGGCCGCAAGACGCCCTCAGCGGCGTTAGACCTACAGTGCTTAATCCAACGCTTTCCAGATCTCGGTGGCGTACTCGCGGATCGTCCTGTCCGAGGAGAACCAGCCCATCCGCGCCGTATTCAACACCGCCGAACGCCACCACGCCTTGGAATCATGCCATTGCGCCTCGACCCGCGCCTGGGCGTCCCAGTAAGAGTCAAAGTCGGCACAGACCAGGAAGCGGTCGTAGTCGATCAGCCCGTCGATCAAGCCCACATAACGGCCCGGATCATCCGGCGAGAACACCCCGCCACGGATCGCCTGCAACACATCGTTCAAGCGATGAGACGCGGCAATGTCCGGCCCGGCATTGAACTCGCCGGCATGCTTGCGGGCTTCTACCTGCTGGGCACTGAGGCCGAAGATGAACATGTGCTCGGCGCCTACGCGCTCGTGCATCTCCACGTTGGCGCCGTCCATGGTACCGATGGTCAGCGCGCCGTTGAGGCCGAACTTCATGTTACTGGTGCCCGACGCCTCGAACCCGGCGGTAGAGATCTGCTCCGACAAGTCCGCCGCCGGAATGATGCTTTCCGCCAGGCTGACGTTGTAGTTGGGCAGGAACACCACCTTGAGCAAGCCGCGCACGGTCGGGTCGTTGTTGACGGTGCGGGCGATGTCGTTGGTCAGCTTGATGATCAGCTTGGCCTGGTGATAACTCGCCGCTGCCTTGCCGGCGAAAATCTTCACCCGCGGCACCCAATCGACCTCCGGCTCGGCCCGGATCGCCTGATACAGCGCCACGGTGTGCAGCAGGTTGAGCAACTGGCGCTTGTACTCGTGGATACGCTTGACCTGCACGTCGAACATCGCCGCCGGGTTCACCGAAATGCCCAGGCGCTCATGGATGATCTCGGCCAGCGCACGCTTGCTGTGCAGGCGTTGGTCGGCGAAGGCTTTGCGGAAGGTCTGTTTCTCGGCGAAGGTTTCCAGCTCGCCCAGGCGGGTTTCCATGGTGTCGAGAATGTCCGGCCCCAGCGCTTGCACCAGCATATCGGTGAGCTTGGGGTTGGCCTGGTACAGCCAGCGGCGGAAGGTGATGCCGTTGGTTTTGTTGTTGATGCGCTCCGGGTAGAGCTTGTGCAGCTCGGAAAACACCGTGCTGCGCATCAGCTGCGTGTGCAGGCCGGACACGCCGTTGACGCTGTGGGAGCCGAGGAACGCCAGGTTGCCCATGCGTACACGCCGGCCGTTGTCTTCTTCGATCAATGACACGGCGCGCAGCACGTCGAAGTCATGGATGCCTTTGGCGCGCAGCGAGTCGATGTGCTGGGCGTTGATCAGGTAGATGATCTGCATGTGCCGCGGCAGCATGCGTTCCATCAGGCCCACAGGCCAGGTTTCCAACGCCTCGGGCAGCAGGGTGTGGTTGGTGTAGGAAAGGGTTTCGACGGTGACGTCCCACGCGGCTTCCCACGGGATATCGTGCAGGTCGACCAACTGGCGCATCAACTCGGCCACGGCGATGGACGGGTGGGTATCGTTGAGCTGGATGGCGGCGTGTTCGCCCAGGCTCAGCACCGAGCCGTGCATGTTCTTGTGGCGGCGCAGCAAGTCTTGCAACGAGGCCGAAACGAAGAAGTATTCCTGGCGCAGGCGCAGTTCCTGCCCGGCTTCGGTGCTGTCGGCCGGGTAAAGCACGCGGGAAATGCTTTCGGCGCGCGCCACCTCGGCTACCGCGCCCAGGTGGTCACCAGCGTTGAAGCGCTCCAGGTGCAGGTCTTCCACCGCACGAGCACGCCACAGGCGCAGGGTGTTGACGCTGGCACCACGCCAGCCAACCACCGGAGTGTCGTAGGCCACCGCACGTACGGTTTCGCTGGGCGACCACACTTGAATCATCTTGCCGGACGCGTCCGCCAGGGTTTCCACGCTGCCGCCAAAGCCGATCGGGTAGATCACCTCGGCGCGCTCGAACTCCCACGGGTTGCCGAAATCCAGCCAGCGTTCGGTTTGCTCCTGCTGCCAGCCGTCGACAATTGCCTGGCGGAACAAGCCGTGCTCGTAACGAATGCCATAACCGTGACCGGCAATGCCCAGGGTCGACATGCTTTCCATGAAGCACGCCGCCAGGCGGCCCAGGCCACCGTTGCCGAGCGCCGCGTCGGGCTCGAGCAGGCGGATGCGCTCAAGGTCGACACCCAGCTCAGACAAGGCATCGCGAGCGATCTCCAGCACGCCGAGGTTACTCAGGCTGTCGTAGAGCAGGCGGCCGATAAGAAATTCCAGCGAGAGGTAATAGACCCGTTTCTGGCCTTTGCGGTAGATGCGCCGCGTATGGTCCATCCAGTGGTCGACCATCTGGTCGCGGGCGGCCAGGGCAATGGCTTCGAACCAGTCATGGTCGAAGGCGTGATCCGGGTCCTTGCCCACCGCGTAGGTGAGTTTGGTCAAGACGGCATCGCGAAATGCGGCTACCTCTGCTTCTCGTGCAAGTGGTTCCTGAGACATCAAATGCGACCTCGGGCGAGATAGAAGGAGTTGCTAGAGCCTAGACGGTCTGACAGACGGTAGACGCTCTGGTTCGTCAGTTTTTTAACTCATTGATCATTGCGTGAATTTAATGCAGAGGTCGTGCCTGATTGCCGTTCGCGCAGAAACCCTGAAAATATTGTTCAAAAAACCACCAATCCCGGTATGATCGCGCGCCCGGATACAGCCCCACCTTTTGGAACCCCGATGAAGCCTCAACTGATCGCCGCCGCGGAACTCGACCGTCTCGAGACCTGGCAGAAATACTCTGCCCATATGTGTGGTGGCTGCGTGTCCAGCTGCTGCACGCTGCCGGTCGAAGTGAAGATCAAGGACCTGATCCGCATCGGCATCGTCGATGAGTTCGAGCGCGGCGACCCGCCGAAGAACATCGCCAAGCGGTTGCAGAAGGAAGGCATCGTCGAGCGCTTCAATTCCAAATCCGAGATTTTTACCCTGCAGCGCATGAGCAACAACGACTGCCTGTACCTGGATCGTAAGACGCGCTTCTGCACTATTTATGACAAGCGTCCGGATACCTGCCGCAACCACCCGAAAATCGGGCCGCGGCCGGGGTATTGTGCGTACAAGCCCAAGGAAGTGGTGCGCGAGACCAAGTTCAAGACCCTCGACAAGTTCTGATCCGGATTTTGTGGGGCTCTCTCGGGCCTCATCGGGGGCAAGCCCCCTCCCACATTTTGATCTGTGAACACATTCAAGTGTGGGAGGGGGCTTGCCCCCGATAGGGCCAGTACAGACACCGCACAAACAGCAGGCATAAAAAAACGCCCCCGGCCTTTCGACCGGGGGCGTTTTTCATTCAGCCTGAGTTAACTCAGTTCTTGGCTTTCTTGGCAGCGCGGGTACGCTCGCCTTCGTCAAGAATCTTTTTACGCAGGCGGATCGACTTAGGCGTCACTTCGCACAATTCATCGTCCTGGATGAATTCCAGGGCCTGTTCCAGGGTGAAGCGAACAGGTGGGACCAGAGCGATGGTTTCGTCTTTGCCCGAAGCACGCATGTTGTCGAGCTTCTTGCCTTTGGTTGGGTTGACGCCCATGTCGTTGTCACGGCTGTTCAGGCCAACGATCTGACCGTTGTAGATCTCTTGACCGTGTTCAACGAACAGCTTGCCACGCGCCTGGAGGGTTTCCAGGGAGTAGGTCAGCGCCTTGCCGGTTTCTACCGATACCAGAACACCGTTCTGACGGCCGGACATGTCGCCGGACTTCATGGTGTCGTAGCGATCGAAGATCGAGGTCAGGATGCCAGCACCGTTGGTCAGGGTCAGGAACTGGTTACGGAAACCGATCAAACCACGAGCAGGGATGTTGTATTCCAGACGTACACGGCCTTTGCCATCCGGCACCATGTTGGTCAGGTCGCCCTTACGCAGGCCCATCTCTTCCATGACCTTGCCCTGGGATTCTTCAGGGGTGTCGATGGTGACGTTTTCGAACGGTTCCTGCTTCACGCCGTCAACCTGACGGATGATCACTTCCGGACGACCAACACCCATTTCGAAGCCTTCGCGACGCATGGTTTCGATCAGTACCGAGAGGTGCAGCTCACCACGGCCGGAAACCTTGAACTTGTCAGCCGAGTCGCCTTCTTCAACGCGCAGAGCAACGTTGTACAGCAGCTCTTTGTCCAGACGTTCCTTGATGTTACGGGAAGTCACGAACTTGCCTTCTTTACCGCAGAAAGGCGAGTCGTTTACCTGGAAGGTCATGGAAACGGTTGGCTCGTCAACGGTCAGAGGCTTCATCGCCTCGACGTTGTCCGGCTGGCACAGGGTGTCGGAGATGAACAGCGAGTCCATGCCGCTGACGCACACGATGTCGCCGGCGAAAGCTTCTTCGACGTCGATACGGTGCAGGCCGTGGTGGCCCATCAGCTTCAGGATACGACCGTTACGCTTCTTGCCGTCGGCGCCGATAGCGACAACCGGGGTGTTCGGCTTGACGCTACCACGAGCGATACGGCCAACACCGATAACACCCAGGAAGCTGTTGTAGTCCAGTGCCGAGATTTGCATCTGGAACGGGCCTTCACGGTCAACTTTTGGCGCCGGTACGTTGTCGACGATCGACTGGTACAGCGGGGTCATGTCTTCAGCCATGTCGGTGTGTTCCAGACCGGCAATGCCGTTCAGGGCCGAGGCGTAGACGACTTTGAAGTCCAGCTGTTCTTCGGTGGCACCCAGGTTGTCGAACAGGTCGAAGATCTGGTCCAGAACCCAGTCCGGACGCGCGCCTGGACGGTCAACCTTGTTGATGCACACGATCGGACGCAGGCCGGCTTCGAAAGCCTTCTTGGTCACGAAACGGGTTTGCGGCATAGGGCCGTCTTGAGCGTCAACCAGCAGCAGAACGGAGTCAACCATCGACATTACGCGTTCTACTTCGCCGCCGAAGTCGGCGTGGCCCGGGGTGTCCACGATGTTGATGTGGTAGCCGTTCCAGTTGATAGCGGTGTTTTTTGCCAGGATGGTAATACCGCGCTCTTTTTCCTGGTCGTTGGAGTCCATCACGCGCTCGTCGTTGAGCTCGTTGCGCTCCAGGGTGCCGGATTGACGCAGGAGTTTGTCTACCAGGGTGGTTTTACCATGGTCAACGTGAGCAATGATGGCGATGTTACGTAGATTTTCGATCACTTGTGTATCTCGATCAGAGGATTCGGTGTGCTGACAGGTCGTGGCAGCGATTTACAGTAGAGTCAGGCCTTGCCGTTACAGCTTGACGGCAGAGTCGGGGGGCCGGTGACGCAGGCCACAGGCAAACAGCCCCGGGCTCTTAGCTCGGTCGATAAACGCGCACATTGGCATGCCCCTCACTGAGCAAATGGTGGGCATGCAGGCGACTCATCACGCCTTTGTCGCAATACAGCAGGTACTGACGGCTGTCATCCAGTTCCTTGAAACGCGCGTTCAATGCGTAGAACGGCAGCGTTTGTACGTCGATGCCAGGAATTTCCAGCGGCTCATCCTCGGCGGCATCCGGGTGACGGATGTCGACGATGATCTGGCCGGCGAGGGCTTCGCTGACTTCTTCGATTTGCACATCCTGGCCCAATTCGTCGATTACTCGATCAATTGGCACCAGTTTGGCGTTCTCGAGCGCTCGCTCCAGAATCGCCATGTCGAACTGTTGTTCTTCATACTCCACGCGGTTGCGCTTGGCGTGGGTCTTGGGGTTCACCGAGATGACCCCGCAATACTCAGGCATGTGCTTGGCGAAATCCGCCGTGCCGATTTCTTCGGCCAAGTCGATGATGTCCTGCTTGTGACTGGCGATCAGCGGGCGCAACACCAGCTTTTCGGTCACGCAATCGATCAGCGACAGGTTCGGCAGCGTCTGGCTGGATACCTGGGAGATCGCTTCACCGGTCACCAGCGCGTCGATCTGCAACTGATCGGCGATACGGGACGCAGCGCGCAACATCATACGCTTCAAAACCACGCCCATATGACTGTTATCGACTTTGCCGAGAATTTCGCCCAGCACTTCTTCGAACGGTACGCTCACAAATAGCACGCGTTGGGAGCTGCCGTACTTCTTCCAGATAAAGTGCGCGACTTCCATCACGCCCAATTCGTGTGCACGCCCACCCAGATTAAAGAAGCAGAAGTGGCTCATCAGGCCGCGGCGCATGATCTGGTAGGCCGCCACGGTCGAATCGAAACCGCCGGACATCAACACCAGGGTCTGTTCCAGGGCGCCCAACGGGTAGCCGCCGATGCTGTTGTGCTGGCTGTGGATCACGAACAACCGTTGGTCGCGAATTTCCATGCGCACTTCAATTTCGGGTGCTTTCAGGGAAATTCCGGCGGCGCCGCACTCGCGACGCAGCTTGCTGCCGACGTATTTTTCCACATCCATGGAGCTGAACGGGTGCTTGCCGGCACGCTTGCAGCGCACCGAAAAAATCTTGCCGGCCAACGCGTCACCGAAGTGCTGCTTGCACTTGTCGGTGATGTCGTCGAAGTCGCCCAGCGGGTACTCATCCACCTGCAGGAAATGCGCGATGCCCGGCATGCAACTCAGGCGCTCGGTCATGTCCTTCAAGGCTTTGGCGTCGGTCAGGCGGGTTTCCAGCTCGAGGTTGTCCCACACGCCATTCACCACCACGGCCGGGTCCAGGTCACGGAGCACGGCACGGATGTTCTTGGCCAACTGACGGATGAAACGCGTCCGTACCGGTCGGCTTTTGATGGTGATCTCGGGGAAGACTTTAACGATTAATTTCATGGAAACAGCGCGCGCCGGGCCTGCTGAAAAAGGGGGGCGCGGATTATAGCGGAAATCGCTCAAGGTTTAACCAGTTAATATGCACCACATGTTAAGCGCACCAAAACGGGTCATTTTCACCGAATGACGCTACATTGCAGTGCGCTATTTATCGCGCTTTGGCCGCTTGCACCGTTATAGGGGCCATTTTGAGGCAAAAAGGCCATGTTGGCGCACTGGCATGCAATTTGCTCTCTTGTGAGGCAGGTTGCCTTGGCGGAGTATCCGCGCCGGCATCACCCAAATTCTAAGGGCTAACTCCACTACCCAAGCCCGAAGCCACCCGGAGGACACCATGTCGAAGTCGGTTCAACTCATCAAAGATCATGACGTTAAATGGATTGATCTGCGCTTCACGGACACCAAAGGTACTCAGCACCACGTGACCATGCCGGCTCGCGACGCGCTGGATGATGCTTTCTTCGAAGAAGGCAAGATGTTCGACGGTTCCTCCATCGCTGGCTGGAAAGGCATCGAAGCCTCCGACATGATCCTGATGCCGGACGACAGCACTGCCGTCCTCGACCCGTTCACCGAAGACCCAACCCTGATCATCGTCTGCGACGTGATCGAGCCTTCGACCATGCAAGGCTACGACCGCGACCCACGTGCGATCGCCAAGCGTGCCGAGGAATACCTGAAGTCGACCGGTATCGGCGACACCGTATTCGTGGGCCCAGAGCCAGAATTCTTCATCTTTGATTCGGTCAAGTTCAAGTCCGACATCTCCGGCTCCATGTTCAAGATCTTCTCCGAACAGGGTTCGTGGATGTCCGACCAGGACGTGGAAGGCGGCAACAAGGGCCACCGTCCAGGTATCAAAGGTGGCTACTTCCCAGTTCCGCCGTTCGACCACGACCACGAAATCCGTACCTCCATGTGCAACGCCATGGAAGAAATGGGCCTGGTCATCGAAGTTCACCACCACGAAGTGGCCACTGCCGGCCAGAACGAAATCGGTGTGAAGTTCAACACCCTGGTGGCCAAGGCTGACGAAGTCCAGACCCTGAAGTACTGCGTACACAACGTGGCTGATGCCTACGGCCGTACCGCGACCTTCATGCCTAAGCCACTGTACGGCGATAACGGTTCGGGTATGCACGTTCACCTGTCCATCGCCAAAGAAGGCAAGAACACCTTCGCTGGCGAAGGTTATGCCGGCCTGTCCGACACCGCCCTGTACTTCATCGGCGGTATCATCAAGCACGGTAAGGCCCTGAACGGCTTCACCAACCCGTCGACCAACTCCTACAAGCGTCTGGTCCCAGGTTTCGAAGCGCCGGTGATGCTGGCCTACTCGGCCCGTAACCGTTCCGCATCGATCCGTATTCCATACGTGTCCAGCCCACGCGCCCGTCGTATCGAAGCGCGCTTCCCGGACCCGGCAGCCAACCCATACCTGGCTTTCGCAGCCCTGGTCATGGCTGGCCTGGACGGCATCCAGAACAAGATCCACCCTGGCGACGCCGCCGACAAAAACTTGTACGACCTGCCGCCTGAAGAGGCCAAGGAGATCCCACAAGTGTGCGGCAGCCTGAAAGAAGCCCTGGAAGAGCTGGACAAGGGCCGTGCGTTCCTGACCAAAGGCGGCGTATTCAGCGACGACTTCATCGATGCCTACATCGAGCTCAAAAGCGAAGAAGAAATCAAGGTCCGCACTTTCGTACACCCACTGGAATACGAGCTGTACTACAGCTGCTGATCCGGTAGCGCTGCTTGACGTAGCGTGACGAAAAAGGCCTCCTTCGGGAGGCCTTTTTTTTTGTAGGATTACTCCGCTTTAGCGCCTGCAAACCCGATAAAAAATGTGGGAGGGGGCTTGCTCCCGATGGCAGAGTGTCAGGCAGTATAGGTATGACTGACTCACCGCCATCGGGAGCAAGCCCCCTCCCACAGGAGATCTGCGTTGAAACATAGACTCGTGTTCGCTCTGCTGTTTGTCAGTGCCAGCGTATCCGCCGCACCACCCACCCTCGAGCCGCTGCTCCACAGCATCGCCGAACGCCTGGAGATCGCCGACCAGGTGGCCTTGAGCAAATGGGACAGCCACAAGCCCGTGGAAGACAAGAAGCGCGAGCAAGAGGTGATCGCCAGTGTCGTCGCCCAGGCGCCGGGCTATAAGCTAGACCCCGCCGCCGCCGAGCAGTTTTTCTCGGCGCAGATCGAAGCCAACAAACTGGTGCAGTACACCCATCTGTCCGACTGGCAATTCCAGGGCAAGGCGCCCGACGAGCCGCGCCCGGACCTGATCAAGCAGATCCGCCCGCAGCTGGACGAGTTGCAAAAACGCCTGCTGCAGCAGTTGGCCGACTTCACCCCGCAGCGCACCGACCCCAAGTGTCCCCAATGGCTCGCCGAAGCCGTGCATGAGCCATTGAATGATCCGCTGCGCCAACTGGCGATGATCCGCGCTACGGCCGAGCTGTGCGTCTACAAAGGCTAACGCCTGCAAACCCAATCAAAACTGTGGGAGGGGGCTTACCCCCGATAGCGGTGGATCAGGCATGTAAATGCCGGCTGACACTCCGTCATCGGGGGCAAGCCCCCTCCCACATTTGATTGCATGTATTCAGGACTGTCTCTGGCAGCTTCCTGAACAACCTTTACAAAACCGCACTATGTTGGTGCGATAGGTTGCACCCGCCCCAGCGATCCAGCCCATTTTGGTTCGATTCTTCCCGAGCGGGCTGGCAGAACGCCACAGTTTCGCGCCTAAACCGCCTATTTCAGGGCTTTAACGCTTCTTTTCGGAGCCTTGGTTTGTTTTTTGCATTTTCCTTGTATCAGCGCGTGCCTCAAGCCTGCGCCTTGCTTCAAAAGAGGTCCTGATGACCATCAGTGATGCACTGCACCGTTTGTTACTCGACAACCTGACCACCGCGACCATCCTGCTCAATGCCGACCTGCGCCTTGAGTACATGAACCCGGCGGCGGAGATGCTCCTGGCCATCAGCGGCCAGCGCAGCCATGGGCAGTTCATCAGCGAATTGTTCACCGAGTCGGCCGAAGCCTTGAGTTCGTTGCGCCAGGCCGTGGAGCAGGCACACCCGTTCACCAAGCGCGAGGCGATGCTCACCGCCCTGACCGGCCAGACCTTGACCGTCGACTACGCGGTGACGCCGATCCTGAGCAATGGCGCGACCCTGCTGCTGCTCGAAGTGCACCCCCGCGACCGCCTGCTGCGCATCACCAAGGAAGAGGCGCAGCTGTCCAAGCAGGAAACCAGCAAGATGCTGGTGCGCGGCCTGGCCCACGAGATCAAGAACCCGCTGGGCGGTATTCGCGGCGCGGCACAGTTGCTGGCCCGCGAGCTGCCGGAGGAGCATCTGAAGGACTACACCAACGTCATCATCGAAGAAGCCGACCGCCTGCGTAACCTGGTGGACCGCATGCTCGGCTCCAACAAGCTGCCGTCCCTGGCCATGACCAATGTGCACGAAGTGCTGGAGCGCGTCTGCCAGTTGGTCGAAGCCGAAAGCCAGGGTTGCATCACCCTGGTGCGCGACTACGACCCGAGCATTCCCGACGTATTGATCGACCGCGAGCAGATGATCCAGGCGGTGCTCAATATCGTGCGCAACGCCATGCAGGCCATCAGCAGCCAGAACGAGCTGCGCCTGGGCCGCATCAGCCTGCGCACCCGCGCCCTGCGCCAGTTCACCATCGGCCATGTGCGCCATCGCCTGGTGACCAAGGTCGAAATCATCGACAACGGCCCGGGCATTCCTGCGGAGCTGCAGGAAACCATCTTCTTCCCCATGGTCAGCGGCCGCCCGGACGGTACCGGGCTGGGCCTGGCCATTACCCAGAACATCATCAGCCAGCATCAGGGCCTGATCGAATGTGAGAGCCACCCCGGCCACACCACGTTCTCGATCTTCCTGCCATTGGAACAAGGAGCCCCCACGACATGAGCCGTAGTGAAACTGTCTGGATCGTCGACGACGACCGTTCTATCCGCTGGGTCCTGGAGAAAGCCTTGCAACAGGAAGGCATGACCACCCAGAGCTTCGACAGCGCCGACGGCGTTATGAGCCGCCTGGCTCGCCAGCAGCCGGATGTGATCATCTCCGATATCCGTATGCCCGGCGCCAGCGGCCTGGACTTGCTGGCGCGCATTCGCGAACAGCACCCGCGCCTGCCGGTGATTATCATGACGGCGCACTCGGACCTGGACAGCGCTGTCGCGTCGTACCAAGGCGGCGCCTTTGAGTACCTGCCCAAGCCGTTCGATGTGGATGAGGCGGTGGCGCTGGTCAAGCGCGCCAACCAGCACGCCCAGGAACAGCAGAACCAGGAAGCCCCGCCGACCCTGACTCGCACCCCGGAAATCATCGGTGAAGCGCCGGCGATGCAGGAAGTGTTTCGCGCCATCGGGCGCTTGAGCCACTCCAACATCACCGTGCTGATCAACGGCGAGTCGGGCACCGGTAAAGAGCTTGTGGCTCATGCCCTGCACCGTCACAGCCCTCGTGCGGCCTCGCCGTTTATCGCGCTGAACATGGCGGCCATTCCCAAGGATTTGATGGAGTCCGAGCTGTTCGGCCATGAAAAAGGCGCCTTCACCGGCGCGGCCAACCTGCGTCGCGGGCGCTTTGAGCAGGCCGACGGCGGCACCTTGTTCCTGGATGAAATCGGCGACATGCCGGCCGACACCCAGACCCGCCTGCTGCGGGTGCTGGCCGATGGCGAGTTCTATCGCGTCGGCGGGCATACGCCGGTCAAGGTCGATGTGCGCATCATTGCCGCGACCCACCAGAACCTGGAAACCCTGGTGCACGCCGGCAAGTTCCGTGAAGACTTGTTCCACCGCCTCAACGTGATCCGCATCCACATCCCACGTATGTCGGATCGCCGGGAAGATATTCCCACCCTCGCCCGCCACTTCCTCAGCCGCGCCGCCCTGGAGCTGGCTGTGGAGCCGAAGCTGCTGAAAAGCGAGACCGAGGAATACCTGAAGAACCTGCCATGGCCCGGCAACGTACGCCAGCTGGAGAACACCTGCCGCTGGATCACCGTGATGGCGTCCGGGCGCGAAGTGCACATCAGCGATCTGCCGCCGGAGCTGCTGAGCCTGCCTCAGGATTCGGCCCCGGTCACCAACTGGGAACAGGCACTGCGCCAATGGGCCGACCAGGCCCTGGCACGCGGCCAGTCGAACCTGCTGGACAGCGCCGTGCCGGCGTTCGAGCGGATCATGATCGAGACCGCGCTCAAGCACACCGCTGGGCGCCGTCGCGATGCCGCCGTGCTGCTGGGTTGGGGACGCAATACCCTGACGCGCAAGATCAAGGAGCTGGGGATGAAGGTCGACGGCGGGGATGACGACGACGGCGACGAGGGCTGATCTAATTCAATGTGGGAGGGGGCTTGCCCCCCACATTTGGATCTTCACCAGGTTCACAGTTATGCACCGATTCAATGCAGCATGAACCGGCATTGGGCATTGAACCGGCCCGCAAAAAATCGCCAGGGTTAAAGAATGCTTCAACGCTGAAACCAGAAAAGCCCCGTATTCCGGGGCTTTTCGCTTTCTTGCAGTTTTTTATAGAGCAGATTGCAAACTCTGGCACGCCCCCTGCAATAACCCCAGTACTACCCAGTTTCGGGGACCTTGGTACAGGCAGGCCGAGAATCCCCTCTTTAACACCGAAGCCTTTGGCTTCACCCCGTTTTGGGAGCCCTGGTACAGGCAGGCCGGGAACTCCCTCTTTTATTACTCGTGGAGATGGATCTCCAGCCGCCAGCGGTCATCGACCTCTTCGCCCTTCCACTCCCCACGCAATGGCCGAGCCGCCACCAGGTTCAGCAGCAAGCCGCCGTCGGTTTTGCGGATGCGCCAGTTCACGTCCTTGTCGTTGACCTTGAGTTGCCCACCGGCGGCCTTGCCCTGTGCGTCGAACAGCAGCGCCACGGTGCCGTCGATATGCTCGCCGTGCAGCTTGGGCTCGCTGTTGAACCACACCACCAAACCGTCCACAGCAGGTTCCACCTGTTGCAGCTCGACCGGGTCCGGGGTGGTCAAGCGACCGATCATCAAGCCCACCATCAGCCCGACAATCGCCAATGAGCCGAGCACCCGCGGCAATAGCTTCGGCCTTGGGTCGTCTTCAGGGGTAGAATGCAGCGCATCTTTACCTTCGGAGCCGTGCATGTTTCACGTCATCCTTTTTCAACCAGAAATCCCGCCGAATACCGGCAACGTTATCAGGCTGTGCGCCAACAGTGGCTGCCACCTGCATTTGATCGAGCCGCTGGGCTTCGACATGGACGACAAACGCCTGCGCCGTGCAGGGCTGGACTATCACGAGTACGCCACCCTGCAGCGCCATGCCGACCTGGCCAGCTGCCTGGAAAGCCTGGGCCACCCACGCTTGTTCGCGTTCACCACCAAGGGCTCGCGGCCGTTTCATGATGCCAGCTTTGCCGAGGGCGACGCGTTTCTGTTCGGCCCGGAGAGCCGGGGCCTGCCGGCCGAAGTGCTCGACGCCCTGCCCGACGGCCACCGCCTGCGCTTGCCGATGCGCGAAGGCTGCCGCAGCCTGAACCTGTCGAACACCGTCGCCGTGGCGGTCTATGAAGGCTGGCGCCAACTCGGTTTCAAGTAATACACAGAACAAATGTGGGAGGGGGCTTGCCCCCGATAGCGGTGTATCAGCCAGCATATCTGTAGCTGACCCACCGCTATCGGGGGGCAAGCCCCCTCCCACATTTTTTACCGCATCGACTTATTGAACCGTCGACGAACCTTCCTGTTGCATGCGCTGCAGCTCTTGCGCGTACAGGGCATCGAAGTTCACCGGTGCCAGCATCAGCGCCGGGAACGAGCCACGGGTGACCAGGCTGTCCAGGGTCTCACGCGCATACGGGAACAGGATGTTCGGGCAGAACGCGCCCAGGGTGTGGCTCATGGACGCTTCGTCCAGGCCCTGGATCAGGAAAATGCCGGCCTGTTGCACTTCAGCGATGAAGGCCACTTCTTCGCCGTTCTTGACGGTCACCGACAGGGTCAGCACAACTTCGTGGAAGTCACCTTCCAGGGCTTTCTGACGGGTGTTCAAGTCCAGCGCGACGCTTGGGGTCCACTCCTGACGGAAGATGGCCGGGCTTTTCGGCGCTTCGAACGACAGGTCACGCACGTAGATGCGCTGCAGCGAAAACTGTGGGCCTTGAGCTTCTGCTGCTTCGGTGTTCTGTTGATCAGTCATCGCAGATCCTTCTCTATCTTGGGGCTTTTAGGGGTTAGGCGGACAGCAGCGCATCAAGTTTACCGGCGCGCTCAAGGGCAAACAGGTCATCGCAACCACCGATGTGCCGGGCGCCGATCCAGATCTGCGGGACCGACGTGCGCCCTGCCTTCTGGGCCATTTCGGCACGCACCTGGGGTTTGCCATCGACCTTGATCTCTTCGTAGGCAACCCCCTTCTTATCCAGCAAAGCCTTGGCTCGCATGCAATAAGGGCAGTAATCGCTGGAATACACGACAACCTGGCTCATATCACTTCACCAGCGGCAGGTTATCGGCCTTCCAGCTGCCGATACCGCCGGACAGTTTGGCGGCGGTGAAGCCGGACTTGAGCATTTCGCGAGCGTGCGTACCGGAATGCTGGCCTTGGGCGTCGACCAGGATGATGGTCTTGGCCTTGTGTTTTTCCAATTCGCCCAGGCGCGCCATCAGCTTGTCCTGGGGAATGTTCAGGGCGCCGACGATGTGGCCTGCGGCGAAATCCTTGGCCGGGCGGATATCCACGACAACAGCCTCGTCCTTGTTGACCAGCGCGGTCAGCTCCGCGGTGCTCAGGCTGCGGCCACCACGGCTCAATTCGTGAGCGATCAGCAGCGCCAGCAGGATGACGAAGGCACCCACGAGCAGATAGTGGGCAGTGGCAAATGCAATCAGGTGATCAACCATCAAGGAGGTTCCAGGGCGTTAAAATGGCGGTAAGTATACACAGCCGCCGGGGGCGGCCAACCCCCGTAAAGCGGTGACGCGGTTGGAACTTCGCTTTAAACTGCCACTCCCTTTTCCATTGTCTTCCTTTATTACCGCCGCGAGAGGATCTATGACTACCACGCCTAAACCTTTGGTCCTGATAATTCTCGATGGCTTCGGACACAGTGAAAGCCACCACGACAACGCCGTGTACGCAGCGAACAAGCCCGTGCTGGACCGCCTCACCGCCACCGTGCCCAACGGCCTGATCTCCGGTTCCGGCATGGACGTGGGCCTGCCGGACGGCCAGATGGGCAACTCCGAGGTCGGCCACATGAACCTCGGCGCCGGACGAGTGGTATATCAAGACTTCACCCGCGTGACCAAAGCGATCCGCGATGGCGAGTTCTTCGAGAACCCGACCATTTGCGCGGCGGTGGATAAAGCAGTCGCCGCCGGCAAGGCCGTGCACTTCATGGGCCTGCTGTCGGACGGTGGCGTGCACAGCCACCAGGACCATCTGATCGCCATGGCCGAACTGGCCTTCAAGCGCGGCGCCGACAAGATCTACCTGCACGCCTTCCTCGATGGCCGCGATACCCCGCCCAAAAGCGCGCAGTCGTCCATCGAACTGCTCGACGCCACCTTCGCCGCCCTGGGTAAGGGCCGTATCGCCAGCATCGTCGGCCGCTACTTCGCCATGGACCGCGACAACCGCTGGGACCGCGTGGCCCAAGCCTACAACCTGATCGTCGACGGCCAGGCCGAATTCAACGCCGCCACCGCCCAGCAAGGCCTGGAAGCCGCCTATGCCCGTGGCGAGAGCGATGAGTTCGTCAAGGCCACCACCATCGGCGAGCCGGTGAGGGTCGAAGACGGCGACGCCGTGGTGTTCATGAACTTCCGCGCCGACCGCGCTCGCGAGCTGAGCCATGTGTTTGTCGACGACGGCTTCAAGGACTTCGAACGCGCGCGCCAGCCGAAAGTCGAGTTCGTCATGCTGACCCAATACGCCGCCAATATCCCGGCCCCGTCGGCTTTCGCCCCGGGCAGCCTGGAAAACGTACTGGGCGATTACCTGGCAAAAAACGGCAAGACTCAACTGCGCATTGCCGAAACTGAAAAATATGCCCACGTGACCTTCTTCTTCTCCGGCGGGCGTGAAGAACCGTTCCCCGGCGAAGAGCGCATCCTGATCCCATCGCCCAAGGTCGCTACCTATGACCTGCAGCCGGAAATGAGCGCTCCGCAAGTCACCGACAAGATCGTCGATGCCATCGAGCACCAGCGCTATGACGTGATCGTGGTCAACTACGCCAACGGCGACATGGTCGGTCACAGCGGTAACCTGGAAGCGGCGGTCAAGGCCGTTGAATGCCTGGACCTGTGCGTCGGCCGTATCGTCGATGCGCTGGACAAAGTCGGTGGCGAAGCGCTGATCACGGCCGACCATGGCAACTGCGAGCAGATGTCCGATGAATCCACCGGCCAGGCGCATACCGCCCACACCACCGAGCCGGTGCCGTTCATTTACGTCGGCAAGCGTGATTTCAAGGTGCGCAACGGTGGTGTACTGGCAGATGTGGCGCCGACCATGCTGATGTTGATGGGGCTGGAAAAGCCGAAGGAAATGACTGGCACTTCAATCCTGGTCTGATCTAAACAACACTGTAGATCCAATGTGGGAGGGGGCTTGCCCCCGATGACGGAGTGTCAGTCAACACTTATGTGACTGGTCCACCGCTATCGGGGGCAAGCCCCCTCCCACATTAGCCTTGCGCTGTTTGGTAGATGTCTTTTTGCCATACCACCGCCACTCGGCACCTATCTTGCCCGCCAGCCCCAATTGGGCGTTTTTTTTGCAGCGCTTGGCGGGCATACTAGGCCGTCCCTTTCCCCTGGTGTCGCCCGCCTCTATGCTTCGCGCCTTGATTACCCTCGCTCTTGTCTGCCTGCTCCAACCGGCGTTTGCCGATGAGCGCGCACAAACCCAACAGCAGCTGGACGCTACGCGTCAGGACATTACCGAGCTGAAGAAACTGCTCGGCAAGCTCCAGGAAGAAAAATCCGGCGTGCAGAAAGACCTGCGCGGCACGGAAACCGAAATGGGCAAGCTGGAGAAGCAGGTCCAGGAGCTGCAAAAAGAACTAAAGAAGAGCGAGTCGGAACTGGAGCGACTCGACGCTGAGAAAAAAAAACTCCAGAGCGCACGCGTTGAACAGCAACGCCTGATCGCGATCCAGGCCCGCGCCGCCTACCAGAGCGGCCGCCAGGAATACCTCAAGCTGCTGCTCAACCAGCAGAACCCGGAAAAATTTGCCCGCACCCTCACCTATTACGATTACCTGAGCCAGGCGCGCCTGGCGCAATTGAAGGGTTTCAACGAAACCCTGCGCCAGTTGGCCAATGTCGAGCAGGAGATCAATGATCAGCAGGCACAGCTGCTCGACCAGAAAACCGCACTCGACACCCAGCGCAACGAACTCGATAAAGTCCGCAAGGAGCGCCAGCAGGCCCTGGCCAAGCTCAACGACGACGTGAAAGCCCGCGACGCCAAGCTGCAAGCCCGCGAGCAGGACCAGGCCGACCTGGCCAAAGTGCTCAAGACGATCGAAGAAACCCTGGCGCGCCAGGCACGCGAGGCCGAAGAAGCGCGGCAAAAAGCGCTGATCGCCCAGCAGGAAGCGGAAAAAAAGCGCCAGCGTGACGCCGAACTGGCTGCCACCAGCGATGCGCCTGCGCCCCGCAAACCGGCGCATGCAGCGCCAGGCCCGCTGGTTTCCAGCAGCGGCGAGTCGTTCGGCGGGCCTTTTGCTTCGGCCCGGGGAAAACTTCCATGGCCGGTTGATGGTCGACTGCTGGCACGCTTTGGGGAAACCCGTGGCGATGACACCCGCGCCAAGTGGGACGGAGTGATGATCAGCGCCTCTGCCGGCAGCCAGGTCCACGCCGTCCATGGCGGGCGCGTGGTGTTTGCCGATTGGCTGCGCGGCGCCGGTTTGCTGGTAATTCTTGACCACGGTAATGGCTATTTGAGCCTTTATGGCCACAATCAAACGTTACTCAAGTCGGCAGGTGATGTGGTAAAAGCCGGTGAATCCATTTCCACTGTCGGTAACAGTGGTGGCCAGGACACGCCGGCGCTGTACTTCGCTATTCGTCAGCAGGGTCGCCCGAGCGATCCCGCACAATGGTGCCGATCCCAAGGATAGGGTCGCATCTACATTAGGAGTTCGTTCGACATGCTGCATTTGTCCCGCCTCACTTCGCTGGCCCTGACGATCGCCCTGGTGATCGGCGCGCCTCTGGCTTTTGCCGACCAGGCCGCTGCGGCTGCACCCGCCGCCTCTGCCGCGACCACCAAGGCACCGTTGCCGCTGGACGAGCTGCGCACCTTTGCCGAGGTCATGGACCGGATCAAGGCAGCCTATGTCGAACCCGTGGACGACAAGACCCTGCTGGAAAATGCCATCAAGGGCATGCTCAGCAACCTCGACCCGCATTCGGCGTACCTGGGCCCGGAAGACTTTGCCGAACTGCAGGAAAGCACCAGCGGTGAGTTCGGTGGCCTGGGCATCGAAGTGGGCTCCGAAGACGGCCAGATCAAAGTGGTCTCGCCTATCGACGACACCCCCGCATCCAAGGCCGGCATCCAGGCCGGAGACCTGATCGTCAAGATCAATGGCCAGCCGACCCGCGGCCAGTCCATGACCGAAGCCGTCGACAAGATGCGCGGCAAGCTCGGCCAGAAAATCACCCTGACCCTTGTACGCGACGGCGGCAACCCGTTCGACGTGACCCTGGCCCGCGCGACTATCACGGTCAAGAGCGTGAAGAGCCAGTTGCTGGAGTCGGGCTACGGCTACATCCGCATCACCCAGTTCCAGGTCAAGACCGGCGACGAAGTGGCCAAGGCCCTGGCCAAGCTGCGCAAAGACAACGGCAAGAAGCTCAACGGCATCGTGCTCGACCTGCGTAACAACCCAGGCGGCGTGTTGCAGTCGGCGGTGGAAGTGGTCGACCACTTCATCACCAAGGGCCTGATCGTTTACACCAAGGGCCGTATTGCCAATTCCGAGCTGCGCTTCTCGGCCACCGGCAACGACCTCAGCGAAAACGTACCGCTGGCCGTGCTGATCAACGGCGGCAGCGCCTCGGCGTCGGAGATCGTCGCTGGCGCCCTGCAGGATCAGAAACGCGGCGTGCTGATGGGCACCACCAGCTTCGGCAAGGGTTCGGTGCAAACCGTGCTACCGCTCAATAACGAGCGCGCGCTGAAGATCACCACCGCGCTGTATTACACGCCCAATGGTCGCTCGATCCAGGCCCAGGGCATCGTGCCGGACATCGAAGTGCGCAAGGCCAAGATCACCAACGAGATCGACAGCGAGTACTACAAGGAAGCCGATCTGCAAGGCCACCTGGGCAATGGTAACGGCGGTGCCGACCAGCCGACCGGCAGCGGCGCCAAAGCCAAACCGATGCCGCAGGACGACGACTATCAGCTGGCCCAGGCACTCAGCCTGCTCAAGGGCCTGAGCATCACGCGCAGCCGTTGATATGCGTGTTGCACTGATTATCGCGGTGCTGTGCAGCCTGGCCGGATTCGCGCAAGCGACCCCGGCCGGCGCGCCGCACAAAGCCTACCTGACGCTGATCATCGACGACCTGGGGCAAAACCTGCCCCGGGACCGTCGCGTACTGGCCCTGCCCGGGCCGGTCACCACCGCGATCATGCCCGACACCCCCCACGCCGCCGAATTTGCCCGTGAAGCCCACAAGGCCGGCAAGATCGTCATCCTGCACATGCCTATGGACCCGGCCACCGGTCCGTTTGCCTGGCACCCCGAGCTTTCCATCGAAGAGCTGGGCAAGCGCCTGGATGCTGCGTTCGAGGCCGTGCCCTACACGGCTGGCATCAACAACCACATGGGCAGCCGCATGACTGCACAGCCGGCAGCGATGGCGTGGTTGATGGGCGAACTGCAGCGGCGCCACAAGTTCTTTGTGGACAGCCGTACCAGCGCGCAAACGGTCGCTGCAGCCGAGGCGCAGAAAATTGGCCTGGCCCATGTCTCGCGAGATGTATTCCTCGATGACGAACGCACCGAGGCGGCGATTACTACCCAACTGCAAACCGCGATCAAGCTGGCGCACACGCAGGGGTCAGCGGTGATGATCGGGCATCCTTATCCACAGACCCTGGCAGTGCTCGAGCGCGAGCTGCCCAAGCTAAAGGCGCAGGGCGTCGACTGGATTGATATCAAATTAATGATCAGTGTGCGCAGCAACCGGGCCATGAGTGCCCACGGCAAAAACGGCATCTATCGCTGACGGCCCCTCCTACCCTGTAGGAGCGAGCTTGCTCGCGAAAAACCCGAGACCGCCGCGTACACCCAGGAGGCTCGCGTCATCGGTGACGTCTTTCGCGAGCAAGCTCGCTCCTACAGGTATTGCGCCATGATCTCGTCTACGCGGCCGTCCCTGCGCAACTCATCCAGCGCCGCCTGAAGCCTGGCGACCACTTCATCCGGCACATCCTTGTTCAACGCCAGGTAAAGCTGCGCACTGTTGAAGCGCAGTACGGTCTTGAGCCCGTTCACCCCCACCTGCCGCGCCAGGTATCGCCCAGCGGGGTCACCGGTGGCCCACAGGTCGATCTGGCCGTCCATGAGCTTGCTCGCGTTGTCCTGGTCGCGCAGGGCAACCACCGGGTTGAGCCCCTGCTTCTCCAGCGTCTGGGCAATCGCATCGCCCTTGTAGGCGCCGATCTTGTAGCGCCGGGCGCGTTCAAGGCTGTCGAGCTGGATCTTGCTGTCGGCCTTGGCCAGCAGCACCCAGTCGTCCGGGCCGATCGGGCCTACCCATTTGAACAGCGCTTCACGGTCCGGCAAGCGCGCCATGACGAATACGCCATAGCCCGGCTTTTCCAGGGCGAGTTTGTAGATTCGCTCCCAGGGAAAACGCAACGTGAGGTTGTAGGAAATGCCGGCGCGCTTGAAGGTTTCACGCACGATGTCCACGGCGATGCCTTCGATGTTCTCGTCCTTGGCGAAGTTCTTGCCGTTTTTCGCCATGTTGTAGGGCGGGAAGTTTTCCGTCAGCAACACCAGGGCGGTGTCAGACGGTTCTTCAGCGTGTGCCGTAGCCACCATGAGCATGGAGGAACTGGCGAGGGCGAGCAGCAGGTGTTTGAACATGAAGGCTACCGGAATCCATGGCAAGCGCAGAGAGTGCCGCGAGCCTGCCATGGTGTCCAGCAACGTTTAGCGAACGACGATACCGCGCGCGGCCATGTAGGCTTTGGCCTCGGGGACGGTGTATTCGCCGAAGTGGAAAATACTCGCCGCCAGCACAGCGCTGGCATGGCCTTCGATGACGCCATCGGCCAAGTGCTGCAGGTTGCCGACACCGCCGGAGGCGATCACCGGGATGCCCAGCGCGTCGCTGATGGCCCGCGTCACGCCCAGGTCGAAACCATTTTTCATGCCGTCCTGGTCCATGCTGGTCAGCAGGATTTCACCGGCGCCCAGGCCTTCCATCTTCATCGCCCACTCCACCGCATCCAGGCCGGTGGGCTTGCGCCCGCCGTGGGTGAAGATCTCCCAGCGCGGAGTCTCGCCAGGGCCGGAGACTTTCTTGGCGTCGATGGCGACGACGATGCATTGCGAGCCGAAGTGCTGCGCGGCCTCGCCGACGAATTCCGGGTTGAACACCGCGGCGGTGTTGATCGAGACCTTGTCCGCGCCAGCATTGAGCAGATTGCGGATGTCTTGCACGGTGCGCACGCCGCCGCCCACGGTCAGCGGAATGAATACCTGGCTGGCCATGCGCTCCACGGTGTGCAGTGTGGTGTCGCGACCGTCGACGCTGGCGGTGATGTCGAGAAAGGTAATCTCATCGGCACCCTGCTCATCGTAGCGACGGGCGATTTCCACCGGGTCGCCGGCGTCACGGATGTTCTCGAACTTGACGCCCTTGACCACTCGACCGTTGTCGACGTCCAGGCAAGGGATGATGCGTTTGGCCAGCGCCATGGTCAGTCCTCAGCCGTTGTAGGCATCGCAGTAAGCCTGGGCTTCGGCGACGTCCAGGGTACCTTCGTAGATCGCGCGACCGGTGATGGCACCGATGATCCCAGGCGCCTTGGCGTCCAGCAGCGACTTGATGTCGCCCAGGTTGTGGATGCCACCGGAAGCGATCACCGGGATCTTCGTTGCCGCAGCCAGCGCCGCGGTGAACGGCACGTTGCAGCCCTGCATCATGCCGTCTTTGGCGATGTCGGTATAAACGATGGCAGACACGCCGTCGGCTTCGAACTGCTTGGCCAGGTCGATCACTTGGATGGTGCTGATTTCAGCCCAGCCGTCGGTGGCGACGAAGCCGTCTTTGGCGTCCAGGCCCACGATCACTTTACCTGGGAAGGCGCGGCAAGCTTCGGCGACAAAGGCTGGGTCTTTCACGGCCTTGGTGCCGATGATCACGTAGCTCACGCCGGCCTTGACGTAGTGCTCGATGGTTTCCAGGGAACGGATGCCGCCGCCGATCTGGATCGGCAGGTTCGGGTAGCGCTTGGCGATGGCGGTGACCACCTCGCCGTTGACCGGCTGGCCTTCGAAGGCGCCGTTCAGGTCCACCAGATGCAGACGACGGCAGCCCCCTTCCACCCATTTGGCAGCCATGCTCACCGGGTCATCGGAGAACACGGTGGAATCTTCCATGCGGCCTTGGCGCAGACGTACGCAGGCGCCGTCCTTGAGATCGATAGCGGGGATAATCAGCATCTGGCAAACCTTATTCGATATTCAGCAATGCTTGGGAAATCAGGGTTTCTCAAGCGACCACAAGTCGCTTTCGATGCTTTCGAACCTTTCTTTAAGGAGCGTCTGCGTATCGAAAATCGCCCTGTTGTAATAGTGCGGCGCCACTTCGGTGGTGAACAGCTCGAGAATCTCGGCGACCTCGAACGAGCCCAGCTTGAGCTCGAAGCGGTCTTCCATGAAGCGCTTGATCTTGTCGGTAGCCTCACGTTCCTGCTCGGGCGTGAGATTCAAGATGGGCGCTTTGGGCTTCTTGGCCATTTACCAGCGACCATCCCACGCGGCGAAGTTCTGCAGCAATTGCAGGCCATGGGTATGGCTCTTCTCAGGGTGGAACTGCACGGCAAACCGCGAGCCGTCGGCCAGCGCAGCAGCGAAGTCGACGCCGTAGTGCCCGCCACCCACCACTTGCTCGGGTTTACCGGCGGCAATGTAGTAGCTGTGCACAAAGTAGAAACGCGCCATGTCCGGCACTTCGTGCCACAGCGGGTGGTCGACACTCTGGCGCACTTCGTTCCAGCCCATGTGCGGGACCTTCAGGTGCGCGCCGTCTTCGTGCAGGTCCTTGCCGAAGAACTTCACTTGGCCTGGGAACAGGCCGATGCAGTCAACGCCGTCGTTCTCTTCACTGCTGTCGAGCAAGGCTTGCATGCCCACGCAGATGCCGAGGAACGGGCGGTCCTGGCTGACTTCGCGCACCAGGCTGTCAAAGCCCAGGCGGCGGATCTCGGCCATGCAGTCGCGAATCGCACCCACGCCGGGAAACACCACCCGGTCGGCTTCGCGAATCACATTGGCATCGCTGGTAATCAGCACCTTGCCGGCACCGACGTGTTCGAGGGCCTTGGCCACCGAGTGCAGGTTACCCATGCCGTAATCGATAACCGCGACCGTCTGCATTACAAAACGCCCTTGGTCGACGGCATCTGCCCGGCCATGCGGTCATCCAGCTCGACGGCCATGCGCAGCGCGCGGCCGAAGGCCTTGAATACGGTTTCGATCTGGTGGTGAGTGTTGGTGCCGCGCAGGTTGTCGATGTGCAGGCTGACGAGTGCGTGGTTGACGAAGCCCTGGAAGAATTCCTGGAACAGGTCGACATCGAAGCCGCCCACCGTGGCGCGGGTGTAGGGCACGTGCATCTGCAGGCCTGGGCGGCCGGAGAAGTCGATGACCACGCGCGACAGCGCTTCGTCCAGCGGCACATAGGCGTGGCCGTAGCGACGGATGCCTTTTTTGTCGCCGATGGCCTTGGCAAATGCCTGGCCCAGGGTGATACCTACGTCTTCCACCGTGTGGTGGTCGTCGATATGCAGGTCGCCCTTGCTGACGATATCCAGGTCGATCAGCCCATGACGGGCGATCTGGTCCAGCATGTGCTCAAGAAAAGGCACACCGATATCAAATCGGGCCTTTCCGGTGCCATCCAGGTTGATCGAGGCTTTGATCTGGGTTTCCAGAGTGTCGCGCTCGACGGACGCCATACGTTCGACCATCACCAGCTCCGCAAAATCATTGGGGCGAAAAAGGCAGCCATTATAGGGGCGCGGGCGCTAAACAGAAACATCGGAGGGGATAAGACTGACGAGTTGAAGCGGGAATGTCGGGGATAGACATGTGTATACATGTGGGACCCAGCCCACCAGAACCCTGAACAATCAATGTGGGAGGGGGCTTGCCCCCGATAGCGGTGGGTCATTCAATAATGCATTGACTGATGCGCCGCCATCGGGGGCAAGCCCCCTCCCACAGTTGATATCAGTGGAACAGTACAGCCGTCTTCTGCAGGGTCACCCACACACCCCACGCCAGCGGAATACCCACCACCAGCCATGCCGCGACCGCCAATGGCTTGCTGCCGGCGGAGGCTTTCCACTCAAGTACGGTGGAAGCATCGGCACCTTTGTCATGGCCCAGCGCCTGTTCGGCGGCAAGTTCCGCGTCGGTCATGAAGTACTTGTCGGCCACCGGACGCACCAGCAGGTTGCAGATGAAGCCCAGTACCAGAAGACCTGCGAGGATATACAAGGTGATGTCGTAGGCCGCGGCGCGCTCGACGCCGATGCTCAGCTGATATTCACGCAGGTAGTTCACCAGCACAGGGCCCAGCACGCCGGCCGCCGCCCATGCGGTCAGCAGGCGACCATGGATCGCGCCGACCATTTGCGTACCGAACAGGTCGGCCAGGTAAGCCGGGACCGTCGCAAAACCACCGCCGTACATCGACAGGATGATGCAGAACGCCGCCACGAACAGTGCCACGTTGCCCAGGTGCCCCAGGTTCGGGATCAGCGCGTACAGGGCGAAGCCCAGGGCGAAGAACACGAAGTAGGTATTTTTACGCCCCAGGTAGTCGGAGAACGACGCCCAGAAGAACCGACCACCGATGTTGAACAGGCTCAACAGCCCGGTAAAGCCTGCGGCGATGGCAGCGATAGACGCCAGTTGCCCAGCATCCAGCTGGCCGAACGGCACGTCCACACCCAGCAGCTTGCCACCGAACACTTCCTGCAACAGTGGCGACGCCATGCCGAGGATGCCGATACCGGCCGACACGTTCAGGCACAGCACCAGCCAGACCAGACGGAATTGCGGGGTTTTCCACGCTACGTTCACGTGCACATGGCGGTGGGTGATCATCGCGTTGCTGGCTTTTTTCGCCGGCGCGGTCCAGCCCTCAGGCTTCCAGCCGGTCGGTGGCACGCGATACGAGAGTGCGCCACCGATCATGAACACGAAGTAAATCGCGGCCATGACCAGGAAGCTCTGCCATACGCCCACGCTGGTTGGCGAAGCGAAGTGGCCCATCAGCGCCGCGGCCAGCGGTGCACCGACCATCGCGCCGCCACCGAAACCCATGATTGCCATGCCGGTAGCCATGCCGCGCTTGTCCGGGAACCACTTGATCAGCGTCGATACCGGCGAGATATAACCCAGGCCCAGGCCGATACCGCCAATAACGCCGGAGCCGATCCACATCAGCCAGATCTGGTGGGTATAGATACCCAACGCCGAGATCAGCAGGCCACCGCACCAGCACAGTGCCGATACAACCCCGGCCTTGCGCGGCCCGGCGTGTTCCAGCCAGCCGCCCCAGATCGCTGCCGAGCAGCCCAGGAAGATGAAGAACAGGGTGTAGATCCAGCCCAGCATGGAGATTGGCCAGTCGCACTGGGACGAAAAGACCTGGGCGATAAAGCTCATGTCCGGCGCACAAGCGACCGGTGCGGTGATACCCAGCGCCTTGGACAGCGGCAACCAGAACACCGAGAAACCGTAGGCCATGCCGATGCACAGATGGATGGCCAGGGCGGCCGGTGGAACCAGCCAGCGGTTGAAGCCGGGCTTGGCGATAATGCGTTCCTTGGACAGGAACGCAGGCTGTGCGGCGCTGATATCGGCCGCAGTGCTAGTGCTCATTGGTGTTTCCCCCAGTTATTGGTATGCGTCCGTCAGGCGCTCTCCCCCTCGGCCTTGCACGCAAAGCGTGACCGTTTTTTTGGGTGAAACTCCATTTTGGCGCGACGATACGTCGCAGAAGGCGGACGAACGCGCAGAGATTAGCACTTGCGAACGCGAGAAAAACCAAAGTGACATCACTTTTTTCAGCGAATCGGTTTTTTTTGACGCCAGAATCTTGTTTCGTCGGTCGTAGATACAATGTAACGATCCACGAACTGATGCAGGCCGTCGGGCGTTATACTCTGCGGCTAAATTTTGAAATCGACATACAAGGACTCGCCCATGAAAGCGTTCGGCAAAATCCTGGGTCTGGTATTTCTCGGGCTGTTGCTGATCATTGTGGCTCTCGGCTTTGCCCTGACCCATCTCTTCGATCCCAACGACTACAAAGAAGAAATTCGCCAGATTGCCCGCGACAAGGCCCACATCGAGCTGACGCTCAATGGCGACATCGGCTGGAGCCTGTTCCCCTGGCTGGGCCTGGAGCTGCATGAAGCCGGGGTGGCGACCCTGACCAACCCGACCCAACCGTTCGCCGACCTGCAGATGCTCGGCCTGTCGGTACGCGTGCTGCCGCTGCTGCGCCGTGAAGTGCAGATGAGCGATGTGCGCGTCGAGGGCCTGAACCTGCGCCTCAACCGCGACAAGAACGGCCACGGCAACTGGGAAGACATCGGCAAGAACCTGCCCGATGAACCCACAGGCACCCCCGCTCCCGCGCCGGTCGAGCCAGTGGCTGAAACCAAGCCGGAAAAACCGCCGCAGCCGATCCGCCTGGACATCGACAGCCTGACCATCAACAACGCCCGCGTTGAATACAACGATGAACAGACCGGCAAGCAGTTCAGCGCCGAAAGCATCCAGCTGAGCGCCGGCGCCATCCACGAAGGCGCCAGCATCCCGCTGAAGCTGACCGCGTTTCTGGGTAGCAACCAGCCGGTCATGCGGCTCAAGACCGAGCTGAACGGCAACCTGCGTATCCAGCGCGCGCTCAAGCGCTACCAGTTCGAAGACATGCGCCTGAGCGGCGAAGCTACCGGCGAGCCTCTGCAAGGCAAGACCGTGACCTTCTCCACCCAGGGACAGGTGCTGGTGGACCTGGCGGCAAACTTCGCCGAGTGGACCAACCTGAAACTCTCGGCCAACCAGCTGCGCGCCCTGGGCGAACTTCGGGTCAATGACCTGGACAAAACCCCGCAGGTCATCGGCGCGCTGTCGGTTGCCCAGTTCGATCTGGCCAAGTTCCTGGAGAGCGTCGGCCACCCTCTGCCAGCCATGGCACCGGGCAGCCTGAGCAAAGTCGAACTGGTCAGCCGCGTCCAGGGCACGCCGACCAGCGTTGCGCTGGAAGATCTGAACCTGAAACTCGACGGCAGCACCTTCACCGGTCGCGTCGCCGTGGATGATTTCGCCAAGCAGTCACTGCGCGTACAACTCAAGGGCGATACCTTCAACGCCGACAACTACCTGCCGGCCAAATCCGAGGCCGCCAAAGGCGCCACCGCCGCACGCGAGGCCCAAGTGCAGAGCAGCGAAGCCGGGGCAATGGCAGCCGGCGGCACCACCCCGCTGCCGGAAGCCCCAACCAAAGGCGCCTGGAGCACCGACAAACTGCTGCCACTGACCCGCCTGCGCAGCCTGGATGTGAACGCAGACCTCGCCTTTGGCGAGCTGACCCTGAGCCAGTTGCCGATCCAGAACGCAGTGCTGAAGGCCTCCGGCATCGACGGCCAACTCAAGCTCGACAGCCTCAGCGGCGGCCTCTACAACGGTACATTCCAGGCCAACGGCAGCCTCGACGTGCGCCAGGACATCCCGCTGCTGGCGCTGCAAAGCCATATCAAGCAGGTGCCCGTTGAACGCATCCTGCAGGCCCAGGGTAAAACCCCGCCGGTCAAGGGCCTGATCACCCTCGACAGCAACCTCAGCGGCCGAGGCAACAGCCAGAAAGCCCTGATCGACAGCCTCAACGGCACCGCCAACGTCGTCATCAACAGCGGTGTGTTGCTCAACGCCAACATCGAGCAGCAACTGTGTACCGGCATCGCCCTGCTCAACCGCAAGACCCTGAGCACCACGCCACAAGGCAAGGACACGCCCTTCCAGGAGCTGCGCGGCAACCTGACGTTGCGCAATGGCGTGGCCAGCAACCCTGACCTGAAGGTGCGCATTCCTGGGCTGACGCTCAACGGCGATGGCGATGTCGACTTGCGCGTGCTGGGCATGGATTACCGCGTGGGCATCATCGTCGAAGGCGACCAGCGCGACGTGCCCGACCCGGCCTGCGAAGTCGGCGCCAACTTCCAGGGCATCGAAGTGCCGCTGCGCTGCCGTGGCCCGCTGGAGCTGGGTGCCAAGGCCTGCCGCCTGGACAAGGACGGGCTTGGTCAGGTCGCCATCAAGGCCGCCGGCAACCGCCTTAACGAGAAGCTCGAAGAGAAGCTCGACAAAGTGAATCCAAAGCTCAAAGACGCATTGAAAGGCCTGTTCAACCGATGAGAGACGAGCAGTTTTCAACAGCGGTACTCGACTGGTACGACCGCCACGGTCGCCACGACCTGCCCTGGCAACAGGGCATCACGCCTTATCGGGTGTGGGTGTCGGAGATCATGCTGCAGCAGACCCAGGTCAGCACCGTGCTCAATTACTTCGACCGGTTCATGGCGTCCCTGCCGACGGTCGAAGCCCTGGCCGCCGCGCCGGAAGACGAAGTGCTGCACTTGTGGACCGGCCTGGGTTACTACACCCGCGCGCGTAACCTGCAAAAGACCGCAAAGATCGTGGTAGCCGACTACGGCGGCGAATTTCCCAGGGATGTGGAAAAGCTCACCGAATTGCCCGGCATCGGCCTGTCCACCGCCGGAGCGATTGCCAGCCTGAGCATGGGCCTGCGCGCGCCGATCCTCGACGGCAACGTGAAACGCGTGCTGGCACGCTTTACCGCGCAAGAGGGCTACCCGGGCGAGCCCAAGGTCGCCAAGCAGCTGTGGGCCACCGCAGAGCGCTTTACACCCCATGACCGCGTCAACGCCTACACCCAGGCGATGATGGACATGGGCGCCACCCTGTGTACCCGCAGCAAGCCCAGCTGCCTGCTGTGCCCGCTGGAAAAAGGCTGCGAAGCGCACATGCTCGGCCTGGAAACGCGCTACCCGATTCCCAAGCCACGCACGGCCGTCCCGCAGAAACGCACACTGATGCCGATGCTGGCCAATGCCGAGGGTGCGATCCTGCTTTACCGTCGCCCCTCCACGGGCCTGTGGGGCGGCTTGTGGAGCCTGCCGGAGCTCGACGACCTGAGTGACCTGGATCACCTGGCCAACCAGCACGCGCTGGCGTTGGGCAAGCATCAGGAACTGCCAGGGCTGATCCACACCTTCAGCCACTTTCAGCTGGCCATCGAACCCTGGCTTGTCCAGGTCGAGGAAAGCACCCATCACGTGGCCGAGGCCGACTGGCTCTGGTATAACCTCGCCACCCCGCCGCGCCTGGGCCTTGCCGCCCCGGTGAAGAAACTGCTGAAGCGCGCGGCTGAAGTATTGAACGCAGGAGAGTCGTCATGACCCGTACCGTAATGTGCCGCAAGTACAAAGAAGAACTCCCAGCCCTGGAACGCCCTCCGTACCCAGGCGCCAAGGGCCAGGACATCTACGACCACGTCTCCGCCAAAGCCTGGGGCGACTGGCAGAAACACCAGACCCTGCTCATCAACGAAAAACGCCTGAACATGATGAACGCCGAAGACCGCAAATACCTGCAGGGCGAAATGGACAAGTTCTTTTCCGGCGAGGAATACGCCCAGGCCGAAGGTTACGTGCCACCTGCTCAATAATTGATCAAAAACCGGGGTCGGCACGTAAGCGACGGTAATAATTAAATATTTTTTGAAAACTTGCTTGACGACCCCCTGAAAAACCCGTTTAATGCGCCCCGTTGCCCAGATAGCTCAGTCGGTAGAGCAGGGGATTGAAAATCCCCGTGTCGGCGGTTCGATTCCGTCTCTGGGCACCAAAATACCGAGAAACCCCAAGGAACAATGTGTTCCTTGGGGTTTTTTATTGCCTGCGATTTAATGGCGGCCAAGCTACTGGCGTCACGATGTCGCAGCAGGACGATTAAGGGTTATTTTCCGCTGAGCCCAATCGTTCAGCCTTTACCCAATTCCTCGCTGTAAGGTTTCTTCATGACCCGCTTCTCGCTCTGCACGCTATTACTACTGACCGCAATGCTCAGTGGATGCGCCACGCAAACGGACGTAGCGATCAACGCAACGCCGGACCCCGACTACCACTTCGATCGACAGGCCACGGTACTGGTGACATCCACCGGCGGCAGCGACGAAAACGCACTCAACGCCCGCTACTATCTGCGCGATATGGTCAGCGCCATGAAGGACCAGGGCTTTCGCAACGTCTTCACCGACACCACCCTGCCCAAAAACCACGCACCGATCAAAATGACCGTCACCCTGGACGTCGACAGCAAGCAAGTCACCTACCGCTATACCGCCACCGAATACGGCCAGGTCGCCAACAGCACCACCACCCAGTGCAAGAAGAACAAAAAGAAAACCGACCAGCTGACCTGCACCAGCACCCCAAACACCACCTACGGCCCCGTAGGCACCTCTGAGCGCACCGGCTACACCACCCTCACCACGTTCAGGGCCACCGCCCGGGATGAAGCGAGCAAGCGCGCGGTGTACCTGCTGCGGGCATCGTCCTATAACGACGACTGCCAGGCGGCGAAGGTGGAAGCCTTTTTGGTGGAGCAAGGGCTGCGCAATCTGAATTTTCAGGATCGGGTGCAGCGTAACTACACGGTTACGATGCCGGAGGGGTTTCGTTGTAAGTAAGCTTTAGGTGGCCAGGGAGCCGGGAACGCAGTATTTCTCAGACACCTTTCACTTATCTGAGTAGCGGTTTGAGATAATACAGACTCCCATGAGGCCCAAAGGACCTATAAACCGGGCACTAGGCAGCTAATTTTTCCAGACAATCGAAAGCCTACTGGAGATACTTTCGGATCAAGTTTAACGGCGGTCCCCGCCTCTCTGGCTGCGGCAATTCGAGCGTGATCTATGCTAGTCAGCCTGCCAGTAGGTATTTTATCAACGTCGACTGGATAACTTTCCAACCAATACTAGTACCTTTTGTTGTCTTTACGACTTTTCAACCATGACAACATCCAAATACCCGCACCTACTGCCCCCCCGCAGTAAAGAGCTATTTTCAGAGAAAAATTGATAATTCCCGCCTCAAGCGTCCAATGACCAAGCTTAAAATATGCAATTGTCGCCACAAGCAAATTACCGACAATACCCACCACAAAAAAAACCAGGGAAAAATACACCACTAGTGCACCCAACAGGTACCACCCTACCGTTTTTAGCTTCACTTATTACCCCCCAAAAAAATAAGGGTCAGACCACGTTTAGTGCTCCGCCAGAAGAATAGAGAGAATAGTGGTCTGACCCCATTTTTCTCCAACTCCTGAGCCTTGATAACCAACAAGCTTACCCTCAGAAACCGCCTTCATTACCACGCCCCGAAAATAGGGGTCAGACTACGTCTAGTGCTCCGCCAGGAAAATAATGGTCTGACCCCATTTTTTGGGCCTGAATCTGCATCGAAGCCATTGTCCCAAGCGCATCGAAGTGTTGTTGTTGATTGCCGCTTTGGCCAACTACCTCATCTTCTTAACGGGGCTGCAGGCACGGGAGAACCAATTGGAGCGGCGCTATCAAAGCAATAGCCTAAAAGAGAGGCGAGTCCTTTCATTGTGGCGATTAGGTTTGGAATACTGGCGCAGTTGCACCGATTTTGGTGGCCGAGAACACTTGGAAATACTGGAGCATGCTCTGCGTGATGAGGTGCATCATCAGGCACAGAGCTTGGCGTAAATTTTCGTGGGGATCCCTCAGGGTCTGACCCCTATTTCCTCAGATCAAGTTGAAGCTTTTCTACAGCTCAAAGCAACCAACTCATCTTTCAACCATTGTTCATGCTCATGAACAACGTGATCATAGTTCGATGCAGAGTGGTATTGATGCTGCGGCAAATTCGTCGCACCTGGAATCATCGACGATGGAGCATCAACGGGCCAATCCCAGGCTGACCAAAACTCGGACAACTTTATCAATCCATAGAGCGGGTCCGAGTCCAGGGTTGCTAGTAATTCTTCCAATGCAACCGCTCGCCATATTCTCTTAGCTCGTTGCATTTCTGCATTTTGAGAGTCGCTCATTTTTTTCAACTGTCGGCATAGCTCAGATAAAGGCAGATCACTATCGTTAGCCAAACTAACAATCACATCGACCAAGGGATTATTCCCAGCAACCTTTTCAAGTTCAGCGCTAGCAAAATCTTCCACACAAGACGTTGGCAATCTCCCCAAAAGGCTAGGAACACCACAGACGCCCTGAAGCAAAACGGCCCAGTCGGTCAAGCCATATTTGGTAATTCGTTCAAAGACTGCTTGAATCATGGTTTCACCGGTATACCGTTAACAGTTCCATTTGGTACAAACATTCTGTGTGTTACACCGCCCAACTTCGGATCTACTATCCATTCAAACCTACCCGACACACCGTTGTAGCTACCTGATGCTTGGTAAAGCGACGAGCCGTTGTTGAGAGGAAATTTAGTCGCACTATTTGCATAGTTATCGACAATATCGGGAAAACCATGCGCAACCGGAGTCGATGGGAACTCTTGAGTGGCGTAAGGACCACTGAGCCTCTCTGGCTCTGAGTACACAGGTATTGGTTTTCCATCAGCCCCAACAACTTGTTTATTCGGAAGTTGGTCTACTTTGTTTCCGCTACCTTGCCCCTTCGTACCATTCCCAATACGCGCTTCGACTAGAACATCATTTGATAGCGCTACTCCTCCTTTTGGACCAACTAAATTTTAAGGAAAATAGAAAAATCCGGACCGAGTTCATTTCTCAAGCTTTCAGCTAATCGCTCTCCCTCTCGCTTGAATTCTCGTTCTAATTCCTCACTCTTGAACCCAGAGTTTGGCGGGTAATCAACATCCAGTGTTTCATCGTATATAGCGGCCCACTTTGATAGACGCAGCTGAAGCTCTTCAGAGATAGGAAGCTCGCAAGGAGCTATGTCCCCATACTCATCGGGGGACATATTCCAAAGCGGATGACACTGATAATCCGCCATCAACTTTATATTTTTCACTTAACGCTACCCCTTGGATTTGCACCGACGACAAAGCCGTTGTCGCCAACAGTCACAGCAATTCGCTGTGGCTGCCCATTAATAATTAACTCATAAATTGGGCGCCCAGCTCCAGCGAAAAACAGGGGTCAGACCACGTTTAGTGCTCCGCCAGAAGAATAGTGGTCTGACCCCATTTTCCATTAGGGCCAATCATTTTAAACCAGCCATCTTTTCCGCCTTGCAGCAAGCTGTTAGCTGGAACATCAAACTCAACATAGACAGAGCCTTTGGGTGCAGCCCCTTTAAAGTCAGCGATGCCATTAGTCGAAATAAAGGTTTTTCCTCCACCGCCTTGCACCAGTTTATTTGTATTTTGCATCTGCGCCAGCTCATCAGGAGACATCCATCTTCCTACACGAGTCATGCTGACATCATTGATTGTCTTGGTTTCGCCAAGTTTTAACGGAGAACTGACTGTCGCTTTTGCACCGCTTCAACCCAGAAACAGGACGTTGCCTCTTATAAATCACACACTAGAAAGCTTCCACAGTATCGCGTAAGGCAGTTCATCATCAACAATATCATGCAAGCGAAAATAATAAACAGCCAATGAACTTTCTAAGCCCTTATGAACAAATGCACCATCAGACATAACACGATAAGACGCGTACTCCATAAACTTCTCAGAACCAAGAGAACTAAGAGCATTTTTAATCTGACTATAGGTCCCCCCCGCCCCAACCGGAAGCAACTCAGGCGGCGGCCGGCATACGGCCATGTCATCATTTTCAACATCCCTGTAGTAGGCTCTTCTAAATGCAGGCTCACTGCAAGCCCAGTAGAGGGATAGCAAACGAAGTTTTTCCTCTCCCTCATCAGAAAAAGCGTCAGCTAAAAAATACTGATCGTCTGAAACTTTGTATGCGCCGTCGTCCATAGCGATAACGCATTGCTCCCGTACATCAACGGCGTCCCCAACCTTTGACTTGCACAGCGATGACCATTCTTTCATCTTAAATACCTCAAGCCTATTGTGGCCATTTGAATATTCGGCCTTCGACCCTGCCAGCCTTAAGCGCACTCTCTGCGGCTGCTTTGGCCGATCCCTCCGGCATATTTTTAACAGAGTTTATGATCTCTGACTGCCAGGCCTGTAACTTTGAATCTGGCAAGGACGTCGGATAGCTTCCGCCAGGAGCACGATACTTGGCGTCCCAGACGATCACAGATCGCGATGATGGATCATACGTAATGTAATCTGCACCTGGGAGTGACGCTTTCCCAGGTCCGGAAATTGGTGTTTGCCCCGATTCAATAGCCTGACTCCAGCCACGAGCCTCCCCAATTGCACCGTTTAACTCAGAATATGGGCTGCGTCCCTTATTAACCTTTGCAAGAACTTCTGGCTCGGCCTGATTTATTACTTTGGGGCTCGTCTCCAAAACACTCCTTTCAACCAGAGTACCGGTTTCCGAGTCAGTTTTGTCACTCGTAGGATTATGATTTTTTATAGGAGCGCTTTTCCCAGCACTCGCAACCGCACGCTTGTAAGCCAGAACCCCTGCCGCGGTACCTAACCCTGCCGCCAACGCAACCTTCAGGTCATCCGTGATTGCTTGCGCCTGCGCATCACTAAGCCCCCATTTGGCTTTAAGCGAATCAACCATCGCGCCTACCGAATGCTCAGTGGTGGCAGTGGCTAGCATCTCTTGGAATTCATAATTCGAATTTATGAGGTTTTGTACAGCCTCTCGGGCTTTCGGCGATCCGTAGTCAACTATGTCTTTAATGGGGTCGAGGTCCGCCATGGTATTGGCGACGACTTTTGAGTGAGTGGCGCAGGACGACGGGGTTGCCCGGCAGCTTGCTATCGCATCAAGGTCCTGTTGTATGCTCAGTTCTTTGAATTTGCGCGTCGTGTCTTCAATGCAAGCGTCGTTGGTGCAAGCCGCTATCTTTTTGGCTGCTCGCTCCAGTTGGTTATGAGATAAATAATTGTATTGCGTGGAGTTCTGTGCAATCCATTTGCCCTTCTCCAGCGTAGCCGCATCCGCGTCCGTCTGCCCCGCCGCCGCCAGTACACCAACGATCTGCGAACTCATCGTCAGCAGCTCTTCGTTACCTTTGACCAGCGCATCCAAATGAGTCACCAGCGCCTCATTCGCCCCTGCCGCCAACGCGCCAGTTTTGAAATCGCCGCCTGTGGCTTCAGACAGCAAACCACCGACCATCGCGTGAATCGCGATTTTGGGTGCAGAGCCATCAGCGATTACACCTTCGGTGAAATTGCCAACTAGGTTGAAACTCGCTGCCGCCAAGGTATTAAACAGCGCGCCTTTCAACGCATCGCTAGCGCTACCGCCCTGCCCCAGCGCCTTGCTCAGCAGCATGGAGGTGCCGCTTTGTAGCGTCTGGTTGGCGGCGAATTTACCGACACCACTCCAAGTGTTCAGTAGGCCCGGCGTCGTAACTTTCCCAGTGATTGTGTTTGTTTGAGTCCCCGTCCAATCACCAAAATAAGCAGCGGTCATGCCTGCAGTAACACCAGCAATCACATACCCCTTCATCGCATCTGAAGAGGTCACATCCTTGAGCACTGCGCCCAAGTTGCCACGGTTATTAACGACGCTGACCGTAGCGTTGGTCGCCGCTCCCGCTGCCACTGCTCCAGCTCCAGCAGCTACCCCAGCGCCGGCCCCCGCCCCTGCGGCAGCGCCCGCAGCTAGCGGCCCAACCACCGCCGCCATCACAATCGCAATAATAATCTGCGACGCCGGCCCCAACCCCGAATTGCTGTACTTGAAGCTGTCATGAATCTCCTTGACCTGCCTCCAGTCCACATCTCCGCGAGCCTCCGCGTCTTTGATCCAGGCCAGTTGCGGATCGGCCTTTACCATCGCCTCAATCGATTGGCTGACGGTCTGTTGATTGACCTGATTGACGTCGATCTTCAGGCCTTCCACTGCCTTGATCGCAATGTTTCCCTCAGCCACCATTTGGGTCTGGCGCAGGGTCTCATCCGTATTTCCTTTACCTTTTGACGATGTCCAGAACGCATCTCCCTTGCTCTTCTCATGACTCTCCTGATGCAGATCCTTCACCGCCTCAAACGTCACCGCCCCACCACTGACAATCGCAATATCCCCGCCACTGTCGAGCTTCGCCGCTTGATACTTCTGATTCCCACCACTCTCCAGCGTCAGGTCCCCCCCCGTCTTGATCTCACTGCCGATGTTCTTCACATCGGTCACTTCATCACGCTGGGTCTTCTTGCTGCCCCACCCGCCTTTCTTGCTCATGTCATACAGCGAGTAGTTACTGTCCTGCGCGGCCAGCAGTTGCAACTCGTTATCGGCATGCACATAGGCTTCGTTGCCCGCGCTGATCTTGCTGGCGACCAGGGTCAGGTCGGTGCCGGCCACGGCGATCAGGTCGCCGCCGGCTTTGAGTTCGGCGCTTTGCTGGGTGACGTTGTCCAGTTGGGTGGTGGTTTTGGTGTCGCCTTTTTTGCCTTTGGAGTAATCGTGCTGTTCGTTGGCAGCGGACGACAGGGTCAGGTTTTCCCCGGCCTTGGCGCTGAGGTCTTTGGCCGCGCTGACGGTACTGGCAATAACCGCAATATCCCGCCGAGCCTCAATGGCGAGGTTACCGCCCACCTCCACGCTGGAGCCGTGTTGCAGCAGGGTTTGTTCGGTGCTCTTGACCCGACGGCGCTGGTAGGCGGCGCTGTCTTCTTCGGTTTGGCTGGCGATCACTACGTCACGGCCTGCGGTCACGCTGGCGTTGCCGCCGGCTTTCAGCGTGCTGCCTACGTTGAGCACATCCCGGCCGGCATTAAGCCTCAAGGTATCGGTTGCTTCGAAGCGGGAGGCATCGCTGACCACGTCGTCGCGCAGTTGGAATTTCTCGCCGTCGCGCTTGAAGGTGGTGACGGTGCGCTCGTTGATGATGTCGCCGGTCACGGCCGTGGCGCTGATGTCGCGGCCGGTGATGATGCCGCCACGGCTGTTGCGGATCGAATCGGTGGCGAGCATTTCCAGGCGGTTGCCGGCTTGCATCAGGCCGCTGTTGTCGATGTTGTTCGCGACCATGCTCAGGTTGTTGGTGGCGCGCAGGGTGCCGCTGTTGTGCAGGTCGCCGCCGCTGATCAGGCTCACGTCCTGGCCCTGGATCAGTGCGCCGTTGGGCGCCAGGCGGTTGTTGGCCTGGGCCAGGTATAAAACAGGCGTCAGGACTTTCTGGCCGTTGACCTCGGCCTCCTCCATCCAGACGATGTCGTGGGTCAGCGCCGCGACTTGTTCGGCGGTGAGGGACACGCCGAGTTGCAGGTTGAGCGAGTCCTTGTAGGAGATGGCGTTGTCCATCAGGTAGCGGAACAGCTGGTCGTCACTGGCGATGCCGTTGATGTAGCGCTGGCCGGTACGCGCTACCACGGCTTCGCGGATCAGGCGTTGCTCGTAGAGGCCGTCGCCCAGGCGCTTCCAGCTGGTGTCGGGGTTGTAGCCGAGTTTGCCGAGCAGGTAGTCGGAACTCATGAACTGCTTGAGGTCAGTGAGCGCCGGGTTGGTTTCGATCAGGTATTTGTGGCTGTTGTCCACCGGGGCGATGTCCGGCACACCCTGCACGCGGGTGACCGACGGTGCACGGCTGTCCAGCACCAGCGGACCCTGGCCGTTGACCGCGCCGCTGACCGGCTGACCGTCGAGGCTGAAGCCGCGCTCTTGCACGGCGTTGTAGTCGAGGGTTTTCTCGCGCTCGGCGGCGCTGACCACACGCCCACTCACGCTGAAGTCACCGCTGCCAGTGGCCGCTTTACCCGCTGCTCCGGCTTTCGCGGCCTGGCCGCTGAGGCGGAATAGGCCGTTCTGGCCGGTCGGCAGGCTGAAGCCGGGCAAGGTCACCGGGTTGACCTGACGCTGGGCCAGGTCCGGCGGCAGTTGCGCGGTGATCGCCGGCTTGACCGTGGAGGCAAACACGTCGGAGTTGGTGTTGCGGTTTTGCGCCGGGGTATTGATGTCCGTGGCGTTGGCGCGGATGACGCTGTTGTTGATTTGCTGCGTAGCGTTAACCGTGACTGATCCAGCCGCCTGAATAACGGCGGGGGCAATCACACGTCCGGCAGTGGCGACCACATAGCTGGAATCGTTGTAGAAGTTACCGATCCCGTCCCTCAGCTTGGCGATGGTCATTTCGCCGGGACGGTAGTCGGCCGAATTGGGGTTGTTGTAGAGGTTGAACTGGTCCCTGCGAGTGATAAACGTGTTGTAGACGCTGTCGTTGCGGGTATAGAACTCCGAGTCGAAGTGACGATCCTCACCGCCTGCCGCGCCTATGTTGTTCAGTACACCGGTATCGATCTGAATGTTGCCCGCCGCCGACATCGAGCTGTAGAGGTTGTCGACGGTTTGCGCGCCAACCGTCAGGCCCGCGCCCGACGAGATATACGCCGTGGGGGAACTGCCCGTGACAACATCTTCGTAGCGCTCAACCGAGCGGAAGTGCACTTCACAGCCCTTGCCATCACAAAAATCGTCGTAGTAGGTGTCGAAGCTGCCCGACACCAGTTTCATTTCGGTGCTGAACTGGTCGCGGCGGTTGCTCAGGGTGTCGGCCAGCAGACGCATATTGCCGCTGCTCTCCAAAGTGCCGGAGACGTTTTCGATCAAGGTGCTGCGCCCGCTTGCGTCGTCTCGGGCGATGTCCAGGCCGCCCAGGCTGTAGACGTCGCCATAGCGGTTGCTGAAGTCGTTGACGCGCAACGTCATGTCGTTGCCGCTGAAGATCAGGCCCTTGTCGTTGAGCAGGTGAGTGGCGTTCAGGCGAACTTTTTCAGCGCCGCCCAGGGTGCCGTAGTTGTTCAATGTGTTGGCGTTGACGGTCAGGTCGCCTACCGACGTCAGGCGGCCGCGATTGTTCAGGGTAGTGCTGTTGATCTGGGTAAGTGCACCGCCGGCAATGCGTGCGTTATCGCCCAGGTCCATGCGGGCGCTGGTGAGGGTCATGCCGCCCAGGCTGCTGACGCGACCGTTGCCGCTGTAGCCACCGGTCAGTGTCAGGTTGAGGGTGCCGTCGCTGGCCAGCAGGCCTTCGTTGGTCCAGGTGTCGCCGGTGCCGGTCAGGCTTTGTGCACCCAGCAACTGGCCGCTGGCGGTCTGGGTGAACTGGCCGATGTCGAGGTTCAGGCGCCCGGCCTGGATCACGCTGCTGTTGGTCCAGCTCGCAGCCTTGATGTCCAGCTGGCCGCTGGTGACGAAGCTGCCGCCGGCACGGGTGACCTGGTCGGAGGTCAGGTCGAATGTGCCGCTGCCGGTGTGCACGATGCGCCCGCCGTTGTTGTCCAGGCTAGCCGCTTGCAGGTTGAGCGCTTCGTTGGCGCTTTCCAGCGCACCGAGGCGGTTATCGAACAGCCCCAGCGTGCTGATGCGGGTGGAACCGGTGCGGCCCATGGCGCGCAGGGTACCGCCGACGTTGCTGATGGTTTGCGCGGAGAGGCCCAGGGTGTCGTCGCTTTCGATCAGGCCAAAGCGGTTGCTCAGGGTGCCTGTCAGGCCGAAGTCGATGGTGCGCGCGCCGACCTTGCCGCCGTTGCCGGCAGCCGTGCCCTGGTTATCGAAATCCTGGGCCGTGACCTTGAGCAAGGTGTCGGCGTACACACCGCCACCCTGGTTATTCAGGGTGCTGGTGACGATGAGGTTTTCGCCGCTCAGGGCCGAGAGGTGCCCCAGTTGATTGAGCAAACCGCCCTTGGCGGTAATGTCCAGTGACTGCGCCTGGGTGATCCCGCTGCCGTTGTCGAACAGGCCGCTGACCAGTTTGATCCAGCCCTTGCTGCTGTTGAGGATGCCGCCAGCGGTGTTGGCCACACTGGCCGTTTGCAGGTCCAGGTTGCCATTGAGGCTGTCGACCCGGCCGCCCTGGTTGTTCAGGGCGCCACTGAGGCGCAGCTGGTTGTCGGTCTGGCTTTGTAACGTGCCCTTCTGGTTATTCAGGGTACGCGCAGCCAGATCAAGCTTGCCCTTCTGGCTGAAGATCAGGCCGTCCTGCTGGTTGTTGATGTCACCGGCCAATAGCTTGATCACCAAGTCTTTCTGGCTGGCAAGAGTGCCTTTGTCGCGGTTATCCAGATCGCCGTTGGCGAGGGTCAGGTCGAGCCGATCCTGGCTGACCAGTTGGCCGCCCCGGTTATCCAGGCTCGACGCGTTCAGCAGCAAGGCGGCGCCACTGGCCAGGCGGGCGTTGTTGGCGTTGATCAGCGCACCGCTGAGGGTGCCTTCCAGGGTGCCCTGGCTGATCAGCTGACCGGCGCTGTTGTCCAGGCTTTGGCCAATCAGGGTGATGTTGGCGGCACTGATCTGGCCGCCACGGTTGAGGATTTCACTCTGGGCATGGTTGAAGCCCAGTTGCTGAGCGGCGGAGATCAAGCCGCCGTTGCTGTTGTCCAGGCGCCCGGTAACGGTGAGGCTGACATCCGCCTGGCCCGAGATGATCCCTCGATCATTGTTCAGGTTGGCCGCGTTGATGGTTTGCATGCCCTGACTGACCAGGGCACCCGCTGCGTGGTTATCCAACGTGCCGGTGAGCGTGGCTTGCAAGGTACCGCTCTTACTCGACAACGTGCCTTCGGCGCTGTTGTCCAGGCTGCCGCCGACGACGGTCAGGCCGTTCCAACCGGAGATCAAACCCTTGTCAGCGTTGACCACCGCATCCGCTTCGAGGCGCAGTTGATCGGCGCTGAGAATAACCCCGCGATCGCCGTTATCGATGCGTTTGGCGGCCACGCTGAACGCTGTCTGGCTGGAGATTTCGCCTTGTTTACGGTTGCTCAGGTTGGCCAGGCGCGCGAAGGTCAACGGCCCTTTGGCGCTGATCAAACCGCCGTTGTTGTTCAGGTCCCCGCCTTGCAGGTCGAGGGTCACGGCGCGCTCGCCGATCAAACGACCCTGGCGCTGAATCAGCTTTTGGATGGTGAGTTTCAAGTCGCCCTTGGACGAGATTTCCCCGCCCAGGCTTGAGTCCACACGCTGGCCCACCAAGGTGAGGTCGCTTTGACTGTTGATCAGGCCCGCGCCGTTGTCGAGGTTGGCGACGGTCAGGTTCAAGGCGTGCTGGCTGCCGATCACGCCGCTGCGGTTATCCACATCGGCGGCGGTCACCGTCAGGCTGCCATCGCTGACCAGTTGCCCGCCCTGGGAATTGTCCAGTGCGCCGGTGTTGAGGGTGTGGAGCGTGCCGGCAGAAAGCCGACCGTTGGCACTGTTGTTCAATGAGCCCGAGGTTGCAGTAAGCGCAGTGGCAGCGGAGATCAGCCCCTGGTTATGGTTGTCCAGAACGCCAGTGACCTTCAGGTCCAGCGCGCCACGGCTGGCGAGTGCGCCACCGGCCTGGTTGTCCAGGCTGTCTGCCTCCACCTGCAAGAGATTCTTGGCTGACAACACACCTTCGACGCTGTTATCCAGGGCCTTGGCGATACGTACCTGAAGGCTGTCGCCGCTGATGATTTTGCCGCCCTGGTTGTTCACCGCGTCGGCCGCCAGCAGGAACGATTGCGTGCTGGAAATCTCGCCGCCCTGGCTGTTGTCGACGCTGCCCAGGTTGCTCAGCAGCAATTGGCCTGGGGTCGCGATCAGGCCGTGGTCGCGGTTGATCAGTTGCCCACGGTTCATGTCCAGGTCGATGCTGGTATTGCTGACCAGCTCGCCGTGATCGTGTTGGTCCATACCGGTCAGGGTGGCCTTGACCGTAGACTTGGCAAAGATCGAACCTTGCTGGCTGTTATCCAGTTGCCCGGCATTGAGGATGATGCCGGCGTCACTGCTGATGCTGCCGCGCTGGCTGTTGTTTAGGCCGGCGCTGCGCACGTCAACCTGTTGCTTGGCGCTGATCACACCGCCCTGACTGTTGTTCAGCGCCGCGCTCACCAGCGTGGCGGTGCCATCGGCCAGCAGCTTGCCCGACTGATTGTTCAGTTGGCCGTCCGTTGTGATCGACAGCGCATTGGCGGCGGACAGAATGCCGCCCTGGCGGTTGTCCAGCGTGCCAGCCTTGACGGTTAACACGCCTTCACTGAGCAAGGTGCCCTGGCCCTGGTTGAGCAGGTCACCGGTCAGGTTGATGTTCAAGTCTTTCTGGCTGGAAACGCGGCCTCCCAGGCTGTTATCCAGTTGGCCGCCGCTCAGCACAAGGCTATCGCGCCCCGCCAGCAGGCCTTTGCTCTGGTTGAGCAGGCGTTGCACGGTCAGGGTCAAGCCGCTGTCGCCAATCACCTTGCCAGCGCTGTTGTTCAACTGGTCGGCCACCAGCAGCACCTTGGCCTGGCTGGAGATCTCGCCTTGCTGGTTGAGGACGGTCTGGCTGCGCAGGTCGACGCCGTTGGTGGCGGCGATGAAACCACCGTTGCGGTTGTCCACCGAGTTGCCGACAAGGCTCAGTGCGCCGTCGCTGACGAGTTCACCCGCCTGCTGGTTGAGTAGGCCCACAGTGGCTAACAGGTCACCCTTGGCGCTGATCCGACCAGCGCTGTTGTCGAGTTGGTTGGCATTGAGCGTCAATCGACCATCGCTGCTCAGTTGCCCGCCATTGCCGTTGTTCAGGCTGGCCAGCTCGACACGGGTATCGGCCTTGCTGCTGATAACGCCCTTCTGGCTGTTGTCGACGCTACCGCCGGTCAGGGCCAACGCCCCATCAGCGATCACCAGGCCGCCCTGGTTGGTCAGGGTATCGCCGTGTAAGGCGAGGGTCGTTTTACTCGAGACCAACCCGGCCTGGGCGTTGTTCAGTTGCCCGAAGGAGACCTGTTGGGCCCCCTGGCTGACCAGGTTGCCTTCACGCCGGTTATCGAGCAGACCGCTGATGGTCGCGGTCAAGTTGCCCTGGCTGGCGACGGAGCCTTTATCGCTGTTGTCCAGGCTTGCGGCTTGCACGGTCAGCAAACTGGTGGCGGAGAAGATCCCCAGCCGGTTATCAATCGCGCCGCTGGCGGTCACGTTGAGGTTGCTGCCCAGCAGCTTGCCGGAACGGTTATCCAGCGATGTGGCGCTAAGGGTGGTTTGCTGGGCGGAGATTTCGCCTGCGCGGTTGCTCAGAGGCCCGGCGGTTACATGGGCCTGTTCCTGGCTTGCGACCAGGCCGTTATCGTTGGTCAATTGCCCGGCGTTGAGCGTCAGGTTCTTGAGGCCTATCACTCGGCCGTTCTGGTTATCCACGGCAGCCGTCACCGTGACGTCGGCGCTGTTATCACTGTGCAGCAGGCCAGCCGCGCGGTTATCCAGGCCGGTGGCGTTGACCTTGAGCGAGTCGGTCCCCAAGACACGGCCGCCCCGGTTGTCGAGCTGGCCTGCGCTGGCGACGGTGTTCACGCCGCTCAATGTGCCGCCCTGGTTATTCAGGGCTTGCGAAGTAGTCACCTTCAGCGTGCGACTGGCGACTACGCTTTGGGTGTTTTGCAGGCTTGCCGCTTTCAGGTTGACGTCGCCGCTGGCATTGCGGCTTTCATCACCATTCACGCCCGCTTCGATGATGCCGTTGTTGGTCACTTGCCCGCTGCTGGTCAGGCTGATGCTGTCCCGCGCGGCCAGGCTTTTCTGGTTGCTCAACCCCGTGGTGGTTTGCACATCGATACGGGTACCGGCGTAGACGGCGCCCGTTGCATCCAGCTGATCGGCCTTGATCACCACCGCCTCGCTGGCCTTGGCATTGACCATGCTCAGGCGCCCGTTGGCGTCGAGCTGTATATCCCCACCACTGGCCGCCAGGGTGCCGTCGAGCTTCACCCCCACGCCCGCCTCGGTGCCCACCAGTTTGATCGCACCGGCGTACATCCCGCCCAGGGCCGACGAGTCAATCGCCAGTTCCGGTTTGGCACTGCCGTCGTCGGCGCGGACGGTGGTTTTCAGGCTTTGCGCATCGACGTCGTTGCGCCCGGCGATCACGTTGAGTTCGCGGGCATTGATTTGCGCGTTGATCTTGGCCGAGCGGGTGATGATGTCGAAACGGTCGACGTTGCTGGCGTTCAGCCCTTCGCCGTCGATGGTCACGGCGCCGCCGTCGACCTGGTAACTTTTCAGCTGGCCGGTCGAGTCGATGATGGGTTTGCCGGTGGTCAGGGTCACGTTGGGCGTGTTGATAAAGCCGCAACCGCTGCAGGTAATCCCGTAGGGGTTGGCGACGATGACCTTGGCTGACTGCCCCGCCACTTCGGTGTAGCCGCGCAACTGGCTGGCGCTGCCGCCGTTGACTTCGTTGAGGATGACGCTGGCCGCGCCGCCCTTGAGGTTGGGGTTGCCGACGATGTAGCCACCCAGTTGGGTGTTCACCAGGGTGCCGGTGGCGTTGTTGAGGATCACGCCGTTGGGGCCGACGTTGTACTGCTGGAACTGGTTATGGGACAAGCCTGCGCCGTTGGGCGTGGCAATGTTCACCACCGGCACGCCATTGCCCGCCGCACCCACGGTGGTGCCCGGCGCGCTGACCACGATGCCCTCGGCCTGGGCCAGCAGCGGCTGCCAGAACAGCGCGTTGACGAGGATCAACGCAAGGCCGCGCTTGGGCAGGCCGAGGAACGCGTCGCGGCGCTTCAGGGTGGCGGAAGGTTGGCGGGCCAGGAAGGCGAATTGGCGAACGTCCATTGTCAGGTTCTCATTGCAGCGGGGCGTTGAATTACAGGAAGAAATCCATGCGGAAGTAGATCGGCGCTTCGCGCTCGGTGATCACGCCAGGTCTTTCTAACGAGTGGGCAAAGGTCACGCTGGTGCTGACGTGTTTGCCGCGGGCGAACAGCTCCAGGGAGTTGCTGGAGACCCGCCCATGCAGGTTGTCGTTGTAGCGGTCGTTGCTGATCACGCCCTGGTCGTAGCCGACGCTGGCGCCGTATTCGGCGAAGGCCGGGCGCATCCAGTCGAGGGTCACCGGGCGCGCCCAGCGCACTTCGTTGCGCCAGTAGCCGCCGCTGTCGCCGGTGAGCTGCTGGTCCTTGAAACCGCGTACCGAGGCCGAGCCGCCCAGGCTCATGCGCTGGGGCGAAAACAAGATGTCTTCGCTGCGTTGGCCGGTGGCCAGGCTGGAAAAACTGAACGACTCGCCCCACAGGCTGAACGGTTGCAGGTAGCTGAGGGTGGCGGTGTATTTGCGATAGCGCGAGTTCGGCTGACGTCGGCCCAGGGAATCGCGCTCTTCCTGCGACTGGGCGTCGAGCAGGCCGATGCCGCTTTGCATGCCCAGGTCGAGGTTGACGAACGCACTGCCGATGCGCCGGCCGTGGTTGATGCCCAGTTGCAGTTCGCTGAGGCGATTGCTGCTGGGCGCGGTGCGCACGTCGAGGAGGTAGTTGTTGGTGCGCAGGTGCGCCAGGCCGACGTTGACCGAGGTCTTGCTCACGTCGTCGCGATGGATTACCCGCTCGGCGCGCAGTTGGTGGTTCTGGTTGTCGCCGTCCTGCTTGAACTTGGCGTTATCGGCCACGATGTAGGTGCGGTAGTCGCTTTCGTTGTAGGTGTAACTGAAGTTCCACCAACCCCACGGCACGTTGTAGTAGAGCAGGGTATTTTTCGAGGTTTTCTGATGGTCGCTGACTGCATCGTGGCCGCCGCGCAGCATCAACTGGTCGCCCAGGCCCAGCGGGCTGTCCCACTCAAGGCCGGCGCCCCATTGCTGTTCGCCGGTGCTTTTCTGGCCGTCGTTATTGCGCGACAGGCTGGCGCGCCAGGGCTTTTGCGGCGTGTTCTTGACCACCACGTCGCTGCCGCCGACCTGGCTGCCGGGGGTCAGCTCCATCTGCGCCTGTTTGGACGGCAGGCGGTTGAGCTGGTCCACCAGTTGCTCGATTTCGCGCAGGTTCAGCGCTTCGCCGACCTTGCCGGGAAAGGCCATGGCCAACTCACGCTCGGTCACCGTGCTGCCCTCGGCGCTTTTCAGGGCTTCGAGCTTGCCTTCCACCACCAGCACTTGCAGGTGGCCGCTGGAAAGGTCTTGCTGCGGCAGGTAGGCACGGCTGGTGACGCGGCCTTTGCCGAGGTAATAGTCGGTGATGGCCTTGAGCAGTTCGTTGAGCTGGGACACACCCAGGCACTGGCCGATATAAGGCTTGAGCAGGCGCTCACGGTCGGAGGCCGGCAGGCTGTCGGCGCCTTTGAGTTCGATGTTCTTGATCGGGAAGCAGCGCGTGTCGGCGGGGGCGGCCGGGGCTTCGGGTTTGGCGGCTTTGCCGGGCAGGTCCTGGAGTTCCTGCAGGCGCCGTTGCTGCTCTTCGAGCAGGCGGTTCTGACGGTCGCGGATCAGGTCCTGGTCGCCGGGCGTGGGGGCGGCAAATGCGCTGTTCAGCGCAACACAAAACAGTAGGCAAACGCCCAGCAGCAGCCGAGTCCGTGGCAGGAGAAAATGCATGTTCGATCCGTCGAATTTCAAAGGCTGGCAAATTAACATCGAAGCATGCGATAGCCAATATCCCGACTGCCTTTTCAGGCGATCCCCTAAAGACCTACTAACTCATTGATTAAAAATATAAAAATCCTTGAAAATATTTTATTGGATCGCCTATTCCGATAGACGGTAGCGATTATCTAACCGAAAAAGCGACGACATTGTGGCTGGTTGCGCCCCCCGTGCTTTTCAAAAAAACTTCTCAGTTGAGCAAAAACACCATCAGCGGATTGTCATTCAACCGCCCCTGAAAGCTCGGCGCCAACGGTTCTACGGGTGAACCCTTCAACAGCGCAGTGTCCTTGCGCGGCACAATCACCCAGGACGGCCGGGGCAATGTGGCGAGCCGCTCCAGCTCGTTACGCCCAACGAATAGCGGCTGCTCGTCGTGGTCCAGGTTCATCATGTAGCGCACCGCCCAGGTGTCTCGGGCCAGGTCGACAAATACCAAAGGCCCCGGCTGCGCATCGCGCAACGCTTCCACCTGGCTGACGAACTGCCGGGTATCGAACTGAAGGTCCTTGGCCGGCTCGATCACGGTCACCAACAACAGCCACTGCGCCGCCAGGGCGATCATGCTGAGCCACACCAGGCGTGCGGCCCGACGCCGTGCCATCATCGCAGCCATTTGCAGCAGCACCAGCACGCCGATCAACAACGGCATCGAAACCTCGGGCCAGTAACCCTGCTTGTGCCACGCATGCCGACACACAAACAGCACCACCACGCACAGCGCCGGCAGCGCCACAACCAACCCTTCGTAACAGCGGCGCACGCCAACGAGCCAGCCTTGCGCCTGAAGCAGCCCATAGGCCGCCACCGCAGCGAACATCGGCACCATGGGCAGAATGTAATAGGCCCGCTTGAAATGCGGCACTGACAGGCCGAGCAAAATCATCAGGCCGCAGGCGCCGAGCCTTATCAACAGCTGCACCTCATCATTGGCCCAGCGCTGTGCCCAGCGATGACGTAGCGCAATCAAGGTAGCCAGCGCCAAGGGCACCACCGGGAAGTAACGGTACAAACTCAGCTGGAAATAAAAGTAGAACGGCTCTCCGGACTCATCGAGGCGCCCGCCCACCTGCATCTTGAACACCTCGTCGGCGAAGGCATCGCCGCCGCTGATGCGCGCAAGTTTCATCAGCACCCACCAGCACGCCGCCAGCAACAGCAACCCGACAGCCCCGTGAATAAGTACCTGCCTGACGCGCTCCCCCGGCCGGCCCAGCGCCCAGTACACGCAGGCAACACCACACACCTCGATCAACCCCAGCGGCCCGCGTATCGCAAAGGCCAGGATGAACAAGGGGAACACCGCCAGCTGCCTGAGCCGCGAGCCCAACTGCTCGCCACTGTGCAGCAGGTAAAAAGCGCCCACGCACAACAGCGCGACCATTTGGTCCAGGCACACCGAGCGTGACTTTTCGAGCAGCTGGGTGGTGAGCAATGTCAGCAGCACCGTCAGTAATGCCCAAGGCCGGCTGGACGGCGCCAGCAGGCGATAGACCAGGGCAATCACGCCTGCCGACGCGAGCGCGGTGGGCAGCACATTCGCCAGATGGTTGGGCGCGTCAAACAACCGGGCGAAGACATAGCTGAAGAAGGTCGCGGTGCCGGGGTAATCCGCGTACGGCTGGCCATAGGTGGTAGGGAAAAGACTCGCACCGTGGCGGAACATTTCCTGCAGGAACAGCGCCCAGCGCCCGTCAAAGCCTTGGGGCTGCTGGTCCCAGATACCCAAGGTGAACAGCAATAGGGCAATCAGAAAAATGCCCAGTGGTTCCAGGCGAAAGCGGCTGCGGTGATCCATCGGTTGACCTGTCAGGTAAGAAGCGCGGGCTTATGGTGCCGACCGCCTGCCTGAATAGCGCCTGAACGAACCTGAAGATTCATCGGTTACCGACTGCCGGGCCACACCAGGGCCGGGATCACGCGGATGTAGACCAGCTGCGCAACCAGCTCGACCAGGGTTTGCAGGATGACCGCCGTCGCAGCCAACCCACGCACGCCCTCAGGCAACGCCAGCGCCAGGGGCAACACCACCAGCGAATTGCGCGTGGAGGCGCTGAACGTCACCGCACGCGCCGTTGCCGCCGGCAGCGCAAACAGCCGCGCGGCCAACATTCCCATCAGCGGCGCCAGCAGCACGAAGCCCGCATAGACTGGCAGCACTGGCAGCAGCGCGTTGATATCCCGAACCACTGAAGGGATCTGCGAGCCGATGACCACAAACAGTACGAGGGCCATCGCCGGCACCGGCAGCCAGGCCCAGGCGCTGTTCCACCGGCTGACAAGCGCTGAGCGGCGCGCAAGCAACAGGGTCAAGGCGGCCAGCACCATCGGCGCCACGATCAGCAACAGGAACGCTTCGATAAACGGCCCGGCGGCGATCACCACCTCCGATTGCGCGCCCAGCATCAACCCCAGGTACACCGGCAGCAGGGCCAGCTGCATCAACAGCAGTAACGGCGTGGCCGCCAGCACCAGCCGCGAGTCGCCTTTGCCGATGTGGGTAAACACCACCACGTAATCGATACACGGCGTCAGCAACACCAGCAACGCGCCCACCAGCAGAGCCGGGTGGGCCAACAAGCCACGGGTCAGCGCCCATACCAGCAAGGGCACCAGGACGAAGTTGGCCAGCAGCAGCGCCACCATAAAGCGTTTGTTGCCCCAGCTGCGGCGCAGATCGAGGAAAGGAATTTGCAGGAACATCGCGTACATCAACACCGCGATGGCGGGCGTGATCAATACGCTGAGGCCTTGGGCGAATGACGGCGCAACTGCACCACAAAGAGCGGCCAGCAGGATGGCGACAAAGTAGAGGGGAATCTGGTTGCGCTCTAGGGTGTCGCGGGTCATGAGACGCTCTGGCAAGTTGCAAAGGCCTAGCCTACCCGGATTCCCTTGGGATTTGTCTCAACCTGCGCTTCAATACCCCATCCCCATTCCGCCCCCCAAGGACGCCAACCCATGGCCTCGCCGAACAAACAGCAAAAACGCGCCCAGCGCGCCAAGACCAAGGCCAAGCAAAACCGTACCCAGCGCGCCGTGGCGACCAAGCCGGATGCCTTCGCCGGCGATGACAGCCGTATCGACCTTGAGTCGGTGGATTTGACCGAGCTGTTCGTGGAGATGCGTGCTGCGGGTGAGACCAGCCAGCAGGCGTTGTGTGCAGCTTTCCTGGCGCACCCGTTGCTGGCGCTGGTGCTGGAACAGGAAGGCGAAGAGGAAGCGACCGACTTTATCCTGGCCGCGCTGATTGAATATCGGCAATGGGCCACGGACAGCGATGATGAAGCGGCCGCACTGGCGTGGATCGAATCGCCGCAGTTCCAAGCGGACTATGTCGCAGCGTCCCAGTCCCTGACGAATTCAGCAGACTGACACATACAAAATGTGGGAGGGGGCTTGCCCCCGATTGCGGTATGTCAGCCACTACATGGTTGACTGAACTACTGCCATCGGGGGCAAGCCCCCTCCCACATTTTGATCTACATTTCGTCAGTTCAGTACGGCAGCGCCCATTCTCTGGGCCTTGCGACGGCTCGCAACGAACAACCCCGCCAATACCACCAGCAGGCTCAGAATGCCCGTCGCGATGATTTCAACGCGGTGCGCTTCCTGGAACAGCATGATGGTCAACGTCCCCACGATAAACACCATCACTGCGTAGGTCAGGCCAGGGAACAGCCACATCTTGAAGACAATCTTCTCGCCCGCCGCCGTACGCTTCTGACGCATGCGCAGTTGCGACACTGCAATCACCAGATACACCAGCAAGGCGATGGCGCCCGAGCTGGCCAGCAGAAATTCAAATACCGCCGCCGGCGCCACATAGTTGGCAAATACCGCCAGGAACGCAGCACCCGTGGACAGCAACACGGCCCAATAAGGCGTGCCGCTTTTATTGGTGCGTTTGGCCACGGCCGGAGCATCGCCGCGACGGCCCAGGGAGAAGAGCATGCGCGAGGCGGTGTACAGCGCGGAGTTGAGGCAACTGGTCACGGCAACCAATACCACCAGGTCGACGATCAGCTTGGCGTTCGGGATGCCCATGCGTTCGAGCACGGTCTGGTAGGAACCCACCGCAGCCAGGGTCGGATCATTCCAGGGCACCAGGGAAACGACGATGAAGATCGACAGCAGATAGAACAAGCCAATCCGCCAGATCACCGAGTTGGTGGCTTTGGTGATTTGCTGGCCGGGGTTCTTCGATTCGGCGGCGGCAATGGTCACGATCTCGGTGCCCATGAACGAGAACATGGTGGTGAGGATCGCCGCCAGCACCGCGCCCATGCCGTTGGGCATAAAGCCCTGGGTGTCGAACAGATGCGATACGCCGCTGACCTGGCTGGTGGGCAGGAAACCGAAGATTGCCGCCAGGCCGAGGATGACGAAGCCCACAATCGCCACGACCTTGATCAGCGCGAACCAGAACTCGAACTCACCGTAGTTCTTCACACTGAACAGGTTGGTTGCGGTCAGCAGCAAGGTAATGATCAGGGTGAAGGCCCAGATCGCCACGTCGGGGAACCAGGCATGCAGGATGGTCGCCGCCGCGTTGGCTTCCAACGGAATCACCAGCACCCAGAACCACCAGTACAGCCAGCCGATGGTGAACCCGGCCCAGTGGCCGATCGCCCGGTCGGCGTAGGTGGAGAACGATCCCGTGTCCGGCGACGCAACCGCCATCTCGGCCAGCATGCGCATCACCAGGACCACCAGCGTACCGGCAGCCGCATAAGCCAGCAGCACGGCCGGGCCGGCGGCGGCAATCGCGTGGCCGGAGCCGACGAACAAACCGGCACCGATAACGCCAGCAATCGACAGCATGGTCACATGCCGCGGTTTGAGCCCCTGTTCGAGGTCATTGGAGCTTTGCGTACTACTCATTGACACACCTTTGCGAGGAATTGCGAAAACGGTTCGCCTGGCCTGCGGGCTTTCTCGTGAAAAGAAACCAACAGGGCGTTCTTTATTTTTTACGCAAGTTTTGCGCCAAAATGTAACAAAGCCGCAGTTGACGCGGGCTGTAGGACGATTCAACAGTGATCGCAAGTCTTTGAGAACAATGGCATTCCGCTATAGCGTTACCGTGCGACTCAACTTTAAAACGAACACGTGCACCAAAATCACACACAAAAAGCATGTGGCGCTCCATAAAGGCGCCGATACGCGCCGTTTACCCGGTTAACCCTTCCAACACCCGCGCAAAGCTGGCACCATCGCGCCCTTTTTTACGCGAAGCCTGTGGATTCTTCAGGTTCAAACGTCTGTTCGGTTGTTGATGGCGCGACACGCCGCTGCGCTGATGCGACACCCTGCCGCAGACCACCTGTTTACCGTCCGCAGCGCTGTTGGCTGTCATCCAAACGCTATGCTAGCTTGGCGCCTCGCCAGGAAGGCGGCCCAACAGTGCAGAACGCAACGAATACAATGAGGACCGCACATGGCTCAGGCCACGCCCGCGCTTGAAATCCGCAACTTGCACAAACGCTACGGTGAGCTGGAGGTACTCAAAGGTATCTCGCTGACCGCTCGCGACGGCGATGTGATCTCGATCCTGGGTTCCTCCGGCTCCGGCAAGTCCACCTTCCTGCGCTGCATCAACCTGCTGGAAAACCCGCACCAGGGCCAGATCCTGGTGGCCGGTGAAGAACTCAAGCTCAAGGCGGCTAAAAACGGCGAGCTGATGGCTGCCGACGGTAAGCAGATCAACCGCCTGCGCAGCGAAATCGGTTTTGTGTTTCAAAACTTTAACCTGTGGCCGCACATGAGCATCCTCGACAACATCATCGAGGCGCCCCGCCGCGTGCTTGGCCAGAGCAAGGCCGAAGCTATAGAAGTGGCCGAAGCCCTGCTGGCCAAGGTCGGCATCGCCGACAAGCGCCACGCCTACCCCGCCCAGCTCTCCGGTGGCCAGCAACAGCGCGCGGCGATTGCGCGTACGCTGGCGATGCAGCCCAAGGTCATCCTGTTCGATGAACCGACCTCGGCGCTTGACCCGGAAATGGTCCAGGAAGTACTTAATGTGATCCGCGCGCTGGCCGAAGAAGGCCGCACCATGCTGCTGGTCACCCACGAAATGGGCTTCGCCCGCCAGGTGTCCAGCGAAGTGGTGTTCCTGCACCAGGGCCTGGTCGAAGAGCAAGGATCGCCACAGCAGGTGTTTGACAACCCGCTTTCGGCGCGCTGCAAACAATTCATGTCCAGCAACCGCTAACGGAGCAACATGCATGCAGACCTATAAAAAATTCCTCCTGGCCGCGGCCGTCTCGATGGCGTTCAGCGCCACGGCCATGGCAGAAACCTTGAAGATGGGGATCGAAGCGGCCTACCCGCCCTTCAACAATAAAGACGCCAGCGGCAATGTCGTCGGATTCGACAAAGACATCGGCGACGCCCTGTGCGCCAAGATGAAAGTCGAGAAGTGCGAAGTGTATGTGTCCGACTGGGACGGCATCATTCCGGCCCTGAACGCCAAGAAGTTCGACTTCCTGGTGTCCTCGCTGTCCATCACCGATGAACGCAAGCAGGCCGTCGACTTTACCGACCCGTACTACTCCAACAAGCTGCAGTTCATCGCGCCAAAAGCCACCGCAGACTTCAAGCCCGACGCCGCCTACCTCAAGGGCAAGGTGATTGGTGCACAACGTGCGACGCTGGCAGGTACCTACCTGGAAGACAAGCTGCCCGACACCGAGGCCAAGCTGTACGACACCCAGGAAAACGCCTACCTCGACCTGACTTCCGGCCGCCTGGACGGCATCCTGGCCGACAAGTACGTGCAGTACGAATGGCTCAAGAGCAAAGACGGTTCGGCCTATGAATTCAAGGGCGACCCGGTTGTAGAAAGCGACAAGATCGGTATCGCCGTACGCAAGGGCGACCCGCTGCGCGAACGCCTGAACAAAGCCCTGGCAGAGATCAAGGCAGACGGCACCTACAAGAAGATCAACGACAAGTACTTCCCGTTCAGCATCGAATGATCTGAACGGCCTGCCCGACGCGCGCCCTGGCGCGCGTCGGCTTTTAGCAATGCCTGCCGCGATATGAAAACACCATGAATTTCGATCTCTACGGATTCGGCCCGGCCCTCGCTGCTGGCGCGCTGATGACCGTCAAACTGGCACTCACGGCCTTGTGCCTGGGGCTGGTGCTGGGCCTGGCCGGAGCTTTGGCCAAGACCTCACCGTACAAGCCGTTGCAATGGCTGGGCGGTGCTTATTCGACCATCGTTCGCGGTATCCCCGAATTACTGTGGGTGCTGTTGATTTACTTCGGCACCGTCAACCTGATGCGTGCCATTGGCGAGTTTGTGGGTAACCCCGACCTGTCCCTGAGCGCCTTCGCCGCCGGCGTCATCGCCCTGGGCCTGTGCTTTGGCGCCTACGCCACGGAAGTGTTTCGCGGCGCGATCCTCGCGATTCCCAAGGGCCACCGTGAAGCCGGTGTAGCCTTGGGGCTGTCGAAGTTTCGGATCTTCACGCGGCTGATCATGCCGCAGATGTGGCGCATCGCCCTGCCGGGCCTGGGCAATCTGTTCATGATCCTGATGAAAGACACCGCGCTGGTATCGGTGATCGGCCTGGAAGAAATCATGCGCCACGCGCAAATCGGCGTGACCGTGACCAAGCAGCCGTTCACCTTCTTCATGGTCGCCGCCTTCATGTACCTGGGCCTGACCGTGCTGGCCATGACCGGCATGCACTTGCTGGAAAAACGCGCCGCCCGCGGCTTTGCAAGGAGCGCCCAATGAGCGGTGATTACAGCTGGCTGTCGCATTTTGACCTGGGCCTGAACTGGGCCGTGATCATCAAGTGGCTGCCCAAACTGGCCCAGGGCGCAACACTGACCTTGGAACTGGTGGCAATCGCCGTAATTGCCGGCCTGCTGCTGGCGATTCCTCTGGGCATCGCACGCTCTTCGCGCCGCTGGTACGTAAGCGCCCTGCCCTATGCCTACATCTTCTTCTTCCGCGGCACGCCCTTGCTGGTGCAATTGTTCCTGGTGTATTACGGCCTGGCGCAGTTCGACAGCGTACGCGGGAGCTTCATGTGGCCGTACCTGCGCGATCCGTTCTGGTGCGCCACTGCCACCATGACCCTGCACACAGCCGCCTATATCGCCGAGATCCTGCGCGGCGCGATCCAGGCCATTCCCCCGGGCGAGATCGAAGCGGCTCGCGCCCTGGGCATGTCCAGACCCAAGACGCTGTTCTACATCATCCTGCCCCGCGCCTCGCGTATCGGCCTGCCGGCCTACAGCAACGAAGTGATCCTGATGCTCAAGGCCAGCGCCCTGGCCAGCACCGTGACCTTGCTGGAACTGACCGGCATGGCCCGCACCATCATCGCGCGCACCTACCTGCCGGTGGAGATCTTCTTCGCGGCCGGGCTGTTCTACCTGCTGATGGCCTATGTGCTGGTGCGCGGGTTCAAACTGCTGGAAAAATGGCTGCGCGTCGATGCATGCCAAGGACGCTGAGGCACGCTTCCAGGCACTGGATGCGTTTCTGATCGAGTACCAAGGGCTGTGGCGACCACGGCCCTTTACCCATCTGCAATTACCCTGGGAAGCCGAGCATCCCGCGTTGGCGCACTGGTTACGCCAGCGCTCGCTCGAGGATGCCGAAACCAGTCACAACCACCCTCACGACCTGCCGGCTCCCGCGCCTTTTCCACAACTGGCCGCCCAGGCGCTTCAACTTGGCGCTGTGGATAAGTTGCCGACACACCCGCTTGCCCTCGCTCGCCATCGCCTGAACGTCGACGTTCCGGGCCGCAAATGGCAGCAGATCGAAGCCTTCGGCGCCGCCCTGAATTTCGCCACCACGCCCAGCCATTGGCTGGACTGGTGCGCCGGCAAAGGCCACCTTGGCCGCCGCGTGCTGCAACCCGGCCAGCAACTGACCTGCCTGGAATACGACCCGACCCTGATTGCCTCAGGCAACGCCTTGAGCGAACACCACGGCCTGCCCGTCACCCATCGCCTGCAAAACGTGATGGCCGATGTGGCGATCAGCCCCGACCACACACCCATCGCCCTGCATGCCTGCGGCGACTTGCACGTGCGTCTGCTGCACCTGGCCAGCGCCGCCGGCTGCAAGCAACTGGCGCTGGCGCCGTGCTGCTACAACCGCATCGGCGCCGACCGCTATCAAGCGCTGTCCGCGACCGCGCGCGCCTCCGCCCTGCAATTGTCGGTGGATGACCTGGGCCTGCCGCTGAGCGAAACCGTCACAGCCGGCACCCGCGTGCGCCAGCAGCGCGACACCTCAATGGCCCGACGCCTGGGTTTCGACCGGCTGCAAAGACAGTTACGCGGTTGCGACGAATACCTGCCCACGCCGTCCCTGCCCGCCGCGTGGCTGGACAAACCCTTCGCGGATTATTGCCGAGAGCTGGCAAGCCTCAAGGGTTTATCCACAGGCGAACAGGATTGGGGGGCGCTGGAAGCATACGGCTGGCGTCGCCTGGCCGAAGTGCGAAACCTGGAACTGGTCCGAGGCCTGTTTCGCCGCCCGCTGGAAATGTGGCTGGTGCTGGACCGGGCTTTATTCCTGATGGAACAAGGCTACGACGTCGAGCTAGGCAGCTTTTGCGAGCCGACCCTCACACCGCGCAACTTGATGGTGCTGGCCCAGCGCGATTAAGGGGCAAAATTTCCTACAGACGCCTGTGGATAACTCTGTTGATGAATTCTTTACAGAGGCTGTAGCTATAAGCGCTACAGACCAAAAGTGGTGCTGTTCATTTTTTGTTCAGAAAATAAAACGCACACAAAACAGGCAGTTGCAGCGTGTTGAGAACCGCTCCACAAAATGGCCGTTTCGTGACAACCCCCACCAACCGATTGTGCATAAGCATCAGGCATAAACCGTATAAACCGCGCTTTCACGCGGTTTTCTTAGGCGCCTTCAACAGCAGGCACAGCGCATTGATGTCGTCACTGGCAAGCCGCTTCGTGACGTTATCCAACGGGTCAGCCGCAAAAGCCAACGCCTCGTTGATCGCCATGTCACTATGCACCTCCAGCGGGTCTTGGCCAAGCCGATGCTTGAACGCCTCGACCATATCCAGGCTGAAGGCATTGCTTTCATCCACCTGATTGACCACCACCTGCACCACAGGGGGGCATGGGCATTCAAGATGCGGGGCGAGCAGCGTGTCCAGATGATCCAGCGTGCCCAGGCACGCAGCGTCCGGCTGCACAATGACCAGCACCACATCGGCGACGCTCAGCGCCTGATGAAAATAGACATTATTACCGGCGGGAGTATCGATAATTACCGTCTGCCGCTCGCTGAGGCCCAACGACCCAAGACGCTGCGCCAGCCAACCGGGCTCATGCTTGAGCCAACGCTCCAGGTTCTCCTGCTGCTGGATATCGATATCGCCGAAGGTGATCACCTGGCAACCGGCAAACCCCAACTGCTGCAGCGGCCCCCATTGCCCATGCTCCAGACTGGTGCGCCCGATACCCGGCAAGGTGGAACTGACGCCAAAGTGATGGTGCAAGGCATTTTGCGGGTCCAGATCCAGCGCCACCACCGACTCGCCATGACGCTGCAGGCCGCTGCTCAATGCTGTAACCAGCGTGCTGCGCCCGACGCCGCCATTGATAGACACCAACGCCACTATTTTTGGGCGCAACTCAGGCGTATCCAGCGGTTGGAGAAAGTGATGGGATTCTTCAGGGACACTGCCGAAAAAGTGCATTCGCGCATTGATGCCATCGGCATCATGGGTGACGTCTTTGCCAAACAACGCCAGGATTTCACTGCTAAGGCTCATAGCCTGCTCCTCACGACGCAGCTTAAAGACGTGAAGCTCGGCAAGCGCGGGTACTTACCGCAGGTCTTTTTATAGGCGCCCTTTGTTTGGGCATTCTGTGGGAAGCGGTGGAGAGTGTCATTATTTTGATGTTTTTATGGATTGATTTTTAGATGAACGGTAACAAGTCAAATAAATGGCATTTTATGAACGTATTTCTGAGAGTGTTTTCAAGCAGTGACAATGCGCAAAAACACGGTGATCGGGGAAAACCGTAGGGTTTGCAAAAATAGTCAGAATTCAGGGGTTTACAGAACCTTTTCAATCGCTATAATCGTCGCCCTAACACGCCGGTATAGCTCAGTTGGTAGAGCAACTGACTTGTAATCAGTAGGTCCCGGGTTCGACTCCTGGTGCCGGCACCACATTAGGCTCCATTGCATTCCACCGAGTGCTCTGGAAGCCCCGAAAACCCGCCCTTTGGCGGGTTTTTTCGTTCCAGGACCCTCTGTCGGGATCCAACAAAATCCCCCTTCCCCGAGGGTATGTTAGGGGTACTGCGATCTCCCGGTCAGGAGCGCGTACCCCTATGCCACGTCTAGCGATCCCCCTCAGCGACCTGCAATGCCGCACGGCCAAAACCCGCGAACGCGCCTACAAACTGTTCGACGGCGGCGGCATGTACCTTTTCGTCAAACCCAATGGCGTGAAGACCTGGCGCTTGAAGTACACCAAGCCCAGCGGCAAGGAAGGTACGCTCATCATCGGCAATTACCCCATCGTTACCCTTTCCGTCGCACGGCGTAAGCGAGACGAGGCCAAGGCATTGCTGCTCGACAATCTCGACCCAATGGAAGAAAAGAAGAAGGCCAAGATCGTAGCCCAGCGGGCGGCACTGCTTTTCGAAACCGTTGCTCTGGAGTGGCACGCCGATATGTCCCGTCGCTGGACCGAAGGCCACGCAAAAACCGTAATGAGCCGACTGCGCACCCACGTCTTCCCGCAGATCGGCCAACGGCCCATTGCCGAGCTCGATACCCACGACCTGCTAGAGATCACCCAGCGCATCAAGGAACGCGGCACTATGGATGTGGCGTTAAGGGTACAGAACTACTTATCCACCATCATGCGCGGGGCCAAAAGGGCTCGGCAGATCACCCTGAATCCTGCACTGGATCTGGCAGGCTCGATTCACGCGCCGCGCACAGTCCATCGCCCGGCCCTCTCCCTCAACCGCCTACCCGAACTGCTACACCGTATCGACAACTACAACGGCCGCGAGCTGACGCGCCTCGCCGTCCTGCTGACGTTGCATGTATTCGTCCGCTCCAGCGAACTGCGCTTCGCTCGATGGAGTGAGTTCGACCTCCAACGCGCCATGTGGGAAATCCCCGATACACGCGCACCGATTGAAGGGGTACGCAACTCCACACGCGGGACCAAGATGAACGGCGACATTCAAATGGTTCCGCTATCGCCGCAGGTCATCGAAATACTGGAGCGCCTGCGCAGCCTGAGTCGCTTTTCAGAGTTGGTGCTACCGGGCGACCACAAGTATTGGAAGCCCATGTCCGAGAACACGGTGAACACCATGCTCCGCAACGTCGGCTATGACACCAGCAAGGACGTATGCGGCCACGGCTTCAGGACCATGGCCTGTAGCGCCCTCCTGGAGTCCGGGTTATGGACCGACGCAGCCATCGAAAGACAAATGAGCCACAAGGAACGCAACCGTGTGCGCGCCGCGTATATCCACAAGGCTGAATTCCTCGAACAGCGTAGGCTAATCATGGCGTGGTGGAGCAACTACATCGACGCCAACCGCCATGGGCATGTGACGCCCCACGAATTCGCTCATCCGGTCGGCGACAACATTACCGCCCTACAAAATAGCCGTGGCGCATCCAAACGTGGGTAAGCCAATAAGATCACCGCAGTCCGCCCTTCCACGCGGGTCCATCCAAGCGGGGCTGCAAAGCCGCCCTGCTTGGATGGACCTCATTTAAAAAATCTAAAGCCCACGTAACTGTCTGTGGAAAACCACGGATTTCCACCGGTGGATAATTTTATCCACAGCCGCAGAATTCCCGAAAATTCGAGCCTTGACCCAAATTATCCACAGGCGTAGAAAAGATCGGGCAAGCGCTGTCGTTGATAGCAACCCAGGTAGCCAGAACCTTTAAGGCTACGCCACACCGTGGTGGTTCTCCCAAAGTGCGATTAGCGTCCGGCAGCTCGCACGGTCACTCACCGAGTGATGGATGCCTACTTCAGATCATTGCCATTGCGGCAAATACATCCCCCTACCCAGCTGCCCTGCAGCAACCTATCCGCTTGGTCATTCCCGTGCGCCAACCTGCGCCCGTCTCTTTCTCCCGGAAAGAGACGGGCGCTCCTACCACTGCTGCAGCCCAACTCGTACAAGGCTTTGCGGCATTCCCCCTCGTGACAATCGGCGTGACAAACACCGAAGTCACCAGCAACAGCGATGTAGATGATGGTGCCGCAGCCTACGGAATGGACTGCACCTGACTGACAGTCAGGCATGCCCCGGTCATCGCATTCCTGCCTTCACCCGACTCAAGATCTCACGGCGTTGGTCTCGTCAGCCAATGCAGCCTCCACCCGCCCACCGGCATCGGTGTTCAGGAGGCCAGATCATGAGATGCCCAAGCTCCCGGTCGTAAAGAGCCGTCAGTCCCGCGTTAGTGGACAACCCTCACAGGTCGCAGGGGCCTTGATTCCTGATAACACTCAACATCCTAGGCGGGATGACGCGGGGAAGGTTTCAAAGATTTTGGCTTCGAGAGGAGTTTGATCATGGCGTTGCTCGGTAAACGAGATGGGCGCAATTTTGGCTATGGTCGGCAGTTGAGCTATGCCGGGCCGCAGGCATTACGGGATCTGTTTGGCGATGGGCATTACCGCACGGTGAAGGCGCACAGTGATCGCTGGCAGGTGTTTGTGCGGTGGTGTCGGTCGGAGGATGGGCTAGGTTTTAACGAAGCACGACAGATTGATCGGCAGAGCTAATTGGATTACGCCGCTTACCTATATGGTTTAATCGAACACGATGCTAGGTCCTGTAGACCGGAAGACCCGGCAGCCAGCTTGATGGCCGTGAGCGCGGCTTGAGGAACGCATTAGGGCCGCCCAGTACATGCGCCCTTCTACTGCTATTGGCCATCTGAGCGACCTTATGGAGCTGAATTACTTTGGTGTTGCACGTTGCACCCAGTATCAGATCAATGGCACAGGCCTTGCGTCAGGCTAAATCTAAACGCGACCACACACCTTCTCACCATCGAGTAATACTAACGTGCCATTACTCGAAATTTCGGTAAGATGCGGGTGGATAAGGATTTCTGGAAAGGTTGCAAAATGGACTTCACCCCTATCATCGCCCAGATCTCGGGCATACCGAACTGGATTTTTCCGGGCGCATTTTTTCTCGCTCGGCTCAAGCGGCAGCTAGGCCAAGGCTATCACGGTGAACTTTCGGTGCGACTCCTCGCCCGGAAGGCGGGCAAGCACATCTATCTCCAGCTGCACAATCTCACTCTAAATACGTTAGGCGGCACGACGCAGATCCACCGATTTGTTGAAGAGGTCTGGCCATGGCAGCGTCCCCCTATTACCAAGCGAAAAAACCTGGACTATAAAAATGCTTCCAGTTGAAATAAAGCTAATATCTTCCACACACGAACTACATGTCATCAATATAGAATCGTTAGATACCAAAATAACTAAATATCTTGATGATTTTTTGGTATCGATATGTGAAGGCAGCTCTGATAGCGAGCTAGACCTTGTTAAAATAAGGCTGAGAAAATTTCTGGAAGATAAAGATACCAATACTCGAATGGGAGCAGCCGCGGAGCTTTTTGCTCATTTATACTTAAGAATGATTGGTTACAAACAGGAATTCCTATTCTTTAATCTAGAAGAAGGATCAATAAAAAAAGGGTTTGATGGTTTTTTCTCTAAAGATGCTGAAACCTATCTACTTGAAAGTAAATCCGGCTCTATATCCAGTAAAAGAATCAGCCACAAAGATAAGCTTAAACACGCCTACTCCGATTTAGAAAAGTATGTTTCTGGAAAAAGTGAAAAAGGTAAAAACAACCCATGGAAGAATGCCTACAACCATGCCTCCCATATAGATGTAGGAACGGAAAAATCAATCAGAAAGAAGATTAAAAATCTTCAGGATATGTTTGACCAAGGAACCTTTAACAAGATAACCGAATTCAATATCATCACATGTTCAACGATATTCCTAAATGGCGCGTGGGACTCAACAGCAAGTACTGAAATCTTAAATGATAACAGCTTCGTATTAAGCTTTGACGGAAAAACGATTAAAGCTATGTGCTTGACAAAATCTAGCCTAAATAGCTTTGTTGAATACCTGGAGAAGTAAAATGGCAATTAGCCTGACTTGGCTCAAAAGCAATAAATTATTTTCAGAAGTTATGAGGAAGACCTCTCTAAATATTCAGCTTGATAATAGAGAGCTGGAGTTCATCCTAAGCTGTGCAATTGTATTTTTTAACGAATACAGTGGCGACAAGAGAAGATCCCCCTACTTTGAGATTGCATACTACATAACCTTAAAGTGCGCAATCAATAACAACTATTATCAACCACTACTAGATGCAAGTTCAAATTTTGGGATCTACCCGGTAGCGCAGTACATATCAAAAAATAAATTAACCGAGAGTTCAACAAGCACAAACTTCACTTTAGAGTACCAGTTAGAAAAATTTCTAAACAAACATATAACTGAAACTTACGAGCAAAAAAAATATCGAGAGCAAATAATTAATAGCGGTAGCAAGGAGAACTGTTACATCGCGCCGACCTCTTTTGGAAAAAGCACATTAATTATAGATATAATAAAAGCAAAAAATCCCAAGAAAACCGCAATCATCGTACCAACCAAATCACTCCTTACACAAACTTACAAGTTAATCAAAGCTAATTTCCCGCTCCGCCACATTATATTTCATGATGAAATGTATGATGGGGCAGGAGATTTTATTTCCATATTCACTCAAGAGCGTGCTCTCAGGCTCTTAAAAAACAAAGATATATCTTTTGAACTTCTGATAATTGATGAAGCCCAGAACTTATTTGAAATGGATGCAAGAAGTATTCTGCTAACAAGGCTAATACGTAGGAATAGACTTAGAAATCCGGAGTCGACAAACTATTATTTATCACCTTTGGTATCTGAAACAGAAAATCTTAAAACTGATGAAAATCAGAGATTTTTTGAACGGCGCATAGCAAGCAATATTAAAGAACCAGAAATCTATGAATTTAAATCCAATGGAGAACAGCACACCTATAATAGATTCATGAATGAGTTTTATCGCTTAGGGAATGAGTCGAGTTTCGTAGACTACATAATAAAAAATAAGAAAGAGAAGAACTTCCTATACCTCAGAGCACCGAAGAAAGTTGAAGAGCTTTCCATGCTTATAAGCAAGGAGCTACCATATATTAGCTCAAGTGTGCTCGGCGATTTATCTCAGACCATTTCAAACAACGTTCACAGTGACTTCTATTGCGTAGAGCATATAAAAAAGGGGATGATTTATTTGCATGGAAAGCTCCCGGACTTAGTAAAAGAATATTTGGAACACAAGTTTGCACAAACCAAAGAACTAAAATACCTGATTGCGAACTCAGTAATTCTAGAGGGAGTTAACCTGCCGATCGACAACCTATTTATTCTAAACACTTACGATCTGGATGGAAAATCATTAACCAACTTGATTGGCAGGGTAAATAGACTTAACGATGTGTTCGATGACAGCAGAAAATCTCTCGACAAACTTCTTCCACCTATACACTTTGTAAACTCAGACCAGTTTAATCGGAAGGGTGGAAAGATGGAAAATAAAATAAGACTTCTAAAAAATGGAATATTTAAAGATAACATAGAAAACCCTCTACTTCTGAATTTCGACTTGAGCCAGGTCATTAAAAATTTAGACATAGCGCGCGAAAATATAGATCAGGATGGTATAGAGACTCTAGAGAGGAAAGTTAATCAATTTGAATACATCCAGAGCAAAGAGGATTTCTTGATACACAGTGATGGGGACGAGTCTAGCAAAGTAAAGCACACGCTTATGGAGTCAGGAATTTCTTCTGTGTACTATAATCCTGAGGGAGTCTTTGGCTTACTTGAAAGGCGCTTAGGTACAATTTCCTCAAGTGAGGAATGGATAACATCCGACGTAATTGACAAAGTGTATTTATATTTTATCAAGTCTCTTGAAAATCAGATTTCAGATGCCGCGTTTCTTCGCCTTCAGCACCAAAAAGCTAGAGATTTCTACAAACTTTTCACAAGAAACCTCCATCGCCTAAATCTTAAAGATCACTTATCAGACACAGTGAAGTATTTCCACAGCATTAAACTTACCGATAGTGGAAAAGAATTTTTCATTGGAAGTTCCTATGGCGAGATAGCCAAAAACAGGGCCGACGGCGTACATGGCAGCAATGTATACATAGATCTATCAAAAAAAACAGACAAAGAGTTAGTAAACTTGGCGCTAGTGAAAATTAAGATAGAAAGTGACTTTGTCTCTTATAGACTCAATGAATACGTGAAAGCCCTTCATGACTTGAGACTACTTACTGAGAACGAGTACAATCTACATATTTACGGAACTAACAAAAAAATAAATGCCGAATTCGTCAAGATGGGCATTAGTGGGTCTTTGGTTAATAAATTGGAGCGTGACAAGCAGACAGGCAATATTTCAATAAGTGAGCTTGGAGAGGTTAGATTCAATAGCGAATTCGCTGACTATGTAAACTCGCAAGATGACCTTGTTCAGTTTGAAATAAGAAAATACATAGACATCCAATAGGGGTTTATTTTTATTTGAATGCAATAATTCTCTCAAGTCGTCCCTGCTAATTTTTAATTGGAGGCCCAATTGCTACGGGTGACTATGATCATTTCAGGGTGTCGTACAGAGTCTCTTTATAACTCAGCTCGCCTTTTTCGACCTGATCAACGACCGATAATTTAAAGGTCAGCGTGTAGTCGCGCTGACTCCGCCTTTTTGCTGACTCCATTACGTCCTCCTGAAAAACAGATCAGAAGGTGTAAATCTTATTCAGGACGGGACAGAGAGAAAAAATAAATCAGTCCCCTTTTCGCCATGAGGAATATAAAATCGAGCTCCGATCTCGAACGCTCACAAAGATGGGGCAGCCAACGTTAATTGAGCGCTTAAAGAACTTCAACACTGACCTTTGCTTACTCACCTCATGATTAACGTTTTAATATAGACGTCAGTAAAAGGGAACGCATTCATTTTCTATCAGATCATCATGGGGTGATGGATCTAAGGAAAAATAAAACCGCCCCCTTTTGCTCAGGGTGAAAAAATCATGGCCTTAACTCAATTCCTCTTGTGCCATGTGGAAGGGATAATTGTGCAATTCGAAACCTAAGATCAATCAAATGCCATTATTATGGTGTTGTTGCCGAAAATCATGGTCAACTACTGATTAACTTGGAAGAAATTGATGTCAAGGAATTACTGGGGTTACCGCATCGACAAACGCAATATTGCGTTTTTCCGGCAAAAATTAGAGAAAGGACGGCTCCACCAAGGCTGGGGGGAAACTCCAGATCAGGAGCTGACTCACCCGGACCTTAGCGGTGGCGCTAAACGCAACCTGCCAATCTACAACAAGGTGAAAAAGGGCGACATCCTTCTGGTCCCAAGGCTGCCCAACCACCATGAGGTGGCCCTCGTGGAAGCAACGGAAGACTTCAACCTTGGCTATTCCTATGCGCCTGATCCGGTGTTCAAGGACTATGGCCACAGCTTCCCGGTCAAACAACTCAAACAGTTCACCCGCAAGAATGCCAATGTGCCTGGCAAGATCCGTGCTGCACTGGGTTCTAGATCAAGGTTCTGGAGCCTAGACGCCTGCGCCAAAGAAATTGAAGTGCTAATTGCTTTAGATGACAACGCCATGCGCAGCAGCCAAAGCTTTACCGATCGCTTTGCCGATACGGTCCAAGATAGCTTTGCAGCCGCCTTTGATGAGCAAAAATTCACCACCTCGCTATACGAAAAGATTGCCAACGGCTTCTCCAACGCGGAATGGGAGTTTGCCTTGGTTGAAGGACTCAAGCGCCTGTACCCTACCCCTTGCAAAGTGACACGTCGCGGTGGCCCTGAAGAAGTGCATCACGGTACCGATATCTCCATCACGATCCCAGGACTGACCGATTACAGTTACCTCATCGCTATTCAAGTAAAGCACTACATCGGCAAAGTCTCAGAAGCACCGCTTAAACAACTCAACAAGGCCGATGCTTACTGGAGTGACGATCCGAAAGTTCGTTTAATCGACAAGATCTTGATCGTGACCAAAGCTCATGCGGAGCAGAACCGACACCTCGCCGAAAACCAAGACGGCATCACAGTTTTATTTGGTAACGATGTCCAAGCCCTCCTGCTACGAATAGGAAAAGCTTATAAAGGTCTGCAACAATGACATTGCTAATTTGCCGACCAAGAACGTGAAGCGAAACTAGATAGTTTGAGGGATCTATTGGCTCTGCTTAACAAGCATGTGGGCTTGCTGCCATCTCTGCCTGAATCGACCGCCGGGTTCCCTGACTCAGCCGGGGCAAAGTCGGTCGGTCACGTTACCCAAAGGAACTGACGACACGGTTACCAGTTCTTTAGCTGCTGTTCAACTTGTCCGATGAGACAGCCCAAGAAGAGTACCGAAACATCAGCTATTATCTGCCACATCGGTACAACTGGATTCGACCCCATCAATTCAACGGTGTGTTGGTGCCAGTTCAGGCCAGAAAAAACCTAACGTCGTGAGCGGGATTAGTTGACCACCAACTGACTACTACATGGCCAGGCCTAATATCCTGGACATGGCATCAGGCTTTAGTCGGTTGTTCCACTGATGGGGTCTCAACAAAGGCATCGCTGTTATAAATGTATGGCTCCAGTACGGATAGGATGGCTTCAACTCTACGTTCTTTCGATTTAGGGAGGTAGTGCCGACCTTTGTCGACAAAGTCGTACCGTCCATCGCGTTCGAAAAACTTAATGTCATAGCCTGCGAACTCACACAAAAGTCTCATGAATGATCGGCAATAGCGGTAAGCGCCTATCAACTCATCGCTATTATCACCCAACGGCGTAAATGCCTTACGTCCATCTTCGGATGTTTTTATACAGTCCGGATACTTTCGCTTTAAACTCTTCTCATATAGCGGCCCAAAAATGGGCTCAAGCACCAAAAGACTGCCTAATTGATAGACTTCATCGCAGGCAACTATGTAATTCTGAACGCGCTCGACATCATCCGCAGTGGTCAGCGTTACATATATGGCATGCCGAGCAGTCCTAAGAAAATTGATTGCTTCTTCAAAACACGCAGTATTGATATCCGGAATGCCTTCATTCGGAGGTGTATTTTTGAAAAACTTCAAATGTAGCCTAGGATGCAATGCAAACACCGCTTTAATGCCACCTTCATACGTACGCGCAGGAATCCCGCCGAAATGATCAATCAGCGCCTTCTTGTGCGCGTAGTAAGTATCAATATTGTTTTTATATGAGGCAAGCTCGATTTGTTCCGCCGTCTGTAAAGTTGCGTGAAACCGCCATATCAACAGAGAAAACGGTAGCGCCAGAGATAGTAGAAGCAATGGCAAGGTACTTATTTTTATAAAATTTTCAAAGCCCTTATCACTAAGATCCAAACTGGACTGCCCCCAAACGATAGCGCCAAAGGAAAAAAAATAGGTCAAGGGTAAGCAAAGACTAAACCAGAGCAACGGCTGATGGGCAAGGCTCTTTTTCGAGTTCAATGTAACCATCGCTAGAAGCGATGGGGCTTTATCTGCCTTTATGACGATCGTCAGCATGATAATGGCGACAACAAGTAGGGGCGGCACCAAAATAGCAGACCACAAAATTTCAGCTTGCATGTAGGAGGATTCCCTTCATCTTTTTAAAATCTGCCTGATTCAAATTAACGCTGAGCCCGACTGCTCAAGCGGGCGGCCGCGAGTCTATGAGTCTTTGGTTTCCAATGCCAGTTTCACCACATATCCACTGCCTTCCATCGATGCATCATATCCCCTTCACACCACGCAGTCTCCTCGGGCTGCGAGTTCAACCGCAGCCGAACCCTGCCAATTACCTAAGCCGGCAAGTCGTCGGCAGCGTTCGAGCTCATGAGGTTTACCATGCGGAGCGCTGCTCTGGGGTGAACTACGTGCAGATCGACAACGCGCCGACACCTCGTAGATCCCGGATTCGATTCCACCGAACGCCATAAATAGCTGATTATTTATAGTTACTAGTTGGGGTACGCCAAATTTTCCACCGAATTCCAGATCCGCAGAAAACATAGCCTCGCTGCAATCTACCGTTCGTCTGGTGCCGCACCATACGCAGTAACGTAAAGGCTCACCGAAAGGTAGGCCTTGTTGTTTTTCCAGATGTCTCGCATTTTAGGCCAACACTTCTAACCGCCTGAAATTTTTGATAAAAGGTAACCCTCGCCTTGATTCGGAGTCTCGGAACAAGGAAATGACTACTTTCTACCCATCGGACAGCTACAGTTGGAGAACCAATGAGTTTCTACATGATTACCTACGGGACGGCTCAAATCGAAGAACTCTTCATTGGCGAGACTGAGGAAAGTACTGTAGCAAATGCGCGGGAGCTCATCGACCAATGGCCCGAATACGCAGAGCTTTCAGACGAAGAAATCGTTGAGCTAGCCAAGTCTGAACAAACTGAATTTGACCTGCTCGAGATTCATGCCCCTTGGCCAGTCGATGGCACAAGTCGCAGCCATCTCATTGCTCTTTATGAGCAACAATGTAGCTGAGATAGCTGCTAATACCCCTTGGAATTCCCGCTCTTTAAGTTCCGTATGGGCGACTCGGTACGGTAATAGCCGAGTATTGCGCCTTAATGATCTACCTAATCGCTTGGGGGGTGAGCCCGGCTGGATGCGTCCGCAGGATTTCGCGCACCACATCGGTAAAGCTGAGGTTGGGTCGCATCAACACCCCTTGTTTTCCGTGCCAGCTGAAAAAGGAATGTTATTTCACCATTACTCTACGGAAGGATCTTACCTTCTTTGCGGGTTGCGACCCATAGATCATCGCGTTAACCTCCTTCACGTCGCTGCTCATCAGCGACCGGGCCTGGAAACCCGTTACCGAGACGCACGCCGCGTCGTCAAACAATCAGCAGACGCTTTTTTTATGCCTGCCGTTTGTGCTTTTTGGCGGCCGTGTGTGGGAGACATTCGTGTCTGCCGAGTTGTCTCTGTCTCGGTTTCCAGCCTGCGCACGGCTGCCACCCATCGCCTGGAAACGATGTGTGGTCGTCTCAATTGGTCATCAGAGAGGTTCACACCATGCATGATTACCGTAGGGCCGTCTGTACCAGTACCTCCCCCACTTTTCTCGGGAGGCATCAATGAGCAAACCTACCTCAGTCGAAACCATCGGTTCCGTTACCTTCGCAGACTGCGGAGAGAACAAAAGCCATCTGAAGCTCTTCCGCGTCAACGCAGGGGTCCCCATTCTGGAAGCCCTTGAGCACGCCTCGCATGTCCTCTACTACGCAAAAATGCTCTCGCTCGAAGCCGCCATGGATCCTAGAGCAGAGAAGTTTGCGTTCGCCTCGCACTACCTGGGCGAAATGGGCAAGGCCATCATTGATGACCTGCTTCTGACGTTGCAGCCAGGCGGGCCACACCCGCTATAAGCAGCATGGCCGGTGCCCGATACGACCATCGGGCCTCTGCCAAGTGTGATCAGCCAACACTTCACTCCCTCCGATTACGAATCGACTGTGTTTCGGCTCTTTTCCGAGTAAACACCCGTATGTTGGAAATGAATGGTCCTGGGCCTTGTTTCAAACATGAGTGACATGACAAGTAATAACCCCGCGACTCTTCCTCTACGCCTCACCCAACAACGACTCCGTCATCCCCCCATGACACACCGCCAATATCTCATCCGCCAACGCCGAATCATCAGGACACGCACGGGACAACATAATGGCACCAACCCCCCGCGCCAGCAGGTCGATCATTTTCGCCCTCGCTTCATCCGGCGCAGCATCCGGGCCGGTCGGGTATTTTTCGCCGAGGGTTTGCAGCAGGCGCTCGATGCCTTCAGCGAAGGCCGCTTTCAAATCATCCGATTGACGCGCCGCGTCGCCACATAACGCTGCCATGGTGCAGCCCGTGGCGCGGCCGTCGCGGTGGTCTCTGGATACGTAGACGTCGATGAAGTCCTGCACGCTCAACCGTTCGGCGCCGGCCAGTGACTGCGCAAGGCTGTTGGCTGAGGCTTCGGCCATCAGGTCGGCCTTGGAGCCAAAATGTTTGTAGAAGCCGCCATGGGTGAAGCCGGCGGCGGCCATCAGGTCGGCCACGCCGACGCCGTCAAAACCACGCTCGCGAAACACCACTGAGGCTGTTTCGACGATGTGTTCCCGGTTTGCCTGGGCCTGGGCCTTGGATACGCGCATGTTCGAGCCTCTCTACCGCTGAATTCATCGCCTAATGATACATAGATGTCATTCATAATCAAAACCGTTGACAGTTTAGATTTCGATCATCATCCTAATGGCAGGCGATATGACCCTTTACCCACGGGCACGGAACAAGCACCCATGAGCGATCTGAATCTGTTTACCCCTTACACACTTGGCGCCCTGGCGCTGTCGAACCGTGTGGTTCTGGCGCCGCTGACGCGCAATCGCGCAGGCGAGGGTTTTGTGCCGAGTGAGTTTGCTGCGGCCTATTACAGCCAGCGAGCCAGCGCGGGCTTGCTGATTTCCGAAGCCTCGCAGATCTCGCAGCAGGGCCAGGGCTATCAAGACACGCCGGGCATTTACACCCAGGCGCAGATAGACGGATGGCGCAAGGTGACGGATGCGGTGCACGCCAAGGGTGGGAAAATGTTCCTGCAGCTGTGGCATGTAGGCCGCGTGTCCCACGTGGATCTGCAACCCCAAGGCGCGGCGCCGGTCGGCCCTTCGGCGCTTCGTGCCGCGACCAAGGTGTTCGTCAACAATCGCTTCGAGGACGTCTCCGAGCCGCGCGCACTGGAGGCTGACGAACTGCCGGGCATCGTTAACGATTTCCGCCAGGCGGCGGTGAACGCGATTGCGGCAGGCTTCGATGGCGTGGAAATCCACGGTGCAAACGGCTATTTGCTCGATCAGTTCATCAAGGACGGCGCCAACCAGCGCACTGATGCCTACGGCGGTTCGATCGCAAACCGTGCGCGCCTGTTGCTGGAAGTGACGGCTGCTGTGGCCGCCGAGGTGGGGGCTGATCGCACCGGCATTCGCCTGTCGCCTGTCTCGCCAGCCAATGGTGTGTCGAGCAGCGACCCACAGGCTCAGTTCGATTACATCGTCGATCAGCTCAACGCCATGGACATCGCTTATCTGCATGTCGTCGAAGGCGCGACCGGTGGCCCACGCGACGTGGCGCCGTTTGATTTCGAGGCCTTGCGCCAGCGCTTCAAGAACACCTACATCGCCAACAACGGCTATGACCTGGACCTGGCCGAGGCACGCCTGGCCCATGACAAGGCCGACCTGGTTGCCTTTGGCCGCCCATTTATCGGCAACCCTGATCTGGTGGAGCGCCTCAAGACGGGCGCGCCATTGTCCGCCTTCAACCCGGCCACGCTCTACGGCGGCGGCGCAGCGGGCTATATCGATTACCCGACCCTTGCCGAATCGAGCGCTGCTGCGAACTAGTAACGGCTGATCGAGCCTGGTTTTACTCGTGCATCAATCCCAATCGTTGTTCCTGATAAAGAGCTGACATCATGACTACTCGCCCTACCGTTCTCATCACTGGCGCTTCCACTGGCATCGGCGCGGTTTACGCCGAGCGTTTCGCCCAACGCGGGCATGACCTGGTGTTGGTCGCCCGCGACCACACGCGCCTGGAAACGCTTGCCACGGCGTTGCGTGACACCCATAACGTCGCCGTTGAAGTGCTTCAGGCCGACCTGACGCAGCTCAGCGATCTGCACACCGTTGAAGCCCGCCTGCGCGATGACGCGCACATCGGCATTCTGGTCAACAATGCCGGCGCCGCACAGTCTGGAAGCTTTATCGAGCAAAGCACTGAAAGCGTTGCGCATCTGGTGGCCCTCAACACCACCGCGCTGGTGCGGCTTGCGAGCGCTATCGCACCCCGCCTGGCCAAGGCAGGTGAAGGCGCGATCATCAACATCGGTTCGGTGGTGGGGCTGGCGCCTGAGTTCGGCATGTCGGTGTATGGGGCGACCAAGGCATTCGTGCTGTTCCTCTCCCAGGGCCTGGACCTGGAGCTTTCGCCTCAGGGTGTTTATGTACAAGCCGTGCTGCCTGCTGCCACCCGCACAGAGATTTGGGATCGCGCCGGTATCGACATCAACACCTTGAGCGAAATCATGGAAGTGGGTGATCTGGTGGATGCCGCCCTGTTGGGTTTCGACCGTCGCGAACGGGTGACCATTCCTGCGCTGCAGGAAGGCGAGCGCTGGGATGCACTGCAAGCCGCGCGTGGGGGGCTTTTGGCGCAGATCAAGCAGTCTACCGTGGCGCCACGCTATCTGACTCAAGCCTGATCCAGCTCGGCCCCGGCAGCCTGAACACCTCAAGGCTGCCGGGGCCGCGTCTCTTATTCCACCGACAAGAGCAGTCGCAACATGAAGGCATTTTTTATCGACCGCTACGGCAAACAGAACGGAAGGATTGGCGAAGTGCCTGACCCTGCGGTCGGTGTGCATGACGTTCTGGTCCAGGTGCACGCAACGAGCGTGAACCCGTTGGATTCAAAGATCAGAACCGGCGAGTTCAAACTGATTCTGCCCTATACCTTTCCGTTGATATTGGGCAATGACCTGGCCGGAGTGGTCGTTCGCACGGGTGCGGCGGTGACGCGATTCAAGCCGGGAGACGAAGTCTACGCGCGTCCTCCCGAGGCACGGATCGGAGCCTTTGCTGAACTGATCGCCGTGGACGAAAACGCGCTGGCGCACAAACCCTCGAACCTGGACATGACCGAAGCGGCGTCCATCCCCTTGGCTGCCTTGACGGCCTGGCAGGCGCTGGTTGAAACCGCCCGGCTGAAAAAAGGCCAGAAGGTGCTGATTCATGCCGGATCCGGCGGTGTCGGCACGCTTGCCATCCAACTCGCCAAACACCTCGGTGCGTTCGTTGCTACCACCACCAGCACGGCGAACGTGGATTGGGTGAAAACACTCGGGGCGGATGTGGTCATCGATTACAAGCAGCAGGATTTTGCCGACGAGTTGCGCGATTTCGACGTGGTGTTGAACAGCCTCGGCACTGATGTACTGGAGAAGTCGGTCAAGGTACTAAAGCCGGGCGGGCAGCTTATTTCTCTGTCGGGGCCACCGACCGCGCAGTTTGCCCAAGCGCAGGGCTTGCCTTGGGTGCTGGGGCAGGTCATGCGCCTGCTGAGCAGCGGTATTCGCAGAAAAGCCCGCAAACAGGGGGTGAGCTATACGTTTTTGTTCATGCATGCCGACGGGATGCAGCTGCAGAAAATCACCTCGCTGATTGAGGCTGGCGTCATCAAACCGGTTGTTGACCGTTCCTTCCCTTTTGCATCGACTGCAGAGGCGTTGCGGTACGTCGAACAGGGCAGAGCAAAAGGCAAGGTCACCATCGCACTCCGATAGGATTTTTATTGTCGGAGCGGCTCTCAAGGCCTGGCGCGGTCAACTTCAGACATAAAAAAAACCCCGAACCAGTCGGGGTTTTTTATCGCCGGGTATCAGGCGCGACCTGCGATCAATTAGAAAACGTTGATCGGGTAGTCGGCGAACAGGCGGATTTCGTTACCGCCTACGTTGTAGTTACTGGCGTTGTTGGAAACGCGCAACCACGAGGCGCGAGCACGCAGGCTCAGGTCTTTGGCCGGGCCGCTCTGTACCACGTACTTGAACTGGTTCCAGATTTCACGCTCGGTACCATCGCCACGGCCAGTGCCGTCGTCGATATTGGTACCGCGTACATAGGCGATGTTGTAGGTCAGGCCCGGTACGCCGAAGGTGGCGAAGTCGATGCCGTAGCCTGCCTGCCAGGAGCGCTCGTCCTTGCCGTTGAAGTCGGACCAGTAGGAGTTGGCCAGCAGGATGGTATTGCCGCCGTCGCCGATGCCGCCAGCGTTGCGGTAGCCGCCGTACAGGTAGCCGGTGTCACCGGTGCTGCGCTGGTGAGCGAGGGTGAAGCTGTGAGCGCCAACGGCCCAGGTAGCGCCCAAGCTCCAGATCTTGTTGTCGCGGGCGTCCGCATCACCTTGGTTTTCCAGGGCGAAACTGCGGTCCAGCTTGGTTTTGTAGCCATTGAAGTCAAAGGTCAGCGACTGTTTCTCTGGCAGCGCCAGCACGTAGTTGACGTTGACGTACTGCTTCTTCAGCACGTCCTGCATGTCGGAGGCATACAACGCAGCCGACAGGCTTTCGGTGAATTTGTAGCTACCACCGATGTAGTTGATGCTTTTCAGACGGCCGCTGTCGCTACCTTCGGCGCTCTTGCGTGCTTCCTTGGTGAAATGACCGGCGTCCAGTTGCAGACCGGCGATTTCCTTGGAAACAATCGAGGTGCCCTCGTAGGTTTCCGACAACAAACGCGAATTGTCGTACTGCAACACAGGCACGGCTGGCATCTGCTGACCGTATTTGATCACGGTGTTGGAAATACGCGCCTTGACGGCTGCGCCGCCTTTGGCCAGATCGTTGGCAGCTTCGCCGCTATCGCCTTGCTTGAAGAAGTCGATACCGCCCGCACCGCTGCGACCCTTGCCGCCGTCCAGACGAATCGCGTATTGGCCGATAACGTCCACACCCACGCCCACAGTGCCCTGGGTGAAGCCGGACTCGAACTTGCCGATAAAGCCTTGGCCCCACTCGGCCTTGTCCTGCTTGCCGTTCTTGTAGTCACGGCTGATGTAGGCGTTACGTGCTGCGATGTTCAGGTGGCTGTCTTCAACGAAACCCTTGGATTGCTCCTGGTCGTTCGCCATGGCTGTCGATGCGCTCAAAATCCCCAGAGCGATCAGACTCATCCGTTGCTTCAACATGTTCTTATATTCCTTATTACTGGTTGAGTACGCGCTATGACACCAGGCCCCGTATCGCTTTCTGATGTCGACTTTCTCCAGAAAAAACAAAGCCCGCGGACGACTGAACTGCCGCGGGCCTTTTCTTATTGGATGAGTCATGGCTGTTAGCCACAGGCGTTGGACGCAATCCTATGCGCGCGTTGAACTATGTGTCAATTTCGTGAACCACTTGGATTTAGGCTAAATAATTCTAAGCAAAGACCCATTGCGCCCCGGCGAAGGGTCTGAAAATTCCTGTTCTCCCCCTGTAAAACATATTAAGTAACAAATTAGCAGCCGGTACGTTTGGGAATAGATCACGCGAGCAAATGCAAAGCATTACCATTCGCGCACTTTTCCATTCTGACAATTCGGACACTTTTCCCCATGCTTGCGCCTCGCCTGACACCCCTTTCCCTCGGGCTTTCTGTAGTGCTGTCTGCCGGTTTCGCCTGTGCAACCACCGTCTTGCCCGCCACTTCGATCAACGCCGAAGTCGACGAAGACGACCCACGCGTCAAGCAGAGCAACACCGCCACGCGCACTGCGACTGCCGTGCGTTATGTGCCCCAGGCCATCGATTCGGTGAAAACCGAAAACCTGCGCGCCTATGGCACTAACGATCTGGGCCAGGCGTTGAGCGGTATTCCCAACGTCAGCAGCGGCGCCGACACACGTTTCGACAGCCTGCGTATCCGCGGTTTCGACGCGAGCAATGACTTCTACCTGGACGGCATTCGCGACGACAGCCAATACGTGCGCGACCTGCACAACATCGAGCGCATCGAAGTGCTCAAGGGGCCGGCGGCAGTGCTCTACGGGCGCGGCGGCCAGGGCGGGATCGTCAACCGTGTGAGCAAGCTGCCAACCCCCGGCCGCGAATCCAGCATCGAAGCCCAGGGCGGCAGCAACGATTTGCGCAGCTTGTATGCCGACCTGAGTACCGACCCCAGCGATGACATCAGCCTGCGCCTGAACATGGGCAACCAGGACAACAACAGCTTTCGCGACGGCGTCAGTGGCAACCGCCAGTTGTTCGCGCCGTCGATGAGCTGGCAGCTCACACCCGAGCTGAACTGGTTGGTGCAGTACGAATACAGCCGCTACAACCGCACGCCGGACCGTGGCATTCCTGGCGTCAACGGGCGCCCAGCCGATGTGAGTCGTAGCACCACCTACTTCTCCAGTGGCGATTACATCGATGACACCTCCCAGTCCCTGCGCTCCAGGCTCGCCTATGAGCTCAACGACAACTGGCAACTGCGCCACACCCTGGGCGTGTTCAAGCTCGACAGCGATTTCGACAACACCTACCAGACCGGCTACGACGCGAAAACCAACACCGTCAGCCGCCAGCATTGGCAACAGGACCTGACCACCCGCAATGTGTTCAACAACCTCGAAGTGGAAGGTGGTTTCGATACCTTCGGGCTAGAGCACCGCCTGCTCACCGGTATCGAACTGGGCAGCCAGCGCCGCGATCCGAAACTCTACTCCGCCACCGCAGCCAATCGGGGCGGCCAGGCCGTGCCGAGCCTGGACCTCAACCGGCCCAATCGTAATCTGCGCCATACCGGACGCATGAGCCTGTCGAGCGACAACCACACTGAAGTCGAAAGCCGCGCGTTGTACGTACAGGATCAACTGCGCCTGAACGATCAGTGGCAACTGCTGGGCGGGCTGCGTTATGACCGCTTCGAAGTGGACACCACCAACAAACTGCTCAACACCCGGCAGGACGTGAAAAGCCACAGCACCAGCCCACGTTTGGGCCTGGTGTGGACGCCGCTGGAGCATCACTCGTTCTATGCCTCGTGGAGCAAAACCTTCTCCCCGGCAGGCGGCGGCTTGATCGGCATCACGCCGAATGCGGCCGGCAGCGTCAACGACCTGAGCCCCGAGCTGACCAAGCAGAAGGAAATCGGGGTCAAAAGCGATTGGCTCGATGACCGCTTGAGCACCACCCTGGCCGTGTACGAACTCGAACTCTATAACCGTCGCACCAGCGACCCTCTGGACCGCACGATCACCCTGCTGACAGGTAAGCAGACTTCACGCGGTATCGAGCTGACGGCCACCGGTAAGGTCATCGGCAATTGGTACGTGCGTGGCGGTATCGGCTTGCAGGATGCCAAGGTCGATGAGGACAACAATGGTTTCGAAGGCAAGCGCATCAGCGACGTGGCCAAGCGCAATGCCAGTTTGTTCATCACCTGGAAACCGGAGATGGGCTGGTATGCGGAAACCGGGCTGACCCTGGTCGGTGATCGTTATGCCGACAACCTCAACACCGTGGTGTTACCGGGATATGGTCGCTGGGACGCGCTGGCCGGGTTCCGTCAGAAGGCGTGGGACGTCAGCGCGGCGCTGAACAATATCGCCGACAAACACTATTACGCCTCAGCCACTAGCGTCGCGCAAATCCAGCCAGGCGAACCACGTAGCCTGGTGGTGACTGGCACTTACAGCTTCTAGATTCCATCAGGCCAGACGCAACCAATGTGGGAGGGGGCTTGCCCCCGATTGCGGTGTGCCAGCCAACGAAATAATGACTGACCCACCACTATCGGGGGCAAGCCCACTCCCACACTTATTCTTCGGTGTTCTTCAGTTGTTTTCCAGTTCGTACAACACCTTCACCTCATCCTCCGTGAACAGCCCCGCCGGGTAGCGTTCACTCATCAGGCTGAGCAAATCAGGTTGTTGCCTGAGCTGTCGCGAGCCGTTCTCCTTCAACCAGAGCGCCAGCGCGTGGATCGCGTCGCCGTCGACCCGCACCGGGTGGAACATGCGCGCGTGTATCGAGTTGATTTCGGCGTTCATTTCAGCGCTCTCTCCTGCTGCGTGAGCGGCTAACTTACTCAAGGTTTGTGACAGAACCATGCAGTCATCACCTTGGCGCTCTGTCGTTTGTTTGCCGATACAAGAGCTATGCCAATATCCCGTACTCACAGGCATTCAGGCACAAAAAAGCCCGCGACCGTGCTGGGCCGCGGGCTTGCCTAGAGCACTGCACTCATGCAGTGCTCGCTCGCCATCAAAGCGCTGTTACAACCGCACTCAATTTCTCTGCGGGGCTGGCTGCTGTTGGGTCAGGCAATGGATATTGCCGCCCCCCAGTAACAGTTCGCGGCCTGGCACCATCACCACTTCGTGTTGTGGGAACAGGTTCTGAAGGATCTGCTTGGCCTGGTGATCCAACGGGTCGTCGAAGCTCGGCGCAATGATGCCGCCGTTGACGATCAGGAAATTGACGTAAGAACCGGCCAACCGCACGCTCGGGTTACGTTCCTGGCTGCCGTCTACCGGATCGACACCGGCACATTCTTCTTCGGTGGCATAGAGCGGCCCCGGGATGGGCATCTTATGCACCGTGAACGAGCGGCCCTGGGCGTCGGTGCTGCTTTGCAGCACGTCCATGGCAGCGTGGCAGCGCGAGTAGTTCGGGTCTTGCGGGTCATCGGTCCAGGCCAGCAACACTTCACCTGGACGCACATAGCAGCAGAAGTTATCCACATGGCCGTCGGTTTCGTCGTTGAACAGGCCATCCGGCAGCCAGATGATCTTGTCCACCGCCAGATTGGCGCTGAGCACCGCTTCGATGGCGGCACGATCCAAGTGCGGATTGCGATTGCGGTTCAGCAGGCACTCTTCGGTGGTAATCAGAGTGCCCTCGCCGTCGACGTGGATCGAACCACCCTCCAGCACAAAACCTTCGGTGCGGTAACGCGATGCACGCTCGATCTCCAGAATCTTGCCGCCCACCTGTGCGTCACGGTTCCACGGCGCATACAGGCCGCCATCAAAACCGCCCCAGGCGTTGAAGTCCCAGTTCACACCGCGTACTTCGCCACTGTCGTTGATCACGAAGGTCGGCCCGGTGTCTCGGACCCAGGCGTCGTCGCTGGACATTTCCACCACGCGGATATTCGGCACATCCAGACGGCTACGGGCATTTTCGTACTGGCCGGCAGAAACCGCGACGGTCACAGGCTCAAACCGTGCGATGGCCTTGGCCACCGCCACATGGGCCGCCTGCGCCGGCTTGCCGCCCAGGCGCCAGTTGTCCGGACGCTCGGGCCAGATCATCCAGGTTTGGGTCTGTGGCGCCCATTCGGCGGGCATATGGAAGCCATCGGCGCGTGGCGTGCTGTGCAGGGTGGTCATGAAGATCAAGGCTCCGAATAGGTGAAAACCGACTTTATAATGGATAAATATCGGCTTTAATAGAGATTAAAGATAACAGGAAATAAATATGACGAACGTTAACCGATAACAATCGATTTACTACAGCTGCTCATTCAGCACCTTCGACAGCATGTCGACGAAGAAATCCACACTGCGCCGGGTTGTGACCATCGGCGGCTTGATCTTGAGGATGTTCAGGTAGTCGCCGGTCGGCTGCATGAACACGCCCAATTCGCGTAGACGATCACATAACAGCGCAGTTTCCTGCGTCGCGGGCTCCAGGGTTTGCCGGTCACGTACCAGCTCGAGCCCCAGATAGAAGCCGGAACCGTGTACCGCACCGACTAGCGGATGGTGCTCGATCAAGGCTTGCAGGCGTGTCTTGAAGTATCCGCCCACCACCTGGGCGTTTTCCCACAGCCCTTCTTCCTCCATCACGTCCAGCACCGCTATGCCGATACGGCAACTGACAGGGCTACCGCCCGATGACGAAAAGAAATAGCCCTCGGCTTCCAGGGCTTCGGCAATTGCTCGACGGGTGATCACCGCACCCAAAGGCTGGCCGTTGCCCATACCCTTGGCCATGGTAATGATGTCCGGCACGACGCCCTGCTCTTCAAAACCCCAGAAAAAATGCCCCATGCGGCCATAACCCACCTGCACCTCATCGGCGATACACACACCGCCCTGGGCGCGGACCAGCCCATAGACCTGCTGCAGATAGCCTGGCGGCAACGAAATGCCACCGGCATTGCCATACACCGGTTCGCAGATGAATCCCGCCAGTTGACGTTGGCTAGCGGCGACTTTCGCCAGGTTATGTTCCACGCTTCTTACATAGTCTGGCGCGCTGTCTGGCCCGCGAAACTCACCTCGATAGGTATTCGGCGCCATCACCGGGTGCACCCAGTCGGGGCGGCTGCTCAACGCCTGGGGGTTATCGGCAATCGAGGTAGACACCGCGTCCGCCGCCACCGACCAGCCGTGATAGGCCTCCAGCACACTGAGCATGTCGCGCCCACCGCTGTAGGCCCAGGCCAGGCGGATCGCCAGGTCATTGGCTTCGGTGCCACTGTTGACCAGGAACACCCGGTCCATGCCCTTTGGCGCGAGCGCCAGCAGGCGTTCGGAAAATTCCGCAATCGCCGCGTAATGAAAACGTGAATTGGTGTTGAGCAGCGACCATTGCCGCGCTGCCACCGCCGCCATGCGTGGATGACCGTGGCCCAGCACCGCCACGTTGTTGAGCATGTCCAGGTAGGAGCGGCCTTGCATGTCGATCAGGTGATTGCGCCAGCCCCGCTCGATACGGGGCGGGTCGACGTAGTAATGCTTCTGCGAGCGGGCGAAGCTGGCGTCGCGCCGGGCCAGCAGGGCCTCGGGATCCAGCTCCGGCTCGGCATCGCAGGCCAGCCCGAGCAGCACAGCCGGCGACGGGCACAACGCCTGCCATGCCGGCGCCCTGGCGGGGACACAGAACAGCGGTGGCTCAAGGTCGGCACGGCACAGCTGCACGATCAACGGCCCGTGCACCTCACCCAGCATTTGCCCTTTCACAACCCCTGCTCCGGGGCTGAGCAGCGTTTTCACGCCCCATAGGCGCAGGTTCAGTCGCTCTGCGCACAAGCACAGCAAGCCGTCAGCCCCTTCGCGCAGGGTTCCCGCAAAAGGCGCTTCGAGCACTGTGCCATGGGGCAGGCGTAACTCGGCGTGAAGGGCAAAAGTATCCGGCTCGCCCCCGCTGTCCGGGCGGGTACGCGACAACCGATATTGCCCATACCGGCTGGCCGCCAGCCCATGCACCGCCGCGGCTTCGTCCAGCAGGCGCCGATCTATACCAGGCGTTTCCCAATTACCCGCCTCGAAATGCGGGCTGAGCACTCCCAGGTCAATCAGCGCGAACTCCCGCCCGACCAGCCCCGGGAGCAAGGGGGCGAACTCCTGGCTGGCCAAGGCTGGCAACGTTTCGCCGACGCAACTCAGGATCGCCGCTTCCATCAATTCGAACGGCACCGATGTCGCGACGTGGAAGATCTCCCACTCGTGCTCGGCATTTTTCAACAGGTAGGCGTTATCAGGGTCCAGGCGTTGCTGCTGTTCACTGCTCAGCACCAACACCGCCGCACGGGCGACGATCAACGGCCACAGCACCTGCAACTCTTCGCGCTGCAACGGCGTTACCGCGTGACAGGCCTGGATCGCCGGCAGGATGGCAAAAGGGTCGCCATCGGCGTGGTGCAGCAGCGCTGCGCACGTCACCGACAGATCAGCGATGCGCCAGGTGTGCACCAGGTCGCCGAAATCAATCACGCCCTGGACTTGCCAGCGTCGCTGCGCGTCGCGTTGCCAGACCACGTTGTCATCGGTGATGTCCATGTGCACGGCCTGCCAGGGCAAGTGTGCAGCCAACGGGCGCAGATGCGCTTCGACCTGTCGGGCGACCTGCTCAAGTGCCGCGCGATGAGCGAGGTCGGGCAGCGTGGTCACTAGATGGGAGATCAGCTCGAGCGCGTGGCGTGGGTCCCACTGCAGGGTGCGGTCCAGTCCGGGGTGGGTGAACGTTGCCAGCGCCAGGCTCATTCGCCCGCACAAATCGCCGAACCCTGCGATCACATCGCGGCCCAGGTGAGGCAAATGGGTCAGGGGCTGGCCGTCGATGTAATCCAATAGACGCAGGTGCAGGGTTTGCCCGTCGACGCTGACGGTCAGCAGCTCATCGCCGTTGAGGGCCTTGATGACCTTGGGCACGCGCAGCTGTGCGTGTCCCTGGAGCTGGTTGAGGGCTGCGTGTTGGGCCAGTAATTCATTTGCGGCGTAGTCACCCCGGCATATTTTCAGAACGAAGCGGCCCACGGCGCTGTCAATCCTGTAGTTGAGATCCTGTTGACTGCCCAGCGACTGCAATGTGCCACCAAGGCCATAATGTTGCTCAAGCAAATCGGCCGCCTGCCCAAGGCTCAACTGGGGGCAGGGCAAACTGGCGCGATGGATCAAGGTAGCAAGCAACATTGTGACGACCTCGGTTTTATAAGGCGTCTATATCGCCATTGTTCCGGGGTGTTAATCAACCCCTCTTGCTCGCCGTGCTTGCGCCCGCCCGATTCACAACTCAAGCTATGCTTCTTTCGCTTAATGTCCGTCTAAGGAAAAGGCCCTCGACATGCGTATTCTCATTACCGGCGGTGCCGGATTTATTGGCTCGGCCCTGATCCGGCATTTGATCCAGCACACTGAGCACGAAGTGCTCAACCTGGACAAGCTCACTTACGCCGGCAACCTTGAGTCGCTGGCCAGCATTGCGCCTAATAGCCGCTATGAGTTCGTCCAGGCCGATATCATCGACCAGGCCACCGTCAGCGCCTTACTGGCGCGCTTCCAACCCGAAGCGATCATGCATCTGGCGGCCGAGTCCCATGTGGACCGCTCCATCGACGGCCCGTCGGATTTTATCCAGACCAACATTGTCGGCACCTACAGCCTGCTGGAAGCCACCCGGGCGTATTGGCAGAAGCTGGCAGAACCGGCCAAAAGCGCGTTCCGTTTCCACCACATCTCTACCGATGAGGTGTACGGCGACCTGCACGGCGTGGACGATCTTTTCACCGAAACCACGCCATACGCTCCCAGCTCGCCTTACTCTGCAAGCAAGGCAGCTTCCGACCACTTGGTCCGCGCCTGGCAACGTACCTATGGCCTGCCGGTGCTGTTGACCAACTGTTCGAACAACTATGGGCCGTTCCATTTCCCTGAAAAGTTGATTCCACTGGTCATCCTCAACGCCCTCGCGGGCAAGCCGCTGCCGGTCTATGGCGATGGCTTGCAGGTGCGCGACTGGTTGTTCGTTGAGGATCACGCCCGTGCACTGCTCAAGGTGGTGACTACTGGGGTCGTAGGCGAGACCTATAACATCGGTGGCCACAACGAGCAGAAGAATATCGACGTAGTCCGCGGTATTTGCGCCCTGCTGGAAGAGCTGGCGCCGCAACGTCCAGCCGGCGTGGAACAATTCACCGACCTGATCACTTTCGTCAAGGACCGTCCGGGCCACGACCAGCGGTATGCGATCGACGCCAGCAAAATCGAGCGCGAACTGGGCTGGGTCCCGGAAGAAACCTTTGAAACCGGCCTGCGCAAGACCGTGCAGTGGTACCTCGATAACCTTGAATGGTGCCGCAGGGTCCAGGATGGCAGTTATCAAGGTGAACGACTTGGCAATACTGACGTAAAGGATTTGATCGCATGATGAAGGGAATTGTATTGGCCGGCGGTTCCGGCACCCGTTTGCACCCCATCACCCTGGGTGTGTCCAAACAACTGTTGCCGGTGTATGACAAGCCGATGATCTACTACCCGATCTCGGTGCTGATGCTGGCGGGGATCAAGGACATCCTGGTGATCTCCACGCCGGTGGACCTGCCGCAATACCGTAACCTGCTGGGTGATGGCAGCCAGTTCGGCGTGCGTTTCAGCTATGCGGAACAACCTTCGCCCGATGGTTTGGCACAAGCCTTCATCATTGGCGAAGAGTTCATTGGCGATGATCCTGTGTGCCTGATTCTGGGTGACAACATCTTCCACGGCCAGCATTTCGGTGATCAGTTGCGCAACGCAGCTCAACGTCCATCCGGCGCCACGGTGTTCGGCTACTGGGTAAAAGACCCGGAGCGTTTCGGCGTGATCGATTTCGACAAAGAAGGCCGCGCCCTGTCGATCGAAGAAAAACCGGCGAAGCCCAAATCCAGCTATGCCGTGACCGGCCTGTATTTCTACGACAACGACGTGATCAAGATCGCCAAGGCCGTCCAGCCTTCGCCACGCGGCGAGTTGGAGATCACCGATGTCAACAACGCCTACCTCAAGCGTGGTGACCTGCACGTTGAGCGTTTCGGCCGCGGTTTCGCCTGGCTCGACACGGGTACCCATGACAGCTTGCTGGAAGCATCGACCTATGTGCAGACCATCGAGCATCGCCAGGGCCTGAAGGTAGCTTGCCTGGAAGAGATCGCTTACGAAAACGGCTGGATTGATCGTGACTATCTGCTGGAACGCGCCAAATATTTCGGCAAAACCGGTTACGGTCAATACCTCTACTCGCTCGCCGGAGAAACCAAGTGAAGGTTGTTGAAACTTCGTTACCCGGGGTACTGATTCTCGAGCCCAAAGTATTCGGTGATGAACGCGGCTTTTTCTATGAAAGCTTCAACGCGCGCGCTTTTGAAGCCGCCACCGGACTCAAGCGTGACTTCGTGCAAGACAACCACTCACGTTCACAGAAAGGCGTGCTGCGCGGGCTGCATTATCAGCTTGAACACACTCAAGGAAAACTGGTGCGTGTGACTCACGGCGAAGTGCTGGATGTTGCCGTCGATATCCGTCGCAGCTCACCGCACTTCGGCCAGTGGGTGGGTGTCCGCTTATCGGCGCAGAATCATCGTCAACTGTGGGTGCCGGAAGGTTTCGCCCATGGGTTTGTGGTGCTGAGCGACTACGCCGAGTTTCTGTACAAAACCACCGACTACTATCAACCCAGCGCCGAACGCAGCATTCTCTGGAATGACCCGACGCTGGCTATCGACTGGGAGCTGTCCGAGCCGCCACAACTGTCCGCCAAGGACCAGGTCGGTAAATTACTGACGGAAGCCGACCTTTTCCCATGAGAATACTGATCACCGGCCAACACGGCCAAGTCTCCCAAGAGCTGCAACAGCGGCTCCACGGCCTGGGCGAACTCATCGTCCTGGGCCGTGACCAATTGGACCTTGCCAACGCACCGCTCATCCGCGAGCAGGTGCGTGCGCACTGCCCCGACCTGATCATCAACGCCGCAGCGCACACTGCAGTCGATCTGGCCGAAAGCGAGCCGGACGCAGCCTTCGCCATCAACGCCATCGCCCCCGGCATCCTCGCCGAAGAAGCCAAAGCCCTGGGCATCCCGCTGATTCACTACTCGACCGACTACGTGTTCGACGGCAGCAAAACGGCCCCGTACACCGAAAATGACACACCCGCCCCACTGGGTATCTACGGTCAAAGCAAACTGGCGGGTGAACAGGCGATCGCGGCGGTAGGCGGCCAATACCTGATTCTGCGCACCAGCTGGGTGTATTCGAGCCACGGCAAGAACTTCCTGCTGACCATGCAGCGTCTGCTGCAGGAAAAACCGCAGATGCGCATCGTTGGCGACCAGATCGGCGCGCCAACCTGGGCCGGGACCATCGCCAACAGTACGCGCGCACTGATCGAGCGCTGGCAGGCCGGCAATGCCGGGGATTGGGGTGTCTACCACCTTACTGCCCAGGGCGAAACGTCGTGGTTCGGCTTTGCCGAGGCCATTGGCGACGCGCTTCGCGACGCGGGCAAACCCTGCGCCGAACTGGAAGCGATTCCGTCCAGCGCCTATCCAACCCCCGCCAAGCGCCCGCTGAACTCGCGCCTGGATTGCAGCCGCCTGCAACAGCAATGGCAGGTCAGCCAGCCGCAATGGCAAGACGCATTGCACGAGTGTCTTGCCGAGCAGCACTAGGCATAATGCGCTTGTACCCACAGGCGCACGATTCCCATGACTCCACCCCTTCCGCGAAGACCCCGCTGGCGCAGCCTCGCCCTGCTGGCGTTGTGCCTGGCGCCACTGTTGTGGCCGCTGGAGCACTTGGCCGAGCGCTACTACCGCAGCGAGCTGGCCGGGCAGAACCGCCAGACCCTCGACCTGTATGTCGCCAACCTGTTGGGCACCCTGCACCGCTATGAGGTGCTGCCGCAGATCCTCGGTGACCTGCCGGCCCTGCGCACCGCGCTGGATGCGCCCCACGTCAGTACCAACCTGGTCAACGCCAACCTGCTGCTCAAAGACGTCGCCGCCCAGGCCGGGGTGGAGGTGATGTATTTGATGGACACCACCGGCAAGACGCTCGCCGCGTCCAACTGGGACAAACAAGACAGCTTTGTCGGGCGCAATTTTTCCTTTCGCCCCTATTTCAGCGAAGCCATGGCCGGGCGCCTGGGGCGCTTTTTCGGGCTGGGTACCACGTCGGCCAAGCGCGGCTACTTCTTCGCCGCCGCCGTGCGCGATGATGAGAAAATCATCGGCGTGCTGGTGGTCAAGGTGGACCTGGACCACACCGAAAGCCTGTGGGGCAATACTCCGGAACAACTCCTGGTCACCGACCACAACGGCGTGGTGATCCTCACTTCGCGCCCGCAATGGCGGTTCCGCGCGACTCGGCCGCTGACCGCCGAAGAGCGTCAGGCCATTATTGCCATTCAGCCTTACCCAACCCGCGACCCTCAGCCGCTGAACCTGAGCAGCAGCGCCTGGCTGCGCCAATCCACCGCCATCGCCGAGACGGGCTGGAATGTGGAAATCCTCGCTCCCCAATCGCTGATCAACCGCCCGGTGCGTACCGTGGTGGCCGTCGGCGGCGCGACGTTGCTGGTGCTGATGCTGCTGCTCGGCTTGATGATGCAGCGCCGTCGGCATTATCTGGAGCGCATCGCCTTCGAAGCCAAGGCCCGTCGCGAGCTGGAAATGCGCGTGGCCGAGCGGACCAGCGACCTGGAGGGCCTGAACCGGCGCCTGAAACAGGAAGTACTGGAGCGCGAACACGCCCAGCAGGAACTGGTGCGGGCCCAGGACGACCTGGTACAAGCCGGTAAACTCTCGGCGCTGGGCACCATGTCGGCCAGTATCAGCCATGAGCTGAACCAACCCCTGGCAGCGATCCGCAGCTACGCGGAAAACGCTGAGATCCTGCTCGACCATGAACGCACCACCGATGCGCGCGGCAACCTCAAGCTGATCAGCGAACTGACCGGACGCATGGCATCGATCATTGCCCACTTGCGCGCTTTCGCCCGCCGCGACCGCCACGCGCCGGAAAGCGTGGCGCTGCAACCGGCGCTGGACGATGCCCTGGCCTTGCTGGCCAAGCGACGACGCTCGATGGAAGTGGAGTTGATCCGCGACTTACCCGAGGCGACGTTATGGGTACAAGCCGGTGAGACCCGTCTGCGCCAGGTGCTGGGCAACCTGCTGGCCAACGCCCTTGATGCCCTCACCGAAAAAGGCCCGCCACGCAAACTCTGGCTGAGTGCCCAGACCACAGAGCAGGGCGTCAACCTGTACATTCGCGACAACGGCCCGGGCTTTTGCATGGAAGCGTTGGGCCGCGCCAGCGAGCCGTTCTACACCACCAAGACACGCACCCAGGGCCTGGGCCTGGGCTTGGCCATCTGTGACACCCTGATGCGTGCCTTCGGCGGCGAACTGCTGTTCGCCAACCACAAGGAAGGCGGCGCGCTGTTAACCTTGAAATTGCGTGCCGGCTCGCCGGGCGTCAGTGTGCAACCGTCCGAGGACCGCAGTGTATGAGTATCGATAACCAGATTCAGGTGGTGCTGATCGACGACGATCCCCACCTGCGTCAGGCGCTGTGCCAGACCCTGGACCTGGCCGGGCTGAAAGTGTTGCCCCTGGGCGAAGCCAGCGGCCTCACCGCGCGCTTGTCGCGAGACTGGCCGGGCGTGGTGGTCAGCGATATCCGCATGCCCGGCATGGACGGCCTGGAGCTGCTTGCCGAACTCCACGGCCAGGACCCGGACCTGCCCGTGTTGCTGATCACCGGCCACGGCGACGTGCCGCTGGCGGTGCAGGCCATGCGGGCCGGCGCCTATGACTTCCTCGAAAAGCCTTTCGCCAGCGACGCCTTGCTCGACAGCGTGCGCCGCGCCCTGGCCCTGCGCCGACTGGTGCTGGACAACCGCAGCCTGCGCCTGGCCCTCAGTGATCGGCAACAACTGAGCACACGCCTGGTGGGGCATTCGCCGCAGATGCTGCGCCTGCGCGAGCAAATCGGCGCATTGGCGGCGACCAGGGCCGACGTGCTGATTCTCGGCGAAACCGGAGCCGGCAAGGAGGTGGTCGCCCGCGCTTTGCACGACCTGTCGAGCCGCCGCAGCGGCCCGTTCGTGGCGATCAACGCCGGGGCGCTGGCCGAGTCGGTGGTGGAAAGCGAACTGTTCGGCCATGAACCAGGCGCGTTTACCGGCGCGCAAAAGCGCCGTATCGGCAAGTTCGAATTCGCCAATGGCGGCACGCTGTTTCTCGATGAAATCGAAAGCATGAGCCTGGATGTGCAGGTCAAGCTGTTGCGCCTGCTGCAGGAACGCGTCGTGGAACGCCTGGGTGGCAATCAGCTGATTGCGCTGGATATCCGCATCATCGCCGCCACCAAGGAAGACCTGCGCCAGTCTGCCGACCAGGGGCGCTTCCGGGCCGACTTGTATTACCGTCTCAATGTCGCGCCGCTGCGCATTCCGCCACTGCGCGAGCGCGGTGAAGATGCGCTGATGCTGTTCCAGCATTTCGCCGACGAAGCCAGCAGCCGCCACGGACTACCCCTGCATGAGCTGCAACCGGGCCAGCGCGCGCTGCTGCTACGCCACAGCTGGCCAGGCAATGTGCGCGAGTTGCAGAACGCCGCCGAACGCTTTGCCCTGGGCCTGGAACTGGCCCTGGACAGTACGCCGGACAATCCATCCGCCGGCACACTGACCTCCACGCCTGGTGGCTTGAGCGAGCAAGTCGAACAATTCGAAAAAAGCCTGATCGCCGCCGAACTGGCCCGCCCCCACAGCTCCCTGCGCAGCCTCGCCGAAGCCCTCGGCGTGCCCCGCAAGACCCTGCATGACAAACTGCGCAAGCACGGCCTGAACTTCGCCGATAGCGCCAACCACAGCGCAGATGACGAATGACCCTGCCTACCCGCCATGAGGCCGCCATGAGCCGCGACAGCCGTTACCTGGAATCCGTCCTCCACCACGACATCCCCCTCACCCGGGAAATGGGCCTCAAGGTGCTCGATTGGCAACACGGCCAACTGCAACTGCATCTCCCCTTGCAGGCCAACATCAACCACAAGAGCACCATGTTTGGCGGCAGCCTCTACTGTGGCGCCGTGCTGGCCGGTTGGGGCTGGTTGCACCTCAAACTGCGCGAAGAGGGCATCGAAGACGGGCATATCGTGATCCAGGAAGGGCAGATCAGCTATCCGTTGCCGGTGACGCAGGATGCGACGGCGATTTGCGGGGCGCCAGAGGAGAAGGTGTGGAAACGCTTTGTGGCAACGTACAAGCGCTATGGGCGGGCGCGGTTGACGCTGGAAACGTGGATTGTGAATGAAGGCAGTGACGAAAGGGCAGTAGCCTTCACCGGCCAGTACGTCCTGCACCGCTAGCGGCCATTATCCAAACCAATGTGGGAGGGGGCTTGCCCTCGATAGCAGTGTATCAGGCAACCAGCTTCTGACTGTTACACCGCAATCGGGGGCAAGCCCCCTCCCACATTTTGTTTTGCTGTGGTCTTAAGACCTGGCCAGGCTCAACAACCGTTCACGCCACGCCGCCTTCGCCGGCAATGCCAGAAAGTACGGGTTCAGCAACGATTCCCGCGCCGGGTAGCTGAACGGCTTGCCGTTCAACTCCAGCACCGCGCCTCCCGCCCCTTCCAGCACACCCTGCGCCGCCGCAGTATCCCACTGCGAGGTCGGCGCCAGGCGCGGATAGCAATCGGCACTGCCCTCGGCCAACAGGCAGAATTTCAAGGAACTGCCAATATTCGCCAGTTTCAGCTCGCCCAAGCCCTGGCTCAGCCCCTCCAGCAAACGCTCTTGCTCCGGGCTGGTATGACGGCGGCTGGCAACCACAGTAAAGGCTTCACCCGCTGCCGGGGTCTGGCGCACCTGGATCTGCCTGGGCGCGGCATTCACATCCGAACGCCAAGCCCCCAGGCCCGCTCCGCCGAAGTAGCAACGTCCACTGGTGGGCATCGACACCACGCCGAACACCACGCGACCCTGTTCGATCAAGGCAATATTGACAGTGAATTCTTCACTGCCGGCAATGAATTCCTTGGTGCCATCCAGCGGGTCCACCAGCCACCAACGCTGCCACCCGGCACGCACGCTCTGGTCGATATCGGCGTCTTCTTCAGACAGCACCGCAATGCTCGGGTCCAGCGCAGTAAGGCCAGCGAGAATCAGATGATGTGCGGCCAGATCGGCGGCCGTCACTGGCGAATCATCCGCTTTGGAGGTCACCGCTACATCGGCACGCCAGTAAGGCAGGATGACTTCACCTGCCTGGCGAGCCAACTCAATGACAGGCGCGATAAAGGGGTGGCCCAGAAACAGTTCGCTCATAAGGTAAACACTCCACGCTGGGTCAGCAGGTCCCGCACCAGATACAGCGCGGCCAGCGCCCGGCCCTCACTGAACTGTTCGTTTTGCGCCAATGCCGACAGCTCACGCAAGTTGACCCGCTCCACGCGCATGGGCTCGGGCTCATCGCCTTCCAGGCGTTCTTCATAAAGCTCGGTGGCCAGCACCACCTGGATTTTCTGGCTCATATAGCCGGGAGACAGCGAAAGCTCGGTGATGTGTTCCAACTGGCGTGCGCCATAGCCGGCTTCCTCCTTGAGTTCGCGATCGGCCGCCGCCAGCACATCCTCGCCGGGCTCGATCAAGCCTTTAGGCAAGGACAACTCATACTCGTCGGTACCACCGCAGTACTCTTCCACCAGCAACGCATGGTCTTCATCGATCATCGCGACAATCATCACTGCGCCGTAACCGGCACCACGGCCCACCAGGCGCTCGTAGGTACGTTCAACGCCATTGGAAAAGCGCAATTGCACCTCCTCCACGCGGAACAAACGGCTACTGGCGACTATTTCGCGGGCGAGGACGGTGGGTTTCTGGCGCATAAACGGCTCCTTGGCGTGATCGGGTTACTATACCGTGGCTTTTCCGATTGTCTGTGTCGGATATCTTTACTTACATGAGAACGCCCCATGCCCTCTTTGCCCTGGCACGCCATCGACACCGTCCTGCTGGACATGGACGGCACCTTGCTCGACCTGCACTACGACAACCACTTCTGGATGGAGCACCTGCCGCAACGCTACGCCGAGCTGCACGGCGTGAGCCTCGCCATGGCGCAAATGGAACTGCAGCCCCTGTTCGAGCGTAACGCCGGACAGCTGCAATGGTATTGCCTGGATTTCTGGAGCACCGAACTGAAGATCCCGGTGCGCGAACTCAAGCTGGAGACCGCCCACCTGATCGCCCTGCGCCCGGACGCCGATACTTTTCTGGCGGCGATCAAACAGGCCGGCAAGCGCGTGATCCTGATCACCAATGCACATCGTGATTCTTTGTCATTGAAATTGGAGCGCATCGAGTTGGCGCCGTACTTCGAGCAACTGATCAGCTCCCACGATTACGGTTTCCCCAAGGAAAACCGGCAGTTCTGGGAAGCGCTGCAAGCGGATATCCACTTCGACCCGGCCCGTAGCCTGTTTATCGACGACACCTTGCCGATCCTGCGCAGTGCCAGGGATTTCGGTGTGGGGCATTTGCTCGCAGTGAAAGAGCCGGACAGTAAGAAGGGCCCGAAAGACACGGCTGAATTTGCGGCAGTCGAGGATTACCGAGAGCTCATTGCCGGACTCTAAACCCACGTGGGAGGGGTCTTGCTCCCGATAGCGGTGATCAGCCAAGTATCAGCGACTGGACCAGCGCTATCGGGGGCAAGCCCCCCCACATTTCGTTCTGAGGATTACTCAGGGATACGCAGGGTCTGGCCTGGGTAGATTTTGTCCGGGTGCGACAACAGCGGCTTGTTCGCTTCGAAAATCTTGTTGTACTGGTTGGCGTTACCGTACACAGCCAGGGAAATCGCGCTGAGGGTATCGCCCTTTTTCACCACAACGAAACGCGCAGCGGTAACTGCCGGGCCGGTTACGGTGATCTGGTCATCCACGCTTGCCACACCGGCGATGTTGCCCAATGCCAGCAGAATTTTCTCTTTCTCTTCCTGCGTGGCCACTTCACCGGTCACAGTGACCTTGTCGCCATCCACCGTGGTCTGCACGTTTGGATTACCCAGGCCCACCTTGCTCACATGCTCCTTCAACTGCTCACTCGCGTTAGCGTTACCCGGCGTCAACAGGTCGACAATCTTTTCGCCGGCCTCTTTGATAAAGCTGAAAATACTCATAGTGCGCTCTCCTTGGGTTTAAGTTCCTGATGCCCAAGACTAGACCAGTCCCAGGGATTTGGGTTCCGGCACCCCCTGACTTCGTAAAACCGGACCTTGATCGACGCCATCTATCAATAGATCAATACTGGCAATTAGACGCGACCCTTTGTCGCGCCTAGTCTGAACACTGATCAATCCGCCGGTGGTAACTGCCCCATGAACGCCAAGCGCCCAACCTGCGCGGCGCCCGCCCTTGAAACGCCCGCGCCCGCCGCCAGCCACAGCTATCAATACAGCAACCTCGAACACACCGACGTCGGCAGCACTGCGCTGGCCGAAGAGGTGGCGTTGGCGATTGCCTATAACGACATCAGCCAGGCAGTCATGCTGGTGACGCCGACCGACCTGGAAGACTTCATCGTCGGCTTCAGCCTGGGCAGCGGCATTATCACCGACGTTAGCGACATCTATGATCTGAAGCTCAGCGGTTCAGGCTCCGCCCAGTATGCGCAAGTACAAATTTCCAGCCGCGCATTCTGGAACCTCAAGCAACAGCGCCGCCAATTGGCGGGCACCAGCGGCTGCGGCCTGTGCGGTGTCGAGGCTGTAGAGCAGGCGTTGCCTGACCTTCAGGTGCTGCCCGGCGCACCCTTGCCACCCGCCGAATGGCTCGATGGCCTGCGCCAGCGCATCGGTGCATTCCAGCCCTTGGGCCAACACAGCGGCGCGGTGCATGCGGCGGTGTTCATGAACGACCAGGGCGAATTAGTGATGGGCCGGGAAGACATCGGCCGGCATAACGCCCTGGATAAATTGATTGGCGCACTGATCCGCCAAAAGATTCCGACCGACGGAGGCGTGGCAATTGTCACCAGCCGCTGCAGCCTCGAATTGATCCAGAAAGTCCTGCGTGCAGGCATCCAGACCCTGGTCAGCCTGTCGTCGCCTACCGGCCTTGCCCTGCAATGGGCACGTCGGCATAACCTCAATCTCATCCACCTGCCGCAGAAAAGCGCGCCGCGGGTCTACAGCCCTGCGATGGAGTACCAGCCATGAGCCTTCACCACCAAGCCGACCAAACCCCAACCCCGCGCTACAAGCCCTACAAAGGCCCGGCAGGCGGCTGGGGTGCGTTGATCAGCGTGGCGCAAGCCTGGCTGACCAGCGACAACGCGCTGAAAAACCTGCGCATGATGCTCAAGACCAACCAGAACGGCGGCTTTGACTGCCCGGGCTGCGCCTGGGGCGACTCGCCGGAAAGCGGCATGGTCAAGTTCTGCGAAAACGGCGCCAAGGCGGTCAACTGGGAAGCCACCAAACGCCGCGTGGACGCCGCGTTCTTCGCCAAGCACAGCGTCACCGCGCTGCTGGAACAAAGCGACTACTGGTTGGAGTACCAGGGCCGCCTCACCGAGCCCATGCGCTACAACGCCGAGACCGACCGCTATCAGTCCATCAGTTGGGAAGCCGCGTTCGACCTGATCGGCAAGCACCTCAATGCCCTGCCCAGCCCGGACATGGCCGAGTTCTACACCTCGGGTCGCGCCAGCAACGAAGCTGCGTACCTGTATCAACTGTTCGTGCGCGCCTACGGCACCAACAACTTCCCGGACTGCTCGAACATGTGCCACGAAGCCAGCGGCGTGGCCCTGGCGCAGAGTGTGGGCGTGGGCAAAGGCACCGTAACCTTTGATGACTTCGAACATGCCGACGCGATTTTCGTCTGGGGCCAGAACCCCGGTACCAACCACCCGCGCATGCTCGAGCCGCTGCGCGAAGCCGTGAAGCGCGGCGCTCAGGTGGTGTGTATCAACCCTCTGAAAGAACGTGGCCTGGAACGCTTCCAGCACCCGCAACATCCGCTGGAAATGCTCACCAACGGCGACAAGCCAACCAACACCGCGTACTTTCGCCCGGCGCTGGGCGGCGACATGGCCATCCTGCGCGGCATGGCCAAGTTCCTGCTGCTGTGGGAGCGTCAGGCCCTGGCCGAAGGCAAGGAAGCAGTGTTCGATCACGACTTCCTCAACGAACACACCGTTAACGTACTGGACTATCTGGGCCAGATCGACGACACCTCGTGGGACGAAATCGTCGAGCAGTCCGGCCTGACGCTGGTGGAGATCGAACAAGCCGCGCGCATGTACGCCAAAGGCAAGAACGTGATCATGTGCTGGGCGATGGGCATCACTCAACACCGTCATTCGGTGCCGACCATCCAGGAAATCGCCAACCTGATGCTGCTGCGCGGCAATATCGGCCGCCCAGGTGCAGGCCTGTGTCCGGTGCGCGGCCACAGTAACGTGCAGGGCGACCGCACCATGGGTATCAACGAACGCCCACCGGTGGCGTTCCTCGACTCACTGGAGCGCCGCTTCCAATTCCAGGTGCCGCGTACCAATGGGCACAACGTGGTCGAAGCCATCCACGCCATGCTCGAAGGCCGCTCCAAGGTATTTATCGGCCTGGGCGGCAACTTCGCCCAAGCCACGCCGGACAGTACCCGCACCTTCGAAGCGTTGCGTAACTGCGACCTGACCGTGCAGATCAGCACCAAGCTCAACCGCAGCCACCTGATGCACGGTAAAGATGCATTGATCCTGCCGTGCCTGGGCCGTACCGACATCGATATCCAGGCCGACGGCCCGCAAGCCGTGACGGTGGAAGACTCGTTCAGCATGGTCCACGGCTCCAACGGCCAGCTGCAACCGCTGTCGTCGCTGATGAAATCCGAGCCTGCAATCCTTGCGGGCATCGCCGCGGCGACCCTGGGCAGCAAACCCGTGGATTGGAACTGGTTGATCGCCGACTACGGACGCATCCGCGACCTGATCGCCGACACCATTCCTGGCTTCAAGGACTTCAACGAGAAGATCAAACACCCCGGCGGCTTCTATCTAGGCAATTCCGCCGGTGCGCGCCGCTGGAACACCCCGTCGGGGCGCGCCAACTTCCGTCCGAACGTGTTGCCCAAAGACTTGATCCACGAACGCACACACGCCACAGGCCGTGTGCCGGACCTGATCATGCAGTCGATGCGTTCCCACGATCAGTACAACACCACGATCTATGGCCTGGACGACCGTTATCGCGGGGTCAAAGGGCAACGGGATGTGCTGTTCGTCAATGAAGCCGACATCATCCGCCTGGGCTTCAAGCCGGGGCAGAAGGCGGATATTGTGTCGCTGTGGGAAGACGGCCGTGAGCGGCGCGTCAAAGGCTTTACTCTGTTGGCGTTCGATATTCCGGCTGGACAGGCCGCTGCTTACTATCCGGAAGTGAACCCTCTGGTGCCCTTGGAAAGCACCGGCGACGGTAGCCATACGCCGACGTCGAAGTTCGTCGCGATTCGTCTGGAAGCGGCGAGTGACAATGGATTGATCATGGCGCGCTCGGCCTGACTTATGTCTGCTGAACTGCCGCGGCTCCCACATTTGAAACGCATTTAAAATGTGGGAGCGGGCTTGCCCGCGAAGAGGCCCGCATTATCACTAGACATTCTGCAGGCACAAAAAAGGCCGCTTTTACCTAAAAGCGGCCGTCCCGAAGTAGCTAAAGACCCGTAAAAACAACTTAAGTTCCCCATACAAAACAGTAACTTAGCAAATTGTATACAACCCCTGCCGCCGGTCGGATTTCGATTGTCAGCGCCTCGATACAACCTCAGGATCGCGCCGTCATCCCCTTGAGGTTTCCCTGAATGAAGTTCTCCTCGATTCTCTTGTTGTCCCTGGGCCTGGTCAGTGGCGCAGCCATGGCCGGTGGCACCACCGAAGCCGGTGTGGGCGGCGCATTGGGCGGGGTTCTAGGCTCGGTTGTCGGCCAGCAGTTGGGCGGCAACACCGGTTCGACCATCGGCGCAGCGCTGGGTGGCGCGGGCGGTAGTGCAGTCGGCGCCGACAAGCGCAGCCGTGGCGAAGCAGCCATTGGCGGCGCACTGGGCGCAGCCGGCGGCAACGTGGTTGGCCGCAGTGTCGGCGGCAGCACTGGCGCACTGATCGGCTCAGCGGCCGGCGGTGGCGCAGGTGGCGCACTGGGCAACTACATGGGCAACAAGAGCGATGACGATGACCGTCGTTATCGTGGGCGTGACCGTGATGACCGTCGCTACTACCGCGATGGCCACCCAGGCCGCGGCCATGCCTATGGGCATCGCAAGAACAAGCATCGTTACCGCGACTGATATACGCGAGCTGTTGAACACAGCAATGTGGTAGCCAGGCTGGCCATAATGCCAGTCAGCTAACGGCGAACACCGAACCTGTGGCGAGGGAGCTTGCTCCCCGTAGGGCCGCGAAGCGGCCCCAAACGATGGGACTGCTGCGCAGTCCAACGGGAGCAAGCTCCCTCGCCACAGGTTACTTTGGGCTGCTGCTTCTCGTGCGCAGTCAAATCACCAACCGCTGCAATGCTTCGCGAAGCTGTCCGGGAATCGGCACGGGCTGGTTCGACCCTCTGTCCACAAACACATGCACAAAGCGCCCTGCCGCACAGGCCTCGTCTTCCCCCGCCTTGAACACCGCCAGCTCATACTGCACCGAACTGTTGCCCAACTTGCCCACCCGCAGGCCGATTTCAATGCGTTCGGGAAAGGCAATCGACGCGAAGTAATCACAGGCCGAGCTCACTACAAACCCGACCACCGCCCCGTCATGAATATCCAACCCGCCCTGTTCGATCAGGTAGGTATTCACCGCCGTGTCGAAGAAGCTGTAGTAGGTGACGTTGTTCACATGGCCATACACATCATTGTCGTGCCAGCGCGTAATGATCGTCTGGAAGTGAGCGTATTCGGCACGTTGTGGCACTGAGTCAGGCATGAATACCTCTTATGAAAAGAATTTACAGGTCATTCAAATGGACTTCCGCCCACTCACAAACCTCGGTGTAGGGGTAATCCTCCAGCGCAGCGAAACCGGGAATACCTCGCGCCTTCAGCTTGGTGAACAGCGGCACGCTGATCCCACCCAGAAAGCGCGTGAGCCGTTCGGCCCCTGGCAATTGCCCGGTGTGCTCATAATGCCTGTGGATAAAATCACCGCACAGTCCCATGAAGTTTTTATCCACAAGCGCCGGCAAACTCGGCGGCGCCGGCAGATGCGCAACCTGCCCATGGCATACCGAGCAATGCCCGCAGCGCAAGGGGGCATTTTCATCGCCGAAATAGCGCGCCAGGCGCTGCCCCAGGCACTGCTCGGTGGCGAACAGGTCGAGCATGGCGTGAATCCGCGCCACTTCCGTCATCTCGTGCTGCTTGAAGCCTGTGTATAACTCGGCGCTCAACACCTGCGGGTCGAAATCGGTGTTCAGCAAGCTGTAGACCTCGGTCATCTGCTTGCTTTCCAGTTCGATCAGGCCCTGCTCCTGGAAGTAATCCAAAGCCTTCACCACACGACTGCGCTCGGCGTTCTGCTGCTGGTAGAGCGCATCGAAATCCACGGTCGCCCAGGTCTTGGCACGCTTGCACACCTGGATGATTGCCGCGACAAACTGTTGCCGCTCTCCGGAAAACCGTGCCAGCAGGGCATCGGGTTCGATCAGGTACTTGAAGCGGTACTCGGCATAGAACGCGTAGCGCGGCGCGATCACACCCTTGAGTTCCAGTTGCACCAGCAGCGTCTTGAGCGGCAACTCACGGATATTGCTGTGGTCCGACAGCGACCTCAGCAGGAACTCCCACTGCCCCTCGCCTCGCGCCGCCTGCAATTCTTCCAGTACGCGGCGAATGCCCTGCTGCTCTGGCGTATCGCCGTACACGAAGTTTTCCAGCACGTTGAGACTGTCGCGATTGGCCAGTACCAGACAGTCGGAGGGCTGCCCGTCACGACCGGCGCGGCCGATTTCCTGGCTATAGTTTTCGATGGATTTGGGCAGGTCGAAGTGTACGACGTTACGGATATCACTTTTGTCGATGCCCATGCCAAACGCGATAGTGGCAACGATGCAATTGGAGCGCCCACCCATGAAACGCTGCTGGATGCCCTGGCGTTTGTCGTGGGGCAAACCGGCGTGATACGCCTCAGCCTGGATGCCGTTGCGGTTCAGGTGCTCGGCGATCTGCTCGGCGGTTTTTTGCAAGGTGACGTAGACGATGCTCGGTTGGTTGGCTCGCTCACTCATCCATTGCACGAGACGCTGGCGTTTGTCAGCACCACTCACCGGTTCCACCAGCAAGTTGAGGTTGGGCCGGTAAAAGCCCGTGGTAATCACATCCTGCGGCGCAATGGCAAATTTGGCCTGCATATCGGCAATCACTTTGGGCGTGGCCGTAGCCGTCAGCAGCAGCGCTTGTGGGATCTGGAACTGACGCTGATAGTCGGGCAGCTTCAGATAGTCTGGACGGAAGTTGTGGCCCCATTCGGAAATGCAGTGCGCTTCATCCACCACCAACAGCGAGATCTGCACACTTTGTAGGAAGTTGCGAAAACGCTCGTTTTTCAAACGCTCCACGGAAATCATCAGGATTTTCAATTCGCCCGAACGTGCGCGAGCCATCACGTCATTGGCGTCCTCGCGGCTCTGAGCCGAATCGATACTGCCCGCCGAGATGCCGTGACGCTGCAAGAAACTCAGTTGGTCCTGCATCAGCGCCAACAGCGGCGACACCACCAGCGTCAGGTGCGGCAGCAGTACGGCTGACAGCTGATAACACAGAGACTTGCCCGACCCGGTGGGGAAAATAGCGGCCGCCGAACGACCGGCCAACACGGCGCTGACCGTTTCTTCCTGGCCCAAACGAAACTGTGGATAACCAAAGACCTGCTGGAGGGTGTCGTGCATAGGCTGTCACTCCATTGACCGCTGAAAGAATAAAAAACATAGATCAGCGATCGCGAATAGGTCAGGGATAAACGCTACAAACTGATACAGAGAAAACCAGCAAGCCCGCGCAAAAACGCAGACAGTAGCACGCTTGATCACCTTCCCCGACAAGGAGTCGAGAATGCCAGTATTCCACCCCACCAAGCCGCTGTTCTCACTGCACCACCTTATCTTGTTCACATTGCCCATGTGGCTGCTGGGCTGCATGTCCACTCCCGCCCCGATGCCCGCCGAACCGGACACCCGCCCCTTTGAATCCTCCGAATACCTTGCGCAAAAAGCCCTGCCTATCGTCAAGGCGTCCTCGCTCTACGCACGGGGAGGCACCGGTCAGGGAGTGAGGGTTGCGCTGATCGACTCAGGCCTCAACCTTGAATTGCCCGAGTTCTACGGGCGCGTCTACGACCCGGGTTATGACTTCGTGCGACACCAGCCTGGCGTCATCGATGTTAAAGGCCACGGCACTCAGATGGCCGGTATTCTCGCCGCAAACAAGAATGACCAGGGGATCCATGGCATTGCCTTCAACGCCCAGCTGATCCCCATGCGATTCGGTGATGACAAAGAGCCGTTCTACTTTGACAGTGAAATAGCCCAGGCCTGGGACCTCGCTTATACCAAGGGCGCACGCATTTTCAGCAACTCATGGGCTAATCCCATCGAAGCCAACACCAACGAGGTTCCCATCTATGAACGCCTGATGGGTGAGTCGTTGGGCATGGCGAAAAAACTGGTGGCCGAAGGCGCCGTGTTTGTTTTTTCAACGGGTAACGAGGTCAAGCGTGAGCCGCTGGCCGAGCCTGGCCTGCCTGCGTTGGTGCCGGAGCTGGAGAAGGGCTGGATAGCCGTCATGGCACTCAAGAACGACGGCACGGCGATCAATCTCAAATCCAACTATTGCGGTCTGGCCGCGCGCTGGTGCATCGCGGTGCCAGGGGGCGACGGTGGCGCAGGGCTACTGACCACCAACAAGGACGGCAGCTACGGACCAACCGCTGGCACGTCGCCGGCCGCCGCCTTGGTCAGTGGCGCCCTGGCGGCCTTGCAAAGCCGCTTTCCGGAAATGACGCCGCAACAAATTCGTGAGCGTCTGCTCAGTACAGCGAATCGAACAGGCATCTACGCCAACAGCGAAGCCTATGGCCGGGGGCTGATGGACCTGGATGCAGCCTCCCGCCTGTAGCCATCACCCAAACAAAAACAACGCGCCACTGGGGCGCGTTGTCGGAGGAAGGCTTGTCGCTGCTGATCAGCGATTGCGCACTCGCTCAATCGCCGTGTCATACACCGGATTGGCCTTCTGCTCCTTGGCCAACTGGTAGTGACGCAGCGCATCGGCAAACTGCCCTGCCGCTTCGTAGATCCGCGCAATGTTGTAGTAGGCACCCGCACGTACGGTTGCTGCATTGGCGCCCGTGGCCAAGGCGATAGCTTTGCGGTTGGCCCAGATCGACTCGGCCGTGCTGCCAGCCTTTTGATACGCCAGGCCGAGGTTGCCGTAAGCTTTACCGAAGCCGTTATCCAGCTCAATGGCCTGACGGAACAGCTCAATCGCCTGATCCAGATTACCAGCTTGGTAGGCCGCTTCACCCTGCAGGTTCAGACGCTTCGCATCAGCCTGTGCGGAAGAGGTGACAACCACTGCGGTGACGGCAACGCTGTCATCCAGCAACGGCTTGACTTCGTTCAGCACATTTGCGGCATTCACGGTCACGCCGCTGAAGGTGTTGATGTCCTGGAAGTCGCCACTGCCGGTCATGCGGAACACGGTCCACAGGTTACCGCTGCGGTTTTTCGGCACGTAGTAGGTGCGCACCAGCGATTGGCCCATGTACACGAACACCTTGGCTTCACTGTTGGATAACTGTCGCGAACCTGGCTTGCCGCCGTTGCTGTAGTCATGCACGGCGTAAACGTAGCTTTCGCCATAGTGCTTCTTCTGCAGGGTGATGGTTTCCGGGCCGTAGCTGTCGGTGTCATCCACGTCCAGCTCGGCGTCGGTGCCGGTCTTGTTCTCGAAGTAGATATTGTTGCCGGGGAAGATCATATGGGAGTCAAGATCGTCCGGTGTCTGGCCCCAGGTCAACACCACGCGCAGGCCGTCAAGGTTTTCCATTACCGGGCTGATAGCGTAGGTCATGCCCTTGCACGGGCACTTCACCACCAGGTTGGAATACCCCGGTTTTTTGATGATCAAAAGATTGCTGGCGTCGTCAGCCGCCTCGCTGGTCAGCGTCACCTGCCCTTGAGCGTTGGTGCGGCCCACCACGTTCTGCGCACCGTTGCGTTGCAGCAGCACCTCGGCGTCGGCGATTTTCTGGTCCTTGACCACCGCACTCAGCACCTCGATCGGCAACTGCTCGGCCTGGACAGAAAAAGCCACCGCACACAATGACATCGCCGACGCGACACGAAGCAAACCCATGCTTAACTCCCTTTAAGTAGTGGGCGGAATCGCCCTACAATATTTTGCGGTGAAACATACGCTGAATTCAGCCTGCTGGCGGAGTATTTATACAAAATGTGACGTGGTTTTTATCACGCCTACCCGAAGACGCATTGCGCTACAATCAAGCCTTGCTACCCAGGAGGACGCTGCGATGAGCGAACTGACGTTTGAGCAAAAACAGGATCACTACTACAAGATCCGCCGTTCCAACTACCTGGCCAGCCTGCACCTGGAGGGGTTCTAGACCCAACCGGCCGACGTCGACAAGCCGATGCCGACCCGCGAAGCCGTGCTTGCCAAGTACCGCAACACCTCACGCTGATGCGCAGACGCCGGAAACGGGTGTAGGAAATCGCCAAACACTACGACATCCCCATCCCAAACTGCTCCAAATACCCGCTTAACCCTCTACAGAAGTTACCCGTAGCTGAATGAAAATAGCGCGGCCTCAACTTTCTCGGTAGACACCCGTATTTTGACATTCCTACTGCCCTACTTAGCGGTGATCCTTAGCATGCCTCTTCTACCTGTCTTTGTATTCTTGATAGGCTTGGCGCTATTCATCACTCGAAAAAAATACCGCCTCCAACGCAACCAGCCCCGTCACCCACTCCAGCGCGCGCCCACCATGAACCTCGCCCACAACTTCCCCGAAGACCCGGTCATGCAGCAACTCCTGCAACTGCTGCACGAAGAAATCGGCCTGCCAAAACACAAGACCATCCGCCTGCAAACCTCACTCAATTTCGACCTGGGCTGTGACGGCAGTGAGGCCAAGCAACTCATGGAAGCGCTGGAGCAGGAGTTCGCTCTCGACCTGGGCGACTTCGACACTTATCGTTACTTCAGCCCGCCAGTGTTTGATGTGTTTCTCAAACGCAGGGCCAAGGGCCGTGGCGACAAGGTCCCGCTGACCATCGGCATGCTCTACCTGGCGATCAAGACCCACAGCTGGGACACGCAGACGCTGGAAAACCTGAGCTGACCTGAAGAACGCTGAGGTTCAAATGTGGGAGGGGGCTTGTCCCCGATAGCAGTGTGTCAGCCAGCGAATTTTTGGCCTTAAAACCGCAATCGGGGGCAAGCCCCCTCCCACATTAGCTCTGCGCAAATCCGGCGAGCTGTATAACGGGCTGTCCATGGTTTTCACCCTGAGCAAAGCCGGACACCGCACACAAAAAAGCCGCCTACTGGAGGCGGCTTTTTCACTGCAATTGAATCTTACAACTTAGGACCCGCAGCCTTGATCGCATCGCTCACTTCAAACTTCTTGAAGTTCTCGATGAACAGCCCGGCCAACGCCTTCGCCGCTTCATCGTAGGCAGCCTTGTCAGCCCAGGTGTTACGTGGGTTCAACAGGCCGGTCTCAACGCCCGGTACAGCCAATGGCACGTCGAGGTTGATGGTGTCCAGGTGTTCGGTTTCGGCACCGATCAACGCGCCGCTCTGGATCGCTGCGATCACGCCGCGAGTGGTCGGAATGTTGAAGCGTTTGCCGACGCCGTAGCCGCCGCCGGTCCAGCCGGTGTTGACCAGGTAAACCTTGGAGCCGAAGCCGCGGATGCGCTTGATCAACAGCTCAGCGTATTCACCGGCAGGGCGCGGGAAGAACGGTGCGCCGAAGCAGGTGGAGAAGGTCGACTTGATGCCGCTGCCCGAGCCCATTTCGGTCGAACCCACCAGGGCGGTGTAGCCGGACAGGAAGTGGTAGGCCGCTTGTTCTTCGCTGAGGATCGACACGGGCGGCAGTACGCCGGTCAGGTCGCAGGTCAGGAAGATCACCGCGTTGGGTTCGCCGCCCAGGTTCTTCTCGGAACGTTTGGCGACGTGCTCCAGCGGGTAGGCGGCGCGGCTGTTCTGGGTCAGGCTGACATCGGCGTAGTCGGCATGCTTGGCCTCGTCGATAACGACGTTTTCCAGCACGGCGCCGTGCTTGATGGCTTTCCAGATAACCGGCTCGTTCTTCTCGGACAGGTCGATGCACTTGGCATAGCAACCGCCTTCGATATTGAACACCACGCCTTCGCCCCAACCGTGCTCGTCGTCACCGATCAGGTAACGGCTTTCGTCGGCGGACAGGGTGGTCTTGCCGGTGCCGGACAGGCCGAAGAACAGGGTTACATCGCCTGCTTCACCAATGTTGGCGGCGCAGTGCATCGGCAACACGTCGGCGGCCGGCAGCAGGAAGTTCTGCACCGAGAACATGGCTTTCTTCATTTCACCGGCGTAACGCATGCCGGCGATCAGCACTTTTTTCTGGGCGAAGTTGAGGATCACGCAACCGTCGGAGTTGGTGCCGTCACGCTCTGGCACGCACTCGAAGTTGGCCACGTTGAGCACTTGCCACTCTTCACGACCGGCCGGGTTGTACTGGGCCGGGTTGATGAACAGGCAACGACCGAACAGGTTCTGCCAGGCAGTCTGGGTGGTCATTTTCACGGCCAGGTAGTGGTCTTCGGCAGCCCCTACGTGAACGTGGGAAACGAAGTGTTCCTGCGCGTTGTTGAAAGCCTCGACGCGAGCCCAGAGGGCATCGAACTTGTCGGCCGGGAACTTGCGGTTGATCGGGCCCCAGGCGATTGCGGCCTGGGTGGTCGGCTCTTCAACGATGAAACGATCGACCGGCGAACGACCGGTGCGGTGACCGGTTTCTACGACCAGCGCGCCAGTATCGGCAAGCACGCCTTCACCGCGCTGCAGGGCTTCTTTGACCAGATCGTCAACACTCAGATCGGTGTATACGGCGTTATTGGCTTGCGTCATGAGGTTCCCCGTCGGCCTATGGCCGAGTGCTCCAAACGTTTTGTAGTAGAAAGTTGCGCACTACTACCGCGAAAAAAGTGGCCCGGATTATGCCAGAAAAGCCCAAAAAGAGTAGGGCCCTCCCGTCAGAACAGCGCTATCTCGGCATTTGTCAGGTGATTTACCTGTGCTTAAACGTTTTAGTGGCGGGTGTCGGAAGGGGTGTCAATGCCTGCGCCGGCGAATAATTGAGCGACATCGGCAGCATCGAACAGATAACGCTCGTTACAGAACTGGCAATCGATCTCGATATGACCGCCGTGTTCCACCACCAGATTTTGCGCATCCTCCAGGCCCAGGCTCACCAGGGCGTTAGCTGAGCGCTCGCGGGAGCAGCTGCAATTGAAGCGCAGGGACTGTTCGTCGAACAGGCGCACGGCTTCTTCGTGGTACAAGCGGTGCAAAATGGTCTCGTTGTTCAGGGCCAGCAATTCTTCAGCGGTCAAGGTGCCAGCCAGGGCGGTCAGCTTGCGCCAGCTATCAGTGCGTTCATCCTCATCCTTGATTCGGTCGGCCGGCAATTGCTGCAACAACAGGCCGCGCGCGCGCTTGCCGTCAGCATTGAGCCAGAACTTGGTGCCGACTTGCTGGGACATTACGAAATAGTTGGTAAAGCAGTCCGCCAAGGTCTCACCGTCGAGGTCAACGATACCCTGGTAGCGCTGGCCCTCAGTGGGGTCAACGGTAATCGCCAACACGCCATCGGCCATCAGCTCGGAAAATGTGGCGTCCGGTGTAATCCGCTCGACGTCATAACGGGCCAGGCCACGAATTTCACGCTCGCTGGAACACTCGATCATCAGCATCGGGATCGGACCTTCGGAACGCGCCTGCAGGATCAGCAAGCCATCGAATTTCATCGTGCCCACCAGCAGCGCAGCCGCCGCCATCAACTCACCGAGCAATTGCGCGACCGGCTCTGGATACGCGTGTTTGGCCAGGACTTCGGCATAGCTGAGCTCCAACGAAACCAGTTCGCCGCGGGCGTCGTTCTCGTCAAAGATAAAGCGTTGGGTGAAGTCGGTATCCGGTAGATCAGTCATAGGTCTGGGTATCTGAAGTGATGACAAAATGATTACAACGTTTATAAAATTAAACGCTTTAGCACCATATTGGTGCGGTTTCTCCTGAAACAAGGAGTTAATAGAGCGATGAGGAACAGTTTATGAACAATCCGGGTTTGTTCCAAGCGAACTGGAACCTCCGGCGATGGGCTCTTTGCAATCTACTCGCCATCGGGCTGCTGTGTTTTTGGCTGTGGCCCACGGGCCAGATGCTGTGTGTGATTTTCGACGAGTGGCTGTTCCATCTGCTCAATGACCCGCTGGCGAGCAGCTCCACCTGGTTGCATGTATGGGCCGTGGCGAGCCTGCGGCCGTTTGATGCCGTTGTCGGGATAATTCTGCTGGCACTGTTGATACGCGGCGACTGGGTCTTCAAGGCCGTGCAGGTGCGCCAGGCGTTTTTTGGCTTCCTCGGCATTCTCCTGTTGCTGCTGTTTATCCGCATGCTGTTTTCCAAGCTCGCGGCGCAGATGGGTTGGCAGCACAGCAGCCCGTCCATGGTGATCGGTGGCGCGGTTCAGATGAGTGATTTTTTCCCTGGGCTGGAGAAAACCTGGGAATTGAAAGACCGTTCGAGCCAGAGCTTCCCTGGTGATCATGCTTCGGTTTTGTTGATCTGGGCGATGTTCATGACCGTCTTCACCAAGCGCATCGGCCAGGCGCTGGTGATTTGGGGCCTGGCGCTGCTGTTCATGATGCCGCGCCTGGTAGCAGGCGCGCATTGGGGGCAGGACGATTACATCGGCGGGGTCTTGCTGGCGCTGTTGGCATTGGGCTGGGGTTATTACACACCGTTTGCGGCGAAGGTGTCGGGGTTGCTGTTGCGAGTAACAGCGCCGGTCTTCGGGTTGCTCGGCAGATTGCCGGTAATCGGGCGACTGAGTGTGATGCGCACAAACCCTTAACACCGCAGGCTAAATGTGGGGGGGGGCTTGCTCCCGATTGCGGTAAGTCAGCTACATATAAGCTGACTGATCCAGCGCTATCGGGGGCAAACCCCCTCCCACATTTTGATCTTCTTTGTACTGGAGACTGGCGTAATCAATCGTCATTGCCACTGCCGCGAAACTTGAACAAATCACGCCGCTGCTTCTTGCTCGGCTTGCCGTCGGTGGTCAAACCCGAAGCCCCCGCCTTGCGCATCGCCGCCGCGTTCTCGCGCTTGGCAATGCTGGCTTCGGTCTCCGCATACAGCGTCTGCGCTTCAGGCGCACCACGGCGTACGGCAGAAAGCGCTTGAACCACGACGGTCTTTTCATCGAACCCTGTACGAATCTGAAACTCGTCGCCGACACGCGGCTCCTTCCCCGGCTTGCAGCGCTCACCGCGATGGTGCACTTTGCCGCTCTCAATGGCGGCTTTGGCCAGGGCACGGGTTTTGTAGAACCGCGCGGCCCACAACCACTTGTCCAAACGGACCTTTTCTTCCTCTTCGTGTTTTTGAGCCACTTGAATTCCTCGCTCTGAAAAATGTCGCAACCTTACTGTTGATGCGCTTCGACGCATAAACCCCAAGGCTCACCTAAGATACGCCAGGTAGCACTCTGTTTTCGCGAGGATACGCCGTGACCGACTTTCCCCTTTCACTCACCTCGCCCAACCAGCGTTGCGTGGGTTGCCAGCAAAGCGAGCCTCTTGGGTTCGATTTTGCTTTCGCCTACCAGCCTATCGTAGACCTGCGCGACCAATCGATATTCGCCAACGAAGCCTTGGTGCGCGGCACCCAGGGTGAAGGCGCGTTGTCAGTGCTGGCCAACGTCAACGCAACCAATCGCTACCGCTTCG